>JAYKIB010000118.1:0-8752 GCA_035285005.1 Prochlorothrix sp.
CGATCACTAGCTGGGTTCAGATATGGCAACGAATCGGGCGGTGGATATGGCAGCCGCTCAGTTGCGATCGATCACGCTGGAGGGCGAGATTTCCACACAACGGGGATCTCGCGTTTTATCCTGTCTCCACAACCCTGTCCGTTGCTATTGTTCCTCTTCCCATGCAGCCCGCTGAACTTCAACACTTGCTCAATCGCGTTGCTCGCGGCCATCTCTCTCCCGAGGAGGCTTTAATCCACCTCAAAAATTTCACGGGGGAGACGGTGGGAGATTTTGCTCGGGTCGATCACCATCGTGCTCTGCGCACAGGCTTTCCGGAGGTGATTTGGGGCCAGGATAAGACTCCTGGTCAAATTGCCCAAATTATGTATCGTTTGAGCCAGCACCAAGGTGTAGTGATGGCGACACGGGTTGATCCCAATGCTTTCCCTACGATTCGGAGCCAGGTGCGCGAAGCGCGCTATTTTCCGGTGGCCCGAATCTGTGCGCTGGTCCCGGAGGGAGGGACGCCTGGGAACCAGGGGGGGACGATCGCCATTCTTACGGCTGGGACGGCGGATTTGCCCGTTGCCGAAGAGGCGGCGGTGACGGCGGAGCTATGCGGTTTCCAGGTAGAGCGGCTCTGGGATGTGGGGGTGGCGGGGATTCACCGGCTGTTGAGTAACCGGGCGGTGATCGATCGGGCGGATGTGTTGATTGTGGTGGCGGGGATGGAGGGGGCGCTGCCCAGTGTGGTGGCGGGTCTGGCGGACTGTCCGGTGGTGGCGGTGCCCACCAGTGTGGGCTATGGAGCGAGCTTTGGGGGAATCGCGCCGTTGTTGACGATGCTCAATTCCTGCGCAGCGGGAATTGGGGTGGTGAATATTGATAATGGCTTTGGGGCGGCGATTTTGGCGGGTCAAATTCTGCGAACGGCCCAACGTTTAGCCCAACGGATTCCATAAGGGCACCTCGATTAATTGTGGTGTACGGCGAAGCCGCACGCCACAACCCTGACTCTTGCGTGGAGCACAGGACAAAAATTTGGATTAATCGAGGTGCCCATACAATATCCCGCAGGTCTCCGCGCACAAATCCGGTCCTAGGCAGTCAGCGTGAGCTGGGATCCCTGGCCGGTTTTGGTGACCTCGATGCGGGTTTGGAAGGCTTCCTTAAACTGGGACATGTGGGTAATGGTCAAAATACAGGCGAAATCACTGGCGATCGCGTTGATTGCGGCAATAAGTCGATCGCATCCCTCCGTATCCTGCGTCCCAAAGCCCTCATCCACAATCAGTAATTGCAGCGCTGCCCCCGATCGCTGGGCCAAGAGTCGGGCCAAGGCCAGTCGAATGGAAAAGTTCACCCGAAACGCCTCTCCCCCCGAATAGGTTTCGTAGGGCCGGGTTCCTCGCACATCGGCGATACAAATGTCGAGGGTATCAATGAGCTTGTCTCCGGTGCGATCGCCACTGCGGCGACTGCGTTTGGCCCGTTGGGTAATGAATTGCACATGGAGTTGGTTGGCACTGAGGCGTGACAGAATTTGATTGGCCTCACTTTCCAGTTGGGGGAGTAAATTCTCGATCAGAAGCGCCTGGATGCCGTTTTTACCAAAGGCATGGCCTAATTCCTGGTGAACCCGCTGTTGATGCCGACAGGTCTCCAGCTGTTGCCGTTGCTGCTGGCCCTGGCGATCGAGGGTTTCCAGTTGTCGCTGTTGTTGCTGCACCCGTCCCAGGGCAGCAAACTGTTGGTCCCGCTGCTGGCGGCGCGCTTCGATTTGCTGCTGCAACTGCCCAATGGGGGTCAAAAGATCGGGAGCTGCCTGAATTTGGGCTTGGAGGGTCGTAATTTGCTGCTGGAGTGTACCCTGCTCCTGCTGACGGCTTTGGGCCTGTTGGTTCAGGGATTCTAAGCGGGACTGGACCTGGGGGTAGTGTTGCTGGGCCTGGATCAGTTCCTGGTGGCGGACGGCCCAGCCTTGGCTGTCCCGGAGCGATCGGCGCAGTTGGGTATGGCGATCGAGATCGTAGTCAAGGGCTTGGATCTGCTGCTCCAGCTGCTGGATCTCATGCCACAGGGGACCCGTTTGCATTTGGCTCAGCTCCCGTTCCACCTGGGCGAGTTGTGCCGCCACCTGGGGCTTTTGCTCCTCAATTTGCTGGCACTGGCGATCGGCACTGTGAATTTCGGCTTGGCGAATTTCACCCCAGCGCCACCGTTCCACCTCTCCCCGCGCCAAGGCATGGGTACGATCGTCATAGGCCAGGTCCGCCAAGGTGTGCTCTAAATGTTGCAATTCCCGCTGTAAGTCTGGCTCAAACTCCTGTTGTTGCAGCATCCGTCCCAGGGTCTCTGCTTCTGTTTCTAATTCCTGGAGTTGTTCTGCAATACCCTGACTTACCTCCAGTTGCTGCTGGAGTTGGCCCCGTCGCTCCAAACAGCGATGGTAGTCCCGCACCTCCAGTTCCACCTCTCGATATTCCTGGCGCAACACTTGAATTTCGCGATCGGAGACGGTCTGCTGATCCTTGACCACATAGATTAAATCTAGAATCTCCTGGCGATCGTGCTGGTGCTGCTGCTGGACAATTTCCCAGTGATGATCGTCCAGGGGACGGTTACATAGGGGGCAAGCCATGCCCGGTTCCTGGAGTTGCACGATTTTCTGATCCAACTCCTCGAGTTGGGTTTCGTAGTCCCGTTGGTGAGCCTGGAGCCGTTCCTGGAAGGCTCGTCGTTCTAGCCCTTTCTCCTTGACTTGTTCCAGGTAATGCTGCCGTTGCTCCAGATGGGTAACCTGGGCTTGAATCGTATCAAAGTCGCGCTGAAGCTGGGGAAACTGGGCTTTCTGCTGATTGAGATCTTGAATCTGAACTGTAATCTGTTCTAAACGGGCACTGAGACGACCCTGGCTGGCCTGAAGCTGAAGTTGGATTTGGGTTTGTCGCTGGAGGAGGGGGGTAACCTGGGCCTGGAGTTTGTCCAATTGTTGGAGTCGATCGCGAGCCCCAGTCAACTGTTGAACGGCTGCCGCCACATCCTCTTTCTTCTGGAGGATCTGCTGTAAACTGGCCTGCTGCTGCTCCATCTGCTCGTGGTGCTGTCGGAGCCCCCCGCGCTGGTGCTGTAGCTGTTGCTCCTGGTCTCGGTACTGTTGTCGCAGGGTCTGTAGCTGTTGGTTGTACTGTTGGTAGGTCTGGGCTCGCTGGTTCCAACTTTCTTCCTGGGCCTGCAAATCCTGCCACTGGGCGTATCCCTGCTCGATCTCCGCCTGCGCCTGCAATGTTAAGGTGAGTTTCTGCCCCTCTGCTTCAGTTCGCTGGATTTCCTCCCCTAACTGGCCCATGAGCTGCGCCAGTTGCTGGTGCTGCTGTTGATACCACGTCAGGGTTTTGCGCCACTCCTGCTGTGTTTGTTGTTGCTGTTGGAGCTGCGCCAGTTGGTCGCGATCGTGTTCCTGGTCTCGCTGGAGGGCGGCCAAGCTGGCCTCTAGGGCTGCGCAATCTTCGGCCAGGGCCGGTGCTGTGGCGAGTTGCTGCTCCAGTAGTGCTAAGCTTTGCTCGAGGATGGTTGCCTGCGCCTTATGGTCTCTGGCCTTTTCCTTCGCCCGATCGGCTAGCTCGTCATAATCCTGCAATTTTAATAAATCTGCCAGGATTTGCTTGCGTTCACTGGGCCGTTTGAGCATAAACTCATCGGCACGCCCCTGACGCAGGTAAGCCGAATTAATAAAGGTCTCGTAGTCCAACTTCAGCGTGGTATTAATGCGCTGTTGGGTGGCCCGCACGCCCCGCTCCGTGAGACTCCGGAATGGGTAGTTGAGATCCGTTGCCTCGCCCGACTGGGCCACCTGAAACTCCAAAACCGTACTCTGCTGCCGTTGCCGACTGCGAAAAACTCGATAAATCTGTCCCTGGCTCTCAAAAACAAAGTCAACCTGCACTTCCCGCTCTTGGCCATGGATGACGTCATCCTCCGTGACGGCCCGACCTTGGCCCCATAGGACCCAGGTTATCGCTTCAAGGAGGGAGGATTTACCGGCTCCATTGGCCCCACAAATACAAGCCGTGTGCAGTCCCCGCAGATCTAAGCTGGCCTGCCGATAGCTCAAGAAATTGCGCAAGGTGAGTTGTAATGGAATCATGGTGCCCCAAGCTTGTTCCCCGCAACTGGATGGCGGCCATCGCCACGGCAATCAGGTGTCGATCGACGTGGGGGCTGACCGGATCAGGGACTCACCGCATCGCGATCAACTGTGTACACGGGGTGCGTTAGCGCTAGCGTAACGTATTCACGCTCAATCTACTACGTTTTTCTCCTCGCTCAGTCCCTCGCCTGTCCCTGTTTTTACTGGGCACCTCGAAAAATCCAAATTTTCGCCCAGTGACCCACCCAAGAATAAGGGTTGGGTAGAATAAGGGCTGGGTTGGGTGGTGAAGTCGCCGGCCACAAGTAATTGAGGTGCCCTACCGTGACACCAATTGGCGGATGCGATCGGCTAACAACTGGGCACTGTTGACGATCGCCAACTCGCCCATTTTGGCGGCCATGATGATGAGTGGATCGTTGGGGGTGAAGGGGAGATGGGTGGGGTCTTGGTAGCGCTGGAGGGTGCCCCGTAGGAGGAGCAGAACTTTGTCGGTGAGGTCGTCGGGGAGGATGTCCTGTTGTTGGCAGAGGAGGGCGGCGCCGGCGGAGGCGAACACCGTGGCGTTGTAGGTTTGGTGATCTTCGGCGGCGTAGGGGTAGGGGACGAGAATGGCGGGGGTTTTGGTGATGGCCAGTTCGGTGAGGGAGCCTGCTCCCGATCGACTGATGGCGAGGTCGGCGCGGTGCAGTAGGGCTGCCATCCGGTCGTAGAACGGCAGGGTGATGTAATGCTCATGCTGGAGACTGTGGCGATCGGGATCGATGTCCCCTGTGAGGTGGACGATCCAGAGTCCCGCCTCTAGCCAGGTGGGGGCACAGTGCCGAACCACTTGATTCAAGCCCACGGCCCCTTGACTCCCCCCCATGACGACCAATAGGGGGGCTTGGGCAGGGATCGGGAGATCGAGCGCTGGGGGAGGAGTTTGGTGAAAGTCCTGGCGAACGGGGGTGCCGACCCAACTGGTTTGAGCCTTGGGGGGCAGGTAGCGGGCGGCGCTGTCGATGCCGAGGGCGACTTCGGTACACCAGGGGCTGAACCAGCGGGTAACTTTACCAGGTAGGGCGTTGGATTCGTGGAGCAGGACAGGCAGACCTAGGGAGCGGGCCGCAAGGATGGCGGGTCCGGCGATGTAGCCTCCGGTGGTGAATACGCCTTGGAAGCGGCCTCGCTGCAGGATGCGGCGGGTTTGGACGATCGATCGCAGTAGGTCCCAGATGGTTTTGAGGGTGCCGAAGCCGAGCCGATCTTGGAAGCCGGCGGCTCGTACGGTGTGTATGGGGTAGCGATCACCCACTAGAGTCGTTTCGAGCCGATCGGGCACCCCGAGCCATTCGATGGCACAATCATCCAATTCAGCCGCAACGGCTAACGCGGGGAACAAATGTCCTCCGGTTCCACTCGCTGCTATGAGAAGGCGGGGCGGGGCTGCGGTCACGAAAGCGCTCCTTCGGGTAAGGTTGAAACAATCAGACCTACTATAGATCTGTCTGGGTCTGTGCGCGCCTGTCGAGGGCTGCGGGCAAGGGGAACAGGCGGTTTAGGTTCATCTTCCTGTTGGCAGCCCTCACCCTAAATCCCTCTCCCCAAGGGGCACCTCGATTCATTGCAATGTTCGTCCTGCGACCCCCGTAAAAATCAGGATTGTGGCGGGTGGCGCAGCCGCCCGCCACGGTTAATCGAGGTGCCCAAATCAACTTTCCCACGTCCACCTATTCCTCCCATCCCCCGATCGCTATGTCTGTTTCACTGCAATTTGTAACCCGCTTCGCCAGATCCTATGACTCTGTTACACTTCGTGCTTTGGTCCATGGGGTGATGGCCTCGGGCGTGGTGGCGGGGTTGAGCCTGCTGGTCCCGGAGGTGGGAATGGCTGGGACGATCGATCGCTCTGAAGGGGATCCGGTGTCCCGAGTATCGCCCCAGGTTTCGCGCCAGGTTTCGCCCCAGGTGTCGCCCCAAGCTCAGATTCTGGCCCAGGCGGGGGGATCGGCATCGGCACCGGCGGCGGTTGTGCAGAATTTAAGCGCGATCGATCGGGCCGCCAGTGCTGAGGATTTGGAGACGGTACTGGGGTTCTACGATCGGACTTTTCTCCATGAGGATGGCTGGACCCGCGCTGATTTACGTCAGTCCTTGACGTTGTTTTGGGAACGCTTTTCGGGGTTGCGCTACGAGACGGAGTTACTGTCCTGGGATGAGGTAAATGGCCAGATTGTGACGGAAACTCGGACCCAAATTGGGGGTACGGAGCGACTGGCACAGCGGACCCTCTCCCTCGAGTCCCAGTTGCACTTGCGCCAGTACTGGCAGGGGGATCGAATTGTGCGGGAGGAGGTGCTGGGGGAACGGAGCCAAATCCAGACGGGGGAGGTACCGCCAACCTTGGTGGTTCAGTTGCCGGAGCAGGTGCAGGTGAATGAATCCTTCAACTTTGATGTGATTGTGACGGAACCCCTGGGGGATGATCTGTTGCTGGGGGGGGTGCTGGATGAGGCGGTGCGCCAAGAGTCCTACGGGGCCATTACGGAGATTGGTTTGGAGCCGATCGTGAGTGGGGGAATTTTCAAGGTGGGGCGTGCGCCGGGGGTAGAGGACACGCGCTGGATCTCGGCGGTGGTTGTGCGCAAGGGGGGCATAACTTTTGTGACCCAGCGTTTACAGGTGGTGGAGTAAGGTGGTGAGGAACCCAGAAATGCAGCTAATTCTGTACAGTAAGCCCGGTTGTCACCTCTGTGAAGGCTTGGAGGAAAAGATTCGGGCTATTACGGCGTTCTCGATCGATCTGGAGGTGCGGGATATTCGGACTAACGAGGCGTGGATGCGGGCCTACGAGTTTGAAATCCCGGTGATTTGTGCGCTCACTGCGACGGGAACGGAGCAGATTTGTCCGCGCATTTCGCCTCGGGCAAGCGTGGATCAGGTGGCTCGATCGCTTCAGACGTTCTACGCGACGATCGAGCCCCGCGATTCCTAGTACCCTGCTGCCTCAGTCTAGCCACCGTTATCGTTCAGGGGTCGCCCCCACAAAGTGGGGGCGACCCTGCTCCAAGGGAGGGGGGACTGCATCCGTGGTCTACTTGGGAAATGTGGGCCAGGGATCGAGAGGAGTTGGGAACCCGACTGGGGTGCTAAATCTTAGCAGCCTTGAGCATATGGTAGGTAATCAGCAATTGAGTCAGTGCGAGGGGATAACTTTGCAAAGTTTCCCCCGTGGTGCCCACCACCTTGCCAATTTCCGTGTTTCCTTCCAGGCTACAAAACTGGCCCAGGTAGGGTACTTCGCCACAGAGTTGCCGTTCCAATTCCTGGACTTGGGTCTCATTGGCGTGGCCATCCACCTCCAAAACATCCACCGGTTTGCCCATATCCCGATCGAGATCGAGCCGAATCGCATCCCCCAAATGGGAGCCATCGGGACTGAGGAAGTGGGTGAAATCGGGGTGGGAGATCGTGGGGCGCAAGACCAGGCGGACATTGAGCAACAGATCATCTTGGCCCGAACCATCGGGGGGCGGGTAAAAGGAAACGACCACATCTGCCCATTGGCGCTGGGGCCGAATATAGGCCTCGGAGTCTGGCTCCCGCATTTGTAATTGAGCTTTGACTTGCTCTGGCGTATAACCGCGCTTGGCGGTGTCCCGCTTCACCTTCCAGGCTTCCCGTAGGGACTCCGGTGGTGCCAGATAAACCTTCACATCGTAGGCATCCCGCATTGCCCGAGTGGAGTAGCCCAGGAGGCCTTCAACAATAACAAACCGTTCGGGCTTAATATATTCCGGCGGATCAAAAGCACCCGTGTGGTGATTGTAAATGGGCTTCAAAATGGGTTGACCCGTGCGCAGCAGGTTTAAATGCTGCTGCATAATGTCTAAGTAATTACAGTCGGGATGAAGGGCTGAAATCCCCATCTCAGCCCGTTGCTGGCGATCGTAACGGTGATAGTCATCCGTACAAATTGCGGTTACATTCTCTTCACCCAGAATTTGGGCGATTCCTCGGGTCAGCGTTGTTTTACCCGCCGCACTGTCCCCAACAATTCCTAAAATAATGGGGCGACTAGCCATAGAAAACCTCTGCAAGTTTTGAAAGTTCGACTGCTTTGGGGCACCGTGAAAAGCGTGATTTTTCGCTCGGTGCTCTACCTAAAACCGGTGCTCTACAAGGGGCGCCAGGGGATACCAAGGGGCACCAGGGCCGCCTACCCTAATGAATTGAGGGACTCATGTGCCCCTAAGCTTAAATCTTGCCAGATCTCTTTATAAAGTTTGCTTCATTAATTTTAATTAAAGTGACTAACGCTTGGGTGAGGTTGGGTGTCTCTCTTCAGAGACAGGGGATAGGGTGGGAGATCCCTGAGCTTCTGTACCTCATGCAATAAATAGCTGCCATGAAGTGAATAGCTGCCATGAAGGGGTACCTTGATCCATCAAATTTTTGGGAGAGGGTCCACGGACTAGATCCGTTTTGTCAGTCACTCAGGTCAGTCACTCAGGGAGCATCCCACTTTCGAGAAAACAGGCTGAGAGTGAATCTGAAGGCTTGAAGCCTATCAAGCCAGTGGTGGATCGGCGAATACCTCAGTAGACCAATGATCTGGCTATTTTCTCCCACTGGCCT
>JAYKIB010000119.1:0-22900 GCA_035285005.1 Prochlorothrix sp.
GCCGCGCAACCCAATTAATCGAGGTATCCCACCGTTATTGTTGGGGGATCGCACCCACCCACTTTGGGGGTGCGATCGTTGACTCGGGCGCTCCGAGCGCATTCCCAGATCAGCCTGGGTACCGGGCATCTCGAAAAATTTCAATCTAGCCAACCCAAAGGACCGACACGATCGATCCGGCGGGAATTTCCTCCGTCCCGATCGGGACCACACCCAGAGCTTGGGTTTGGGCAAGATTGATCAAATTTGCTGAATTTTGCTGACCTAGGGCTGGCACAAAGGCGAGGGCTGGCCCCAGGTCTGTCGATTGGGTCTCCAGTCGGCCCCAGACATAGGTTTCCCGATCACCCTTACTGGTGAGAGCCGCTGTTGTGGGCAAACTCAACCAACGACCGGTTGCGGCGGGCTCTCCCCCCAAACGCCGCAATGCAGGCTGAACGAAGCGCCAAAAGCTGACGGTGGAAGAAACCGGATTGCCGGGAAGACCAAAGTAGAGGCAGGGACGGGGGATAGAGGTTGGGGGGAGGTTCGAGCCCGGGGGGGTCTGCAGATTGGCGGGGATTGTTGCCACCGTGAGCGGCTTGCCGGGTTTCACTGCCACCGATCGAATTGCCAAATCGGCCCCCAGTTCCGTCAGAATCTGGTCAATATAGTCATAGTCGCCCACGGAAACGCCGCCCGATGACAAAATCACATCGGCAGTGCTAGCAGCGGCGGTAATCGCAGTTTTCAGGGCCGATCGATCGTCCCGTACCGGATCCAAAACCTGGGCGATCGCGCCGGTTTCCGTCACCAAGGCCGCCAGGGCATAGCGATTAGAATCCACAATTTGCCCTGGGGCCAACGGCTGATCGATCCCCACCAACTCATCCCCCGTGGACAGAATCGCCACCCGCAGTTGTCGATAAACCGGAACCATGGCGCACTGGGCTGCCGCTAAAATCGCCAAATCCGGGGCACCGAGGCGACTCCCCGCTGCGAGTAAGGGTTGTCCGGCCTGGTGAAATGCCCCCTGCTTCCGGACCCAGGCCCCCGGTTGGGGAGCCATGCCCACGGTGACCCGATCGCCCTGACGGTGGGCCTGCTCCTGCATGATCACGGTGTCTGCACCGGGGGGCATCATGGCACCGGTGAAGAGACGGGCAGCTTGACCGGGCTGCAGTGGAGTAGTGGGAACGGTTCCGGCTGGAATTTCTTGACTAACCTGGAGAGAGACTGGGCTCTCGGGGCAAGCAGCGGCCAAATCGGCTGCAATGACCGCATAGCCATCCATGGCAGAATTATCCCAGTGGGGAAAGTCGAGGGGACTGGCGATCGGCTCGGCTAAAATACGCCCTCGGCATTGGGCCAGTGGCAATAGTTCCCGATCCTGGTGGCGATCGAGGGGGTGGAGCAGCTCACAAATGCGGGCTTCTGCCGCAGTGGGGCTCAGTAAACCAGGGGAACAGGCCATAGGGTGACTTGAACTCAACGCTAGGAGTACCGATGCAGTTAAGGGGACCGGAGTCATTCTCCTGTGTGGGATAATAGCGCTGCTACTAGGGTTTCAGCCGTTTTCAGGTCAGTTTATTTTGCCCGACCTACTGAGTGAGCACCTCGATTAATCTCGATGAATACAGATTCTCACCGCAGGATCCACGGCAGAACCAAGGTTGGGTTGCGCGGCTTTGCCGCGCAACCCAATTAATCGAGGTGCCCTAGTGCCGATGCAGCCAGCCCCTAGGCACCGGAGCGGCTGCCATGGGATGCATGGTGCTGGGCCAGCAACCTGTAACGCTGGGCATGTTCCAGCAGATGGGCCACCTGATCCTCGGAAACATGACGCATAACCTTGCCCGGAACCCCCATCACCAGCGATCGGGGTGGCACGCTCTTGGTCACCACCGACCCGGCCCCGATGATGCTGCCTGCCCCAATCCGCACACCATTGAGGACGATCGCCCCAATGCCGATCAAACTGCCCTGCTCCACATGGGCCGAGTGGATCACAGCTCGATGGCCGATCGTCACATAGTCTTCCAAAATCAGCGGTTCGCCCGGATCACAGTGCAAAACTGCCCCATCCTGGATATTGGTGTAGGCGCCCACCTCAATCCGCTCCACATCTCCCCGCACAACGGCCTGATACCACACGCTAGCCCCCGCTCCGAGACTGACTTGACCCGTAATCGCCGCATCGGGTGCAATAAAAGCGGCGGATGTCCACAGGGATCGATCGGTTTCTAAACCGCCCGTGACCAGGGGCCAGGGGGTAACGCGATCGAGGGGTAAGACGGGGGGTAGGGGTTCGGACACGATCTCAGATAATGCTTCGGATAGGTCAGGTGAGGACACCTCGATTAATTCAAATAATTCAAATTTCCAGCGGAGTGCCTAGGGCAGAATCAGGGTTGGGTTGCGCGGCTTCGGCGCGCAACCCAATTAATCGAGGTGCCCGTGAGTAAAACTGCTTAAATAAAAGCCAAACACTATAATAGGTCACCAGTGAGAATTTTCGAGCCTATTGTGGTGTGATGGAGGTTACCAAGCTCCCATGATTAATCCAATGATTGATCCGGCTGTGCAATATCCGGTGTTTGGGGCGGAAATTAGCTGTCCCCATTGTCGGCAAGCAATTCCAGCCTTAACCCTAACCGACACCTATCTCTGCCCCCGTCATGGTGCCTTTGAAGCGGATCCCCAAACCCAGGAACTCGTCCATCTTCAGTCGGGTCGGCAGTGGCGCCAGTGGGAAGGGGTCTGGTATCGCCAGCATACCCACCCCGACGGCATTCGCTTTGAAATCCATGAAGCCCTCGATCGGCTCTATACCCAGGGTTACCGCGCCAAGCGCGTGATTATTGCGGAACGCTACCGGAGCATCATCAGTGCCTATTTTGAGCGCAGCTCGGGCTGGTCACCCCAAAATCCCAATGCCCCAGTACCTAAGCTCTATGGTTTGCCCGTTTCCTTCAGTCCCCTGCCCGATCCTGAGTCCCGCTGGAACGTGATTAACTTTGACCTAGAAACGGACCACAGCGCCAGTGCCTCTGCAGCCTATGTCAAACTGCTGGACTAGGGGACATCCCGGGGGCCACCATGCACCACGTTTCGATTCGCACTGCTGACATTCACCGGGCGATCGCCTTCTATGAGGCCCTGGGCTTTCAAGTCAAGGAACGCTTCACCACAGGCTTTACCCTGGCCTGTTGGCTAGAGGGGGGAGAGTTATGGGGCCGGATTGAGCTAATCCAAATTCCCCAGCCCGCTCCCAGTCCCGATGCCTTTGGCGATGAACATTACACCGGCTTTTATCACCTCTCCTTTGATGTTACGACCCTAGCTCCAACGCTTCCCCACTGGTTAGAGCAGGTGGGCCAACGCCTAGTCGCCGCACCGATCGATCCGCCCCTCGCCTTGCAGGTCCTCCTGCCTCCCCAGCAACAACAGATTGGCGATCGGATCTATGAAGTGGCCTTTATTGCCGATGGGGACGGTCTCCCCCTAGAATTCCTCCACAGTCCTTCACCCCAATAGCGGCGGTGGGAGCAGATTCTGACGCGCTCCCGATCGGATCTCGAGGGCGTGTCATCAATTCACGGTAGAAACCTGAGAATATCAGAGTGACACGCCCGCCCTAGCTGTAGGGCACCTCGATCTATTCAAATTTCGACCGTGGTGCCCACGGCAGAATCAGGGTTGTGGCAGGCGGCGAAGTCGCCTGCCACAATTAATCGAGGTGCCCTGTAGACACTCAGGGCTGTATCCCTGATTTTGGGGGAACCCTAGGGTCTGATGATGACAGTTTTTCACCGGAGTGCCTACAACAGAATCAGGGTTGGGTTGCGCGGCGAAGCCGCGCAACCCAATTAATCGAAGTTGCCTAGTCAACGGTCTAGTCTACTGAAACGATAAAAATTTCCAATGCCCCATGAATAAGGCTGCGAATCCCAGCGTCAACTCCACCGCGAGTCCCGCCGCAAATCTCGTCCCGAATTCCGTCGCAAATCCTGGGGATCTGTCCATGGCCGAGCGTATGGAATCCCTCAAAGTTGGCCTCACGGGGGCGATCGCCGCACTGCTAGCAACCCTGCTCTGGCAGGGGGTTGTCCAAACCTGGATTACGCCCCATTTAGCCTTTGCCCTCACCGCTTCAAGCTTGGATTTCAACACTGGATTTGGACTGATCCAGGCGGGAGCCGTCGCCCTCACGGGGCTGATGTTTGGGGTGACCTATCGTTATGTGGTGCGGCAGGATGTCAGTCCCCATCTACGTTCCGGGGCGATCGCGGCCTTCGTCTTGGTGCGCAGTCTTGCCCATCTCGAAGGGCCGCAGGTCCTGCAATGGCCGGGACCGGGATCGGTCACCTTTGTGCTGCAGTCCGCCGAAAGTATGGCCCTCTTTGGTTTCAGTGCCCTAGTCCTCAATTTGGGCTTCGCCTTGGGCCTGCTCAAGCGTGTCTAACGGGATCGAATGGTTCAGGGAATGGTTCAATGGCCCACCCAATGACATAGAATCAGAGGGCTGACCTGTTCCATCTCTGTCATACCCGACGATTTCATGACTATGACCGTACCCCTCTCATCCGAGACGATCTTGCGTCGCCCAGTTTTGGGTTCCCGTCGTCCCAGCAATTATCTGTGGGCCGTGGTAACCCTCTTGGGTGGGATTGGGTTTGTCCTATCCAGTCTATCGAGCTATTTCCAGGTCAACCTGTTGCTCTTTTCTGACCCAACCCAGTTGGTTTTTCGGCCCCAGGGGCTAGTGATGGGCTTCTATGGCGTTGCGGCGCTGCTGTTGTCCACCTATCTCTGGCTGGTGATTTCCTGGGATGTGGGCGGGGGCTACAACGAATTTAACCGCGACACCCAGAAGGTGACTATTTTCCGATGGGGCTTTCCGGGGAGCGATCGCCGGGTTGAATTGATCTACGACTGGGAAGAAGTCCAGTCGGTGCGGATTGATATTAAGGACGGCTTCAACCCAAAGCGTGCGCTCTATCTCAAGATTCGGGGTCGCGGCGAACTGCCCCTGACCCGTGTGGGCCAACCGCTGCCCATCGCAGTGTTGGAGAATCAGGGCGCGGAACTCGCCCAGTTCTTGGGTGTCCCCCTCGAAGGTCTCTAGACGGCAAGAACACGACAGAACACCAAGAACGCAACACAACACAATGACAAAATCTTTCAAACCCCTGGTCTGGCTCTGTATTGTGACGGTGGCTCTCACCCTGGGGGCTTGCAGTGGCCAGGATGTCAGCGCCACAAGTCCCAATGTCTCTGCCACGGAGACCGAGGCCGCATTTGCGAACTTGCCCCGGCTGGAAGGAACCGCAACGGTCGAGCTTGTGGTTAATGGGCAGACGATCATGATGGATGTGTACGGTGAGGATGCCCCCCTGACCGCTGGAAACTTTGTGGAACTAGTGAATAAGGGGTTCTACAATGGCCTGTCTTTCCACCGGGTTGTCAAAGAACCCCAGCCCTTTGTGGCCCAGGGTGGCGATCCGAATAGTGCCGACCCGGCTGTGCCCGCCAGCCAACTGGGTCGTGGCGGTTATGTGGATGAAAGTGGCCAGGAACGCATGATTCCCCTGGAAATTCTACCGGAGGGTGCGGAACAGCCCCTATATAGCACCACTTTCCAAGCTGCTGGCCTGGAAGCAACGCCTAAATTGCAACATGTGCGGGGAGCGGTGGCCATGGCCCGTTCCCAGTTCCCGGACTCCGCATCGTCCCAGTTCTACATCACCCTGTCTGACTGGAGTTTTTTGGACGGTAACTATGCGGTCTTTGGCTATGTGACCCAGGGTATGGAAGCAGTGGATGCAATCCAGCAGGGCGATCGAATTGAGTCCGCCCGGGTGATTTACGGCTTGGAGAGCCTGGTTACACCTGAGCCGCCTGCGCCCTAGGTCCTTCTGTCCTAGGGATCTATCCGGCGCAGCCACACGCCACCCCCCTGATTCTTACGGGGGTCACTGGGTAAACACTTTAGGTTTTCCGAGGTGCCCGACTCCTTTCCATCCCGATCCTTACTATTGTCCCCTCTTCCCATGTCCCCATCCGTCGCTCCTGCTCCTGCCTCCACATCGGCCCCCCGTTCCGCCTACGATGTCATCGTGATTGGCTCTGGGATTGGGGGCCTCGTCACCGCGACCCAGCTCGCCGCCAAGGGCGCTAAGGTTCTGGTTCTGGAAAGTTATGTGATTCCGGGGGGGAGTTCGGGCTACTTTGAACGCGAGGGATATCGCTTTGATGTGGGTGCATCAATGATTTTTGGCTTCGGTAGCGAAGGAACAACCAACTTACTCACCCGTGCCCTCGATGCGGTGGGAATGCAGGTGGAGACTATCCCGGATCCGGTTCAGATTCATTACCATCTTCCCAATGACCTCACCCTCAAGGTGCATCGGGACTATGGGGCTTTTTTGCAGGAGGTGATCGATCGCTTCCCCCACGAAGCCACCGGAATCCGTCAGTTCTATGACGAGTGCTGGAAGGTCTTTAACTGCCTGAATGCGATGGAACTGCTTTCCCTGGAGGAACTGGGTTATCTGACCCGGGTTTTCTTCCAGCATCCCTTCGCTTGCCTCGGCCTCGTCCAGTATTTACCCCAAAATGCGGGGGATATTGCCCGTCGTTACATCAGCGACCCGGAACTACTGCGATTTATTGACATGGAGTGCTATTGCTGGTCTGTGGTTCCGGCCAGTTCAACTCCCATGATTAATGCAGGCATGGTTTTTTCCGATCGCCACTACGGTGGCATTAACTACCCGAAGGGAGGGGTGGGCCAAATTGCCCTGAAGCTGGTGGAAGGACTGGAGAAAGCGGGGAGTGAGATTCGCTATAAAGCGCGGGTGACCCGGATCCTTAAGGAAGGAGGCCGCGTGGTGGGAGTGCGGCTGGCCTCGGGTGAGGAAATTCAGGCTAAACGGGTGGTTTCCAATGCAACGCGCTGGGATACCTTTGGTAAGCTCCTGGAGTCGGAGGCCAAGCCCAAGGCCGAGGAACGTTGGGAAGGTCGCTATCGTAAGTCCCCGAGCTTTTTGAGCTTGCATCTGGGGGTGGAAGCGGATCTGCTCCCAGCCGGAACCGAGTGTCACCATATTATTTTGGAAGATTGGGCCAAAATGGAGGATAGTGAGGGTACCATCTTTGTGTCAATCCCCACGTTGCTAGATTCGACCCTAGCCCCGACCGATCGCCATATTATTCACACATTCACCCCCAGTTATATAGAAGAATGGGAGAACCTTTCGCCAGCCGACTACCAGGCGAAGAAGGAGACTGCGGCCCAGGGGTTGATCGATCGACTGGAGGCCATATTCCCCGGCCTCAACTCAAAGATAGCCTACAAGGAAATCGGCTCTCCCCGGACCCATCGCCGCTTTCTGAACCGCCAGGACGGTACCTATGGGCCAATTCCCCGCAATAAGCCCTGGGGCCTGCTGGGAATGCCCTTTAATCGCACTGCGGTGCCGGGACTCTACTGTGTGGGGGATAGTACATTTCCGGGCCAGGGCTTGAATGCGGTGGCGTTCTCGGGTTTTGCCTGTGCCCATCGGGTTGCGGTGGATTTGGGCCTTTAGGGATCGCCGGACTCGGTGGCCTGGAACCACAGCGCTGTTTGTGATGCGGTGCGGTACGGCTTTGCCCAACGCACCTCCCCGGACCTAGCTGTTCGCGACAGTACCTGCAAGAAGCAACACCGACTCAAGGCCGTACCCACAAGAAAGGAGTTGTCCCGCCGAAGGCAGAGCAGCTCCCGATACCCGATACCTTTGTCAGATGCTGTAGCACAAGAGCAGACAGAGAACAATGGCAGATTTAAACGGCAGTTGGTTGGGTACCTATTGGCAGTGGGGCAATCCGACTCGCTTTGAGGCGACCCTTGTGCAGGGGGGACATCACCTCACGGGTAGTATTTTGGATGAGGGTCCGCTGGGGGAAGCTCGCCTCACGGGTGAAGTAACTGGGCGCAGTGTACGCTTTGTTAAAACCTACAGCGGTGCGGGTCAATGGCCGGTCACCTACAGCGGTGAGGTTTCTGAAACGGGTGACTATATGTCAGGGACCTGGTTTTTTGAGGGCGGTTTCGATCGGGGCAATTGGGAGGCCCACCGCCAAGAGGATGACCTACTGGCTGAACTCAAACGGGTCCAGGCGAAGCAAGTGCTTCAGCCCGTCTAGAAAAACCGATTCACTTGAGGGCACCTCGATGAATTCAAATTTTTACCGGAGTGCCTACAGCAAAATCAGGGTTGGGTTGGACGGCTTGGCCGTCTAACCCAATTCATCGAGGTGCCCTTGAGCTTTAGACTCAGACACGGGCACCTCGATGAATCCAACTTTTGGGGGGACAGCCCACGCAAGAACCAGGGGTTGGGTTGGACGGCTTTGCCGTCTAACCCAATTTATCCAGGGATCCCAGACACTAAGCGTTCATAGGCCCGATCGACGTAGCCCTGACCCCGTAAGAAACCCGTATTGGCACCGGGACACAGGTGAGTGAGGGTATCCACCGTGAAGCGATCGGCCAAACCTTGAACACTGCGACATTGGCGCGGCCAGTGGAATGTCTTACTCGATCGGATCGGGGCGAGGTCGCCCGTGGGGGTGGGCAGTAGATGGCGGCCCGAAAAGAGGATCCCCCTCGGGGATGACTGGGTTGGGGTATCGCTGGCTGCGACTGAGGTGGACCCAGCAGCAGTGGTGCTGGGGTCCGGCATGCTCTGGGCTAAACCCGACCAGTACAGACAGGCGGAACCGGGGGAGTGGCCTGGGGTCCAGAGGCCCAGTAGGGTGTGATCGGGTCGATCGCTGAGGGTAATTTCCCGCTGGAATGTTTGGAGTTGGGGCACTTCAGGCAAGAGATAGGCTTCCTGTTCCTGGACCACAACGGTACAGCCTAACGCCGACTGGATTGTCCCCACATCCGCGATCGCCGTGCGATGGGTGAGAAACAGCCACTGCACCCCGCCGTGCTTCTGAAAAAAATCGAAGGTTTCCAAGGTCCAGGGAGGACAATCGACCAAGATATTACGGGGTGGGTCTGATGGTGCTTCGGAAGCGGGTGGTTGCGGGAGAAAGTAGGCGGTTCCTCCTAAAGTCTTCCGATTAGGCGGGAAGGCAAAAACAGTGTTCAACAGGCACTGGGGATCTTTCACGGTGAGGATAATCGAAGACAGTTATGGGGTAGCGTGTAGCATGGGCAGGATGCCCCCGGTGTTGGATTGTCCAGCCCTAGGGAACGGGATGATGCGTCACTCAGTCAAATCAAAACGATCTCGTGTAGGACAGATGTCTTCGTGCGATCGACGGGTCCCGGACGTTCTCCCACCTCGCGATCGGCCACGTTTCAACCCGCCTCCAGCCAATCTCCAGCAAGTCTCCAGCCAAGTCTCCAGCCAAGTCTTAGGCCCGGAAATCTTCGTTTATCGCAGCTAGGGCTGGGGTGAAGCATCGAAACGATGGCGATCGTTCCGTTGCGTTGGGCCATCAAAAACAAGACCCTCATGGTATCCCGCCAAGGACCGAAAACCAAGGATTCCCCCCAGGCCACATTCCATGGAAACGAGCCTGGTTCCGCTCCCCCTTTAGCCTTGCCACACCTGGCCCGGAGAATTCATCCAACCCCAAACCCTGACCGCGAGAAGCAGGTTAGGATGGAGCAAGGAAGGATTTCTGGATACCTCTCCAACGCTTTTTCTCGTATTCCCTTGACCGGTCTCAGATTGGTTTTGCCTCTTCCCTAGCCCCTTTGACCTCAGTTCACCATGATTTTCTGGTTTTTCTTCTTACTCCTGACCCTAGGTTGGATGACCTACTCCCTCCTGCAACGCAGTATTGCAGCAAAGGGCAGCACTCCCCTGTGGATCCTGTGGCTAGTGATGATGGCTCCCGCCCTAATTTGGTCCACCTGGACGTTGGTTAACGGGCCAAACCAACCCATGCCCCTCGCCCTCGTCTTTATCCCATTTCTGGCATCTCCGATCCTCTACTGGGTTCTGTTGCGCCAAAGTCTGCGATCGGTCCAACGCCAGGAAAACAAAGCCTTAGACCAGGTGGCTGACAGCCCTATCACCGAGCCGCCGCCCCTGCCCAAGCCCCCCAAGCCCCTCAACCCAGACGAGGAGCATGATCTCAACCATTGTTTTCCCTGGTCCCACTTTGCGCTGCATAAGGTGGAATACCGTCTTCAGGCTGTCATTTGCCAAGGTCAGTTGCGATCGGATCCCTCCGTGGCCTACCAACGGATCCAGCAGAATGTGAAGGCACGGTTTGGCGATCGTTTTCTGGTCCTCCTCCAGGAAAATCTCCAGGGTCAACCCTTCTTTGCCCTGGTGCCCAACCCCCAACGGGCCGGCATAGACCCAGCCCACTTAGGCAATGCACGGGTTACCACAGCGGTGAGTCCAGAAGTCACCGATCCCCCGGCATCCAGCAGCACAGAAACCCTGGCAGACCCCACCCCGGACGAACAGCTTTACCGGCCCGGCTTGGCCCTGAGCTTGCTTCTGATGACCCTGGTGACCACCACCTTCATCGGTATGATCTTTGCCGGAGTTACCCCAGAAGAACTCGGAACCGTTTCGGAGAATCCCCAGTTCTTGCTGGAGGGATTGCCCTATAGCTTGGCTTTGATGGGGGTATTGGGCTTTCACGAAACGGGACACTTTCTGGCTGCCCGTCACTATCAAGTCCGGACCACGCTGCCCTACTTCATTCCCGTACCTTTTTTCCTGGGTACCTTTGGGGCCTTTATCCAAATGCGCTCTCCCGTCCCTAACCGTAAGGCGCTCTTTGATGTCAGCATTGCAGGACCGATCGCCGGTTTAGTGGTGACCTTGCCCTGTCTCTGGTGGGGCCTACACCAGTCCCTGGTGATCGATCGAGTCGAGACTTCCAGTCTCCTCAACTTTGAGTCTTTGGATCCCTGGCGTTCTCTGCTGCTGGCTGTCATGAGCCGCATTGCCTTGGGGGATAGCCTCGCGCCAGACAGCGCCCTGCAATTGCATCCCGTGGCCGTGGCGGGATATTTGGGTCTGATTGTCACCGCCTTGAACCTGATGCCGGTGGGGCAGTTGGATGGGGGCCACATTATCCATGCCATGTTTGGTCAGCGCACCGGGGCAATCGTGGGTCAGGTAACCCGATTGCTGATGTTATTGCTCTCCCTGGTCCAACCCGACCTACTGCTGTGGGCTTTACTGTTAC
This sequence comes from Prochlorothrix sp., assembly GCA_035285005.1. GTDB lineage: Bacteria > Cyanobacteriota > Cyanobacteriia > Prochlorotrichales > Prochlorotrichaceae > Prochlorothrix. Next base: position 11,200 of record JAYKIB010000119.1, read on the forward strand.
TGTTTATGCCCGTGGTGGATGAGCCGGCCCTGAATGATGTGAGTGAGCTGAACGATACTCGGGATTTACTGGGTTTTGTGGTCTTGGTGCTCCTGTTACTGATCATTATGCCGGTGCCCGGATCCCTGGTGGATCTACTGACCTAGATCCCGTGACCCTAGCCCCCGTGACAGGCTAGGGGGGTATCCCCCGCGCTCCCCCTGTCTCAACTCACCGGTCTCCTGTGATAGACCGCATACTAGCCCCCACGTCAGGCCCATGAATCAGGATGTGAGCTATTGGCTCAATGAAGTGAAGACCCTGCAAGCCCAGGTGGCCATGCTCCAGGAAGAGCGGGACCATGCCTATCGGGATGCCCTGAACTGGCGACAGCGCTACGAGACCGAGGCCCAGCAGCGACGACAGGAACTCCGCCATAGCCAGGAGGAGCTGATTCGGTTACGGGCGGACTTGGCCCAACTCCAGGGGCGGGGCCTTTTGGAAGAAAGTGATCAGGAATTAGCGGCAACCCAGGCGGAGGTGCTAGAACTGACGGATGTGGCTCAGCTGCAGCAGCGGCTACAAGCCGTCCTCCAAGAACGGCAGCAACTGCTCCAAGCCCTACAAACGGAACGCAAAGCCCACAACCAAACCCGCGAGAGTCTCACGGTTGCCTTGGGAGATGCGGTGGATCAGTTGGCCCAATACAAAAAGGCGGGGTCCACAGCCTCCCCTGAACGGGCCCCAACGCAGGGGGCGGAGGCTTCGTCCCCCGGGAGTCAGTCTCAGTCCAGCCCATCCTCCTCAATGAGCTAAATGAGCTAGGGGACCACGGCTCTAGTCCCATCTCCCTTTGAATATGGGATCGCCCCCACAAAGTGGGGGCGATCCCCGAACAATAACGGCAGGGCACCGCAATGAATTGGGTTGGGCGGCGAAGTCGCCCAACCCACCCCTGGGCACCCTGGAAAATTCAAATTTCGACCGCAGTACCCACGGCAGGATCAGGGTTGTGGCAGGCGGCGAAGCCGCCTGCCACAATTAATCGAGGTGCCCTCCTCATTTTTACCGGAGTCACAGCAACACTATGGTTAAGCCCATTAACGAATTGGTGGATAATCTCCCGGCGAGCAATATCACCACCTTTGCCCTCAACGCCCTGGACATTCTGGTGCCCGGTGAGTGGGAAAACTGGGTTGGCTGGGAGCACACGATCGCCGCTGTAACCCGCCAGTCTGACCCTGAAGTGATCCGGACCGTGAGCACGTTAGCGCTAGAACTCTACGATGACGATAACCTGGGCTACAAATCGGCGGTTCACCTCTACCAGACGATCGACAATGCGGATGTGGTGCTGGGGACGGCTGCCCTAGCGGACAAGGTGGGGGGCAAAATCCCGCTTTTTGGTGGCCTGATCAAAAAGCTCACGCCCAAGGCGGATACGACCCAGACCTTGGATCTAGCTTTAAAGACAGCGGTGGAAGTCCTGGCTTACAAAAAGCTAGAGGGGAACGATTTGGATGTGAAGGACTCGGTCGCTCGGTTAACAGAGGAGTACACGGGCCCCTCCCTGATTCGGATGGCAGGTCTGCTCTGCTTTGATGGCCTCATCCCCCTGGGACCAGACTTCATTGATAAGGTGATGGAACACCTCAATGGTCCTGGCCAGCGGGAAATCCATAATAATGGCACTTTCAAGGTGGTGAATCACTTCTTTCCGGGGGCAAACACGGGGGAGAAGTTCGGTTTTATTCAACAGAGCTTTGGGGAGTTACAGGGCTGGATGGCCCAGTTTGTACAGGATCAGGATTTAACGCCCCAGCGAATTACCAGCAGTCTCCAGAATTTCATTGAACTCAGTGATGATAAGCTAGACTACCTAGCGGCCTTTCTGGATATGAGCACCAACTACTTTGAGCACACGGGGATCCAAACCGTGGCCCGCGAAGTGATTGAGGATGCTTACCGTCGCTTCTATGGTGCTGCTGGAGTCTAACAATGCGACACCAACCGGCCCCTCCCCCGCAGATTCAAGCGTAAATGCAAGCTATGACCTTTGGACGCGTTCTGACCGCGATGATCACCCCGTTTCACCCCGATGGCAGCGTGAATTATGGGGTTGCCGAAAAATTGGCTGCCCATCTGGCGGACCATGGCACGGATACGGTGGTGGTTTGTGGCACAACGGGAGAATCCCCCACCCTGACTTGGGCGGAAGAGGAAGATCTGTTCAAGGTGGTGCAGCAGGCCGTGGGGGGTAAGGCAAAGGTCATGGCAGGAACCGGCTCCAACTCAACCCAGGAGGCGATCGAAGCGACCCGATCGGCGGCGAAGCTGGGCCTGGACGGATCGCTGCAGGTGGTGCCCTACTACAACAAACCATCCCAGGAAGGTCTCTACCAGCATTTCCGCACGATCGCCCAGGCATGCCCCGACCTGCCAATCATGCTCTACAACGTACCCGGCCGCACCAGTTGTAATCTCCTCCCCGAAACCGTGGGCCGCTTGGCAGTGATGGAGAATATTGTGGCCATTAAGGAAGCGAGCGGCAATCTCGACCAGGCGAGTGCGGTTCGCGGTCTGGTGCCTGGGGACTTTGGGTTGTACAGTGGGGACGACTCCCTAACCATGCCACTCCTGGCGGTGGGGGGCCAAGGTGTGGTGAGTGTGGCGAGCCATCTGGTGGGCGATCGACTCCAAACCATGATCCAAGCCTTTGAACAGGGTCAGGTTCAGGCGGCAATCCAAATGCACCAAGACCTCTTTTCGTTGTTCAAAACGCTCTTCATCAGTACCAATCCCGTGCCTGTCAAAACAGCCCTTGCGCTTCAAGGCTGGGCTGTGGGTAACCTACGTTTGCCCTTGGTGCCAATGCCGGAGGAACAGGTCGAGATCCTGCGATCGGTAATGCAGCAGCTGGATCTGTTGCCCAGTCCTTAGGTTTTTCAGCCTTGTTAATACTGGGGGTTGATGGGGCGACGCGACTTCAAATCCCTATCAAGGCATTGGGATGACCGACGAGTGGGTAGCCGACGAGTGGGCGATCGGTTTCACCGCCTGTCGTCACCCTGACGCTTCGGGGGATCACAGGACGAAACCGGGGATCTCTGGGGTACCCTGGGGTGAAGCACCACACACACTGAACCGCACAGTGAGCATTACCGGAATGAAACTTATCGTGATCTTGGTCCGTTTTACCGGAATTGCTGCTAAAGTCTTGTAAACTCCACATAGGAGTAGAGCCCACCGGATTATTGAGGTAGAGCATTGAGGCGGACAGTTCTGTTACCTCGCTCCCCAGGCTAATTCTCTCGTTGGACACCCCACAGAATCTTGCTTGCCCGAGGGGCTCAGGACACAAAAGGTTTTCTTCTCAACATCGGGTCGATCGCGTCTTGAGACGCTTCCCTAAACAGCTTTCCCTCGCTACAAATCTCACCCATCTTGAATTTTCTATTCCTCATCTTCCTAGTGGCCACCTCGAAACATGCGGATTTGCACCGTAGTGCCCACAGCAAACTTAGGGCTGGATTGTGCAGCTTTGCCGCCCAAGCCAATTCCATCGAGGCGTCCTCCGATTGGTCTCAATATGTCGTTAAAATTCCCAACTTGAGAGTCCTAATTTGATATCCCCGGTTTGTAATTCTCTCCATACCCAATTTCCCGTGACCCAATCCCGCGTCATATTTTTCCCTCCCCCCCGCAAGCCAAACCCCCAGGTCAAACCACCTGGCTAACACTGCAAGATAAACTCCCACGCACTCAACGCCAAATGCCACCCATGGCGGCAAGTCTGCCCCCCAACCCAGACCTACTCTGGTGGCAATTCGGCTTGAAAAGGTTGGCGGACTCACAAAGGCGATGGGTTGAGGCGGTGGGTTCAGTAAAGTGGCCGGATCAGCAAAAATTATCGGGCTAAGCCGGGCTGTCAATGCCAAGTTGTGATCGACAAGTTGCCAGTTTAGACCGTCTCTCCCCCTGCGATTTCCCCACACCTCACGGGGTTAAGCTTTCGGTTCCAAGCCGTAGGTCTCCCATCACCGGTTCCCAACCCCAAATCCTACGCCACAGGTTTCAAGTTTTCATTTTTTCCTGACTTTGATGTCTCTATTGTTTTATGGTTCACAGGAGTTACATGGCTAAATCCCCCACACAATCCACACTGAAAATCATTCCCCTCGGCGGTCTCCATGAGATTGGCAAAAACACATGTGTTTTTGAATATCAAGACGAGATTATCTTGCTCGATGCGGGGCTTGGCTTTCCCACGGATGGGATGCACGGGGTCAATATTGTGCTGCCGGATGTTACCTATCTGCGGGACAACGCCCACAAAATTAAGGGCATGATTGTGACCCACGGCCACGAAGATCACATTGGGGGCATTGCCTTTCACCTCAAGCAGTTTGATATCCCCGTGATCTATGGTCCCCGTCTTGCGATGGCTCTGCTCAAGGGCAAACTGGAGGAAGCGGGTGCCCTAAAGCGCACCACCCTCAAGACTGTGCTGCCCCGGGATGTGGTACGCCTCGGTAAGTTTTTTGAGGTGGAGTTTATCCGTAATACCCACTCGATCGCCGATAGCTTTACCGTGGCTATCCGCACGCCGTTGGGTGTGGTTATCCACAGCGGAGACTTCAAAGTTGACCATACTCCGGTGGATGGCGAGCACTTTGACTTCCAGCGGCTAGCCCAGTACGGCGAGGAAGGGGTGCTCTGTTTAATGAGCGACTCCACCAACTCCGAGACCCCTGGTTTCACGCCATCGGAAAAGTCGGTGTGGCCTAACCTCGATCGTGTGTTTGCCGAAGCGCCAGCCCGTTTGTTGGTGACCACCTTTGCCTCCTCGGTTCACCGGGTCAATATGCTCCTGCAACTGGCGGAGAAGCATGGCCGATCGGTGGCTGTCCTAGGTCGATCGATGCTGAATGTCATTGCCCACGCCCGAGATCTGGGCTATATCCGCTGTAAAGACGATCTCTTTCTACCTCTGCGCCAAATTCGGGAGGTACCGGACCATAAACTCTTGATTCTGACCACGGGTTCCCAGGGGGAACCCCTGGCGGCCCTGACCCGTATTGCCAATGGGGCACACCGGGATATCAAGATTAAGAAGGGTGATACGGTGGTCTTTTCGGCGAATCCCATCCCCGGCAATACGATCGCGGTGGTGAACACGATCGATATGATTATGCGCCAGGGAGCCGACGTGGTTTATGGGCGCAACAAGGGCGTTCATGTGTCGGGCCATGGCTGTCAGGAAGACCAAAAGCTCATGCTAGCGCTGACTCGACCGAAGTTCTTCCTGCCGGTCCACGGCGAACACCGGATGTTGGTCAAACATGCCGGAACCGCCCAGAGCATGGGCATTCCAGCAGAAAATATGGTCATCATCGATAACGGGGATGTGGTGGAACTGGCTACAAACTTTATCCGCAAGGCCGATCGGGTGCCATCGGGGATTGCCTTGGTGGATACCTCCCGTGTGGGCATGGTGGATGATCATGTGCTGAAGGAGCGACAGCAACTCGCCGAGGATGGCATGGTGACGGTGATGACCCTGATTAATCAGCAGGGTCAACTGGTGCAGCCGCCGGAGGTGCAATGCCGGGGTGTTATTTTGGCGGGCGATCGCCAACGGATGATTACCTGGGCAACCCGTGAGATTGAGATGGTGCTTAAGGATCGCAGCAGTGACTTCCACCAAGCCCATGCCCAGGGTACGGGAGTTCATGAGATTGACTGGTTGGGAATTCAGTCCCAAATTGAGCGTGGTCTTCAGCAACGTTTGCGCCGGGAACTGAAGAGCCGGCCCCTGGTGGTAGTGATGATCCAGCCGGTGGAAACGCCGGTTGCCCAGGGGGCAGCCAAAGCGGTGGGCTCACCTGCTCCCCAAGGTCGATCGCCCCAGCGCAAGGCCCCACAGCCGTCCCCAGATGCTCCCACTAAAGCGGGATCTGCCTCGGATGCGGCGGCGGCCAAACCCGATCCTCGGGCGGAGTTCCCGAACCGCACCACCAAGCGGCGATCGTCCGCTGCGGCCATGGCTTCTTAAGTGGTTAGGGCTTGAAGATGCAGTAGGGCACCTCGATTAATGGCATCAGTATCAGGGAGCCACCCCGCCGAAGACGGGGTGACTCCCTGCGTGGTGACCCTCCTGCGGGGTTACCCTGTGGGATGCGTGATGAAGAGAAAACCCCTCGCTACGCGGAGCAGAGGAATGTATTGCACCAGGCGTGTCACCCATTCACTGTAGAAGTCCTGCGCCATCAGGGTTACACCTCCGCCCCAATTGAATCAGCAAGGGGATGAGCTAGGGGCTATGTCCCCTCTGCCTTGGATTTATCTTTTTTGCCTCTATCGCTTTTTTGACGGGTGAGTCCTAAGCGCTTGAGAACCCGACTCACGGTCATGGTTGAAACCTGAACCTGATGTTTCTCCTCTAGCGCTTGGCGCAGTTCTTCTAGGGTTCGGTCACTCTTTTGCTCTAGCAAATCTCGCAGGACTTGCTCTTCGGCTTCTGTAATCTTGCCAGGATTGCCTCCCCCATGCTCCTTTGGCTCTAGGCTTCCCGTTTCCCGGTATTGCTTCAGTAGCTTGTGTACAAAGCTGGGGGCGACCTGGAAGCGGTCTGCCAGACCTCTGACGCTTCCCTCTCCCCGCTCCCAGGCTTGAACAATGCGCTGGCGTAGATCGATAGAGTAGGGTCTCATGGGGCTGATCTCACCTCTGATAGTCGCGTCACTATATCCCCTCTACTGTATCTCATTCAAGCGTTGCCCGTTATAGGGCACCTTGATTAATTGTGGCAGGCGGCGAAGCCGCCTGCCACAACCCTGATTCTGCCGTGGACACCGTGGTAGAAATTTGAATTTTTCGAGGTGCCCTATAGCGGATGTCGAGCATAAACAGCGACTGACTGTTGCTCCTTCGGTGTCGGTTCCGGTGGGTTAAGGCGATAGAACAGCCAGTTGGCGACCCCCATCAAGGGCGGCAGGGCAAATAAAACCGCCAACAGAATCGCAGCCCACACAAAAATTGCAGGGCGCTTCTGGCCCTGGGTCGGATAGCCGCAACTGAGGCAAATTTCCTCTTGGTCGCTGTTGAGGGATCCGCAGACTTTACAGGGGACAAGGGCCATGGGCAAGGGGTGACAGGCAGGACAGGAGCAAAATAGCACACAGCCCTAGGCGGCAAATCGACGACGGTGCTGTTCCTGGAGTAAGAAGTCGAGGGCGGCCTCAGGATCGAGGGGGCGGCAGGCCAAGAACCCCTGGTAAGCATGGTAGCCCTGCTGACGCAGAAAATCGAGTTGAGGATTGGTTTCCACCCCTTCCGCCACGACCCGTAACTCTAACCCCTGGGCCATCCGCACGATCGCCTTGAGGATCGCCTGGTTTTGGGAATGCTCCTCCAGCCCTTGGATCAGATGCTGGTCAATTTTGAGACCATCCAACGGTAGCATCCGTAAATAATGTAAGGACGAATAGCCCTGGCCGAAATCATCTAAGATGACCTGGATCCCCCGCTTTTTCAGCCGATATAGTACGGCCTGGGTGGCATCTAAATTATTAAACAGACTCCGTTCCGTGAGTTCTAAGCAAAGAAGGTGGGGCGGAGTTTGGGTTTGGTCCAAGATCGTGTCAATACAGTGGATCAGATCTGGCTTCCGCAGCGTCTGGGCAGACAAATTCACCGACATGCGGAGGGGCCGCAAATGATGATCCTGGCACCAGGTTTGCATCTGTTGGAGGGCCATTGTGATTCCCCACAAATCCAACTGGGCGATCGTCGCTGATTCCTCTGCCATGGGGATGAACTTGGCCGGCATCACACATCCTCGGTGGGGATGGCACCACCGTAGTAATGCTTCCACCTGCTCTGGCTGACCGGTTGTGAGATTGAATACCGGTTGGTAGTGCAACTCCAGTTGTTCACGCGCCAGCGCTTGACCTAAATCTAGTTTTAGTTGGCACCATTCCAATGTGGTTTTTCCCAAATGCTGTTCATAGAACATATAGCTTTGCTGGACTTGGCGTTTGGCCCACTGCAGGGCAATGCGCGCACAACTGAACCAGCTTTCGGGATCCCATATTGCCCCATCGGGGTAGCAACAAATTCCCACCTGAATTTGAATTTGGAAACAGCGATCCTGGAGGGTGTAGGGCTGTTGTAGATAGTCTAAAAAGGGATCCAGGAGTTGGGTAATCTGGTGACGATCGGCCAAATCCACACAAAACAGTCCCAACTGATCCGCATCAATATGGGCTAGATAAAATTCCCCTTCCTGATCCTGAAGCCCATGGTGCAGCCGCTGGCTGATACTCACCATGAGCTGATCCATCACCCCCTGTCCATACACCTGAACTAAGTCATTCCAATCCCCCACACTTAAAATAATCATGGAAAATTGAAGGTTCTGGTCTTGGGAAGATAGAGATTGGAGATGGGGCTGAACCTTCTCCTTGAGTCCGAGACGGTTCGACAGGCCGGTCAAATAATCCTTGTAGATTATATTTTGTAGTTCTTGGGTAACCCGCTTCATCTCTGCAACGAAGGGCTTGGCTAGGCGCTCTTGCTTTTGGAAGAGGGCATCTAGGGTTTGAATTAAGTGTTGGTTCGACACTGGTTTCAATAGGTAGTCATCGGCTCCCAAAATCATGCCTTTACGCATATATTCCCGGTCCTCTAATCCTGTCAAAAAGACAAATAGAGTCGGGGCGATCGACTCCGAGCCTCGCACCTGTTGCAGCACATCCCAACCTAGAAGGTCCGGTAATAATACATCACATAAGATTAGATCAGGCTGGTAGGCGTGAGCCATTTGTAGACCGATTTCACCGAGGTGGGCCGAGACAACCGCATAGCCATGATTCTCCAAGATTGCGGTCAGGGCCTTACAGGAAACAATATGATCTTCGATAATTAGAATAGTACGCATAGCTAGGGACTCAACCTAATCATTAAGGGGAAACTTGATTCATTGCGATGGGCAGTGAAGCCACCCACAATCACTTTGCCTCTGGCTGTTTCTGAGAGGATATGGAGCACTAGCTTAGGAAAGGGTGAGGTCAGGGATTCTCCGCCCAGCAGGGGTTTGTTCACCAGGCTGTTTCCTGAGGTTGGTCCACAGCAACGGGGCAGTTGCTATCCAGAGGTTCCCATCGTTACAAGCAGGGGAGTCGGGGAGCTGATTGACTGACAAAAGTGGGGCAAATCCAGGCACAGAGGGCGGGTCAGCAAATCTGACTTCGACGGTCCTAGACTTTGGTAGGGGCGAGAAAACCGCGCCCAATGCCGTATTTTTTGTCAGGCAACTAGGTCGGGGAGTCCTTTATTACAAGATGTCCTGGGTTAGGAGGCAGTGTTGCCCCCCTGTGACCCTGATACTTTTGTCAGTCGCCCAACGGGGCACCTCGATGAATCGGGATAGACTTGGACTTCGTTTACCCCACTCCAAGCCCTGATTTTTGTGTAGGCTATCTCCCAAAGATTGGGAGTAATCGAGATGCCCAACGGATGCATTTCACTTTGGAACAGGTCAGCGGTCTATGCCATAACTGCTCTACCAATAGATAGCCAGAACAGCCCCCTATCGGCATCAGTGAAATGCACCCCACCCAACAGCAGATTCAACTTTTTGAGGTGCTCTGAGGTCAATGAAAAAGGCTTTAGAATCGAGGCATAAAGGATGTTAAATGATCCCTGAGTCCCTCAAGACCCTACAGTAAGACTAAACCTTTTGTAGCTGAAAACCCTTTTGTTCCGGAACAGTATTAGCTTTTCTTTAGCTTTCGTTCTGGGGCCATGGCCCCAGGGATAAAGATTGCAAAACAAGTGTGAACTTTTGTGGAGTAGACCTCAAAAAGTTCATACTTTTGTCCGATGACCTGGGGACCTATTGATAGGTGTCTCGATTAATTGGGTTGCGTGGCTTCGCCGCGCAACCCAACCCTAATGCTTCCGTGGGTACTGCGGTGAAAATCTGGATTAATCGAGGTGCTCTGATGCCTGTGACGACCCCCACAATTGTCATTCCGCCCCTACGATCCCTGTTGCCTCACTGGGCTGCATTGGGAGAATTCCCGCCACTGAGTAAACTTCGCTGGACCACTTGACCAGCCTCTAAAGGTGAACCGCTGCGTGTCACATAAACCTCCCCGATCGCCAGTCCGTCCAGAATCTCCACCTGGCCCTTACGATTTTGGCCCACCCGGACCGATCGCGCTTCCACCACCGTTTCCCCGGCCTCATTGGGCTGGGCCGCCACCACAAATACCCGATCGGCCTCCCCATTCCCCACCTGTAACGCATTTTCCGGGATCACGATTCGCGCTTGATCCCCACTGGGCACCGTCACCCGCGCCAGCAGTCCCGCTCCGAGTTGGCCCTGGGGATTGGGCAATTGCACCTCGATCGGAATTTGTTGGCTACTGCTGTCCGCGATCGGGGCAATGCGACGCACTACACCGGGCAAGACTAAACCGGGCACCGCATCCAAGGTAATCCTGACCGCTTGACCGGGCTGCACCCGACTAATATCTAGGTCCGACACCGCCATCCGCACCTGGAGTTCCGTAAAGTCGCCCAAACTTACCACTGCCTGACCGGGCTGGACCAAATCCCCCGGATCCACCAACCGTTCCATCACCACCCCGTCCTGGGGAGCCGTGAGTTGGGCATAGGTGAGGCGTTCCTGGGCTTGACGGACGATCGCCTCCTGGGCCGCGACCTGGGCCGCAGCCACTTGAATGGCCCGCTGACGTGTGCGAATTCGTTCCTGAAGGGACTGAAGGCTAGAGGCCAACCTGCGGCGTTCGGTCTCACCCCGTTCCGCCACCTGTTGGGACACAGCCCCGGTCTCGGCCAGCTGCTGGAGCCGTTGGGCATCGATTGTCGCCTGCTCCAACTGGGCCTGCACCTCCGTATAGCTGGCTTGCACCTCGGCCAGTTCTGACTCGGCTTCGGCCTGTTCAAACTGCTGGCTCGCCCATTCCGCCTGGGCATTAATCACATCCGCCTTCAGCAGTGTGTCATCCACCTGGGCGATCACAACCCCAGCCCGGACCCGATCGCCCACATCCACCGCCAGACTCAGCAACTGCCCCTGAACTTGGGCCCGTAGAGCAAGACGCTGGCGCGGTTCCGTTAAGCCCGTATATTCCAAATCCGCCGTCAGGGGTCGGGCCTCAGCGATCGCCACATCCACCGTCACCGGTCCTCCCTGGCCTTGCTGACCCGGTGCTCCACGCCCTGGGGCTGCCTCGCCCCCCGTTGGTGGCTCCTCACCACAGGCGACGAATAGGATTCCCGCCAGTCCTAACCCGAAAGCCGACTGAAGCGATCGGCGATAGGGCGATCGCTTCAGAACGGGCGACATGCCCACGGATGCACCGGGAGAGTGCCCCTCCTGGGAACCGCCGCAACGGTCCTGGCCATTGCTAGGGGCAGGAAAGAACCGAAATCCGCGAACATGAGGCCAGCAAATACGGGGCATGGGACATCTCCTAACGAAGGAAAGGATAGGGTACAGGGCACTGTAATGGGCACCTCAATTAATTGGGTTGGGCGGCTTCGCCGCCCAACCCAACCCTAAGAGGATGTTTGGAAACTTCGGCTAAGGGCCGTAGGCCCTTGCCGAATCCCCCTCAGTCCCCCTTTTGAAGGGGGAAGAAGAGGTCGTCCCCCCCTTATAAAGGGGGGTTTAGGGGGGATTCTCTTA
>JAYKIB010000120.1:0-15678 GCA_035285005.1 Prochlorothrix sp.
GGCGGCTTCGCCGCCTGCCACAACCCTGATTATGCCGTGGGCACTACGGTCAAAATTTGAATTCATCGATGTGCCCAAAGGCTTTTGAGACCGGTATTAGAGTGATAATCAGATTTTCCGTAATTAATTTGGGTGGGCTTCGCCTCCGCCCAGCTCACCTAGACCCTGATTCTGGGGTGAGCTATTGTCCAAACAATTTAGAGGATGTTTGGAAACCTAAGAAAACCCCCCCTAACCCCCCTTTATAAGGGGGGGACGGTCTCTTCTTCCTCCTTCAAAAGGGGGACTGAGGGGGATTCTGCCAGGGCCTACGGCCCTTGGCCGAAGTTTCCAAACATCCTCTTAGGATCACATTAGGGCACCTCGATGAATTGGGTTGCGCGGCGAAGCCGCGCAACCCAACCCTAATGCTGCCGTGGGTCCTCACGCCCTAGCGTAGCGCTAAAAATCGACCGAGGTCTTCCACCACTTGGGGAGGCCAGCGGCGAATAACATGGGCCAGTAACATCAGTGCAGCGTTTCCCACACTCAAAATTAAGACCCCCACCACGCCAATCATCCAGTCATCCCGGAAGACAGAAACCACCAGAATGAGAACGGAGGTTTTCGTTGCAATACTGGCAAAGGCCAACAGTTTCTGCCAGATATCATTATCCTGCCATGCTTCATAAATGGGAATCAGCAGGGCAGCAATCATCGCGAGGGGAATTAGGCTCATGGGGTGAGACTCCGGGGAGACGCGGGAGAGGCAGGGGGAGCGATTTGATGAACCTCATACCAACCCCGCTCGTAGTATTTGAGGACGACGGTTTTGGGGGTGAAGGTGATGAGAAAAATATCGAGGAAAATGAGGCCCGGTGTGCGTTGGGGTTTGACCCGTTCGAGGGTAACAAGTTCCCGTTGATGGGGCCGAAACATAATTTCGATCGCCTCAATATAGGCCTGGGGAATGGCTTGGACAATTTCCCCGATGACTCGAAGCCAATCTTGAAGACGGCTGGGACTAGGGCGACCTTGGGGAATCAGGACAGCGAGGGTAATTCCAATCAGGACATTAGCCCAACTCAGATCGGCCGTCAGTAGGAACCAAATGCTCAGTCGAACCAGTAAATTCAGAACACCAATCATGCAACCACCATCCAGAAAATCAGCGTTAACATCAAACTCATCACCCCAATGAGGTGATCAAATTGTTCGGGTGCATGGCTAGGCTTAAAGGTGATACGGGGGATCAGAGTATGATAGAGAGTCCAGCCAATGCCCAGAGTCACCACCGCTTTTAAGACTTTTGCGGTGCTGTAGGCTTCCAGATAAATAGCATTACCCAAAAGGAGACCGCCAATCAACACAAATAGGGCTGGTTTCAGGTTACGGCTGATACTTTCTGAGACGACGATCGCGGTGCCATTTTCCTGAATCTGCCAGGGGAATTGCACCGGCAGAAAAATAAATTTGGCAAAGGAAATTGCAGTGCCCACGGCAGCGATGTTCATGGCCAGTTCTTGCCAGGGCAACAGATATTTGACCGTCAGGGCTTTAGCTCCAAAGCCTGCGAAGAGGGGGAGACCGGCGATCGAGAAACTGGCTAGGACCAAGGCAATCCATAAAAATGGCGGCAATGTGGTCTTTTTTAGCTCCTTGAAACTACGGCTAGGGAGGTTACCCGCTGTGAGAAAGAGGGAGGCTTTGACCAGGCCATGGGTGAGGGCGTAGAAGCCGCCCACGAGGGGGGCCGCTAGCACAAAGCCCAACTGGGAAATGGTGTGGAAGGCGAGCATTCGCTTGGTGTTCTTGGCCAGGATGGCGTAGGTGACACCCATCAGGGCCGTGGCGACGCCAAAGAGCCGCACGATCGGATCCAGATCCGGCTGGAGGAGGGTCAAGCGGAGCAGGGGATAGATGCCGGTTTTGACCACTGAGCCGGACAGGAGGGCGGAAACGGGGGTTTCTGACTCACCGTGGGTGAGGGGGAGCCAGAGCCCCGAGACAAAGACTCCCCCTTTACTCAGCAGTCCCAAAAAGATGAGGGCGATCGCTTCTTTGGGGGCTTGGGCTAACCCGGTGAAGGCAAAGGAATTGTTGGCTTGATAGACTAATACGGCCCCCAGCAGGTAGAAGAGCATGGCCGTATTGCTCACAAATAAATAGCGCAATCCGACCCAAATCGATCGATCGCTGCGGGGATAGGCAATTAATAGAAAAGCTGCAATACTAATGACCTCTAGGGCCACATAAAGACTCATAAAGTCGGCACAAATAAAGGCCGCGTTGACACTGCCCTGGAGAATGATCACCTGGGTATAAAAAAATGCTTTCTTTGGCTGGTGCCAACAGTACAGCAGAACCCCAAGGGTGACGAGGGCGTTGGTGACAATAAAGTAGCCGCTGAGGGAATCGAGTTCTAGGGTGACACCAAATCGATCGACCAAATGCAAAACCTGACTTTGGTCGCTGACACTGAGGGCAAGCCCGTAGGCCAGGGAACAGAGGGTGACGGTGAGGGCAAGAATCCGATCGAAGCGGGGGAGCAAATAGATACTAAAGCCCACAAAAAAAGGTAAAGCAACCCACACCAGCGTGATCACCAGGGTGGGTAAACCGTGCCAGTGGAAGAGACCCAATTCTACGGTTTTATCGAGGTTTTCTTCGAGGGTTGTTGCCAGGGTGGGTTCTACAGCCAAGACAGGGTTCATGGTTTGTATTGTTGCTCAATGTCCTCAATGTCTAAGGTGGGGTTGTCACGGGATAGCTTCATGACGCCCACTAACATGAGGGCTTGGATGGAAAAGCCAATCACGATCGCGGTGAGAATCACCGCTTGGGGGACCGGATCGGCATAGGCGATCGGGTTAGTCGTGGCAGACCCTAGGGCATTGGTAGCGCTACTCGCTGCACCACTGGCAGCACCACTGGCAGCACCAGGAGAGTGGGCATCATTGGGGTTAAAAATGGGGCTAAAGAGTCCCGATCGCGCTGCAATTAAGACATAGTAGGCAATGACCCCAGTACTCATCACATCCATGGCGATGATTTTCATCATCAGGTTGCGTTTGAGAATGATGCCAAAAAAGCCCAGGAGCGTGGTGGCTAGGATACAGGCTTCAAGACTAAATTCCAGACTGTGTTCCAGACCTAGCATAGGCAAACTTTCCCGCTGTATGGAGTGGTTAAAAATGGGGTGGACCTGGGACACCCGATTCGACCTTATTCATGGTGTCGGTCCTGGGCCGTGGACACCGGGGTAGAAATTTGAATTTCTTGAGGTGTCCTCCCAGAGGATGTTTAGAAACTTCGGCCAAGGGCCAAGGGTCCTTGCGGAATCCCCCTCAGTCCCCCTTTTGAAGGGGAAGAAAAGGCTGTCCCCCCCTTGCAAAGGGTATCTCGATTAATGGGGTTGCGCGGCTTCGCCACGCAACCCAACCCTCATTCTGCCGTGGGTACTGTGGTGAAAATCTGTATTAATCAAGGTGCCCTAAAAGGGGGGGGTAGCAGGGATTCTTTTAGTTTTCCAAATATCCTCTCAGGTCCAAGGCGGAATTTTGTCAGTCACACCGAGACCGTTAGGGCAACGTGCGGGCCTGAAGGAACCAGACGTTGCCCGATTGGACTGCCCTTATTTGGTCGTCGCAAAAAGAGACTGCAAAAACTGGGGCACTCTGGAGGGGGGAGTAGGTTCTGGTTCCGGCTCAGGTTTGGGGGAATCCTTCAGAGCCCACTGCAAGAGGGGCGGCGCTAGGAATGTGGTCAAAATCACCATGACGATAATGGCGGCTTCCAGGGGCTTGTCCAATACACCACTGGCGGAGCCAATGCCGGCAAAAACCAGACCCACCTCGCCTCGGGGGACCATGCCGATCCCGATCGCCAATCGGTTGACACCGGGCTTGCCAAAGACTCCCCAACCGGTGACGACCTTACCCACAATGGCCACCACAATCAGGAAGGTGGCAATAATCAAGCCTTCCCGGTTCTCGGCTTCGATCGGATTCAACACACTCAAATCCGCCTTGGCTCCCACGGTTACAAAAAAGATGGGCACCAAAATATCGGCAATGGGCATCACCTGCTGATCCAGTTCCTTGCGTTTGTCGGTTTCATCCAAGACCAAACCGGCGGCGAAGGCACCCAAAATTGCTTCTAACTGAATCAAATTGGCCAAAACCGCCATAAATAGGGCAAAGGTGAAGGCTGGAATCAAGAGTGCGCCTCGGGTTTGGAGTTTGTCGGCCATCACCATGAAGCTGGAGTTGAAGAATTTACCCAGCAACACCGAGCCAATCAAAAACGTGCTGGCGCTACCAATCAAGAACAGAACATTGAGCAAGTCCACCTCGCCCGTTTTGGCAAGGCTAGCCACCACTGCAAGCACAACAATGCCGAGCACGTCATCCATGACCGCCGCACCGACAATGATTTGGCCTTCGGTGGACTTCAGAAAGCCCAGTTCCGAGAGCACCTTAGAGGTAATCCCGATGCTGGTGGCAGTGAGGGCCGCTCCGGCGAAAATCGCCGGAATAACGGGGGTGGAAAAGAAGAACATCAACCCCAAGGTGCCCAGGGCAAAGGGGGTTACGACCCCCACAACGGCGACGATCGCCGCTTGGTAGCCCACCTTACCCAATTCGCGTAGGTCCGACTCTAGGCCAATCTCAAACAGGAGGACAATAACGCCCAATTCAGCGAGGACTTCAATGACTTCGCTCTGGCTTTTGAAAATCTGGGTCACTGCCTCGGTGTCGAGGTTCCCTAGCCACTGCAGACTCTGGATAATGACAGAATCGGTCGCAACAGCGCTATTTTCCGGGAACATCAACAGATGAAGCGCGGAAACTCCGACCACAACACCGCCGACCAACTCACCGAGCACCGGTGGCAAGTCGAGACGTTTGGACAGTTCTCCGCCCAGTTTGCTGGTGAGATAGACGACCACCAAGCTCAGCAGAACCCCAGTGACCACAAAGGATCCGTAGTCAGCTTCAGGGGTTTCTGCCAAAAACAAGGGGCCAGGAGCGAGACCCACCTGACTGGCGAGCAGCTGCCAGGGTAAGAATAGGGGAGGAGTCGGACACATAGGGTAGTTTTCTATGGGTTTACAAAGATTTCTTGAGGATCACCTCGAAAAATAAAATTTTCACAGGGTGACTGACGCAGGGTGACTGATAAACGGAAACACCGGGGGCTCTGGGATGTCCGAGTCGGGACGATCGGAACCTACGGCTATAGACTTAAATCTATGTACTGCGCGTATGCCATTGAAATAAGTCTACTTCTAAAATAAACACAAAGAAAGCGAGAGGCAACCTCTCCCCCTTGATTAAGGCTGATTAATGGCTCTAGCAAAACTTATGCTGGGGATGCGGGGGCCCAGGTGCCATGGAATCCGTAGGGAATGACCTCGGGGCACTGCAGGCGACAGACGGGGTCTGCACCGGGTCGATCGCCCTGCCACACCCAGAGCTCGCTTTGGTTGTTAGCCCCATCAAAGACCAGGGTGAGTAACCAGTCTCCGGCCCAGATCGGTTCGCAGGGATAGCGGTCTTCCCCCAAATCCGTCACGGTGATCTTGCCCTGGGGATCCAAGTAACCGATCGCACCGAATAGCTCTCCGGTGGGATCGTACTGGGGGCGGTGCTGGACAAAGACGGTGCCCCGAAGGCTTGCGGTGGGGGCCTGTCCGACGCATTCGGGACTGACCTGGGGAAATTCGCTCCAGGCTGGATGTAGGGGCTGGGAATCCAGGACCTGGGCGGTTTTGGGGTCAAGCACCAGTCGCCAGAGGCGGGCCGGTGTCTCTAGGCTGGTCTGGCCTGTGGCCACCTGCTTGAGATACTGGTTGGTGCGGAAGTCTTCGTAGCGAACGAGATCCACCACCACATGGCCCCGATCGTCCTGCCAGCCGTTGCTGTAGTGCCATTGAAACCAGGGATCGGTGGTGTGGCGGCTGACTAGGGTGAGACTGTGGCGATCGAAGATCAAAAGTTCAGTGCCCAGTTCTGGTTTCCACTGTAGGGACTCACTGTAGCTGTGGAGTTGCAGGGCGACGGGCCACAGGTTGAGCCGCACAGGCGAGATGCAGAAGACAAGGTAATCCCCCGCAAGCACAAAGTCATGGATCAGGGGGCAGCCCTCTAGGGGATGACGGTGGCGCCGTTGGAGCCGCCCCCGGCGATCGTGGCAGTAAAGGGAGAGGGCGGGTTTGGGGCCTAGGCTCACGGCAAAGTTATAAATCAAACCCGAGTGGGGCTCGCGTTTGGGGTGGGCGGAGTAGGCATCTTGGTCACCCAGGCCCAGGCGATCGATCCCATGGGTCTCAAGACTTTGTAAATCCAAAGCATGGGGCGCTCCGCCTTCCCAGAGGGCTAGAAGCCGATCGTCTAGGGCCAAAACTGAGGTATTGGCGGCGTTTTTCAGGTCTTTGCCCCAACGTTGCCACAGGGGGCCGGGGTAGGTCATGCCATAGTTGCTATGGCAAAATCGATCGGATTCCTGTTCGCGCTGGTATCCTGCCGTTTGCACATAGCGATAGGTGGCGGTGGCTTGGTTCTCGGGGCCGCCACAAAACTGAATCCCGACGATCGCGCCGTCTCCATCAAACCAGTGGCCCACGCGTTGGTTACCCCGTTCGAGTCGCCCGGGGCCGTTGTGATAATAGCTGCCCCGCAAGTCCGTGGGTAATTGCCCTGCCAAGACGGGCAGAGGGGTGGGGGCGAATTCGATCGCCGGTTGTGCAAAGGCTTTACCCCAGGTTTTTGCCATGGTATCGAACTGACTGTCCTTCTATAGTGGGCACCTCGATAGTGGGCACCTCGATTGATTGGGTTGAGGGACGAAGCCACTGGACCCAACCCTAATGCTATCGCGGTAACGGAGGCAACGGTTGGACACCTTTTGGACACCTTAATGAATTGGGTGGGGCGGCTTTGCCGCCCCACCCAACCCCAACTTTGCCCTGGGCTATCCCCAAAAGCTTGACGTAATTCCAGTGTCCTTAGGAGCACCTCGGTTAATTGTGGCGGGCGGCAAAGCCGCCCGCCACAACCCTGATTTTGTCGTGGGCACTGGGGTAAAGATTGGGATTTTTCGAGGTGTCCTTAAGGAAATCCAAGATTTCAGTCCAGGGGTTTCCAGCACGTCCCGTCCCTTCGTACAATGGGAGACCGGAAACTGAGAACGTCTCGACTTCACCGTCACCCCAGAGCCGATTCGCCCTCCTAAACTCGCTACAGAATCCTACTCGCCACAGATCCTATGCCTACCCTGGACCGGCCTAGCCCTACCCTCGCCCTTAGCGATCGCTTTAATCTCAATTCCCTAGACGATCGACCCCTGACGATCGCCGGACGCACCTTTACGTCGCGGCTGATGACGGGGACCGGCAAATACCGCAATTTTGAGGAAATGGGGCAGAGCATCGAGGCCAGTGGTTGCGAAATCGTGACCGTGGCGGTGCGGCGGGTCCAAACCCAGGCTCCAGGCCATGAGGGATTGGCGGAGGCGATCGACTGGAGCAAAATCTGGATGTTGCCCAATACGGCGGGTTGCCAAACCGCAGAGGAAGCCGTGCGTGTGGCGCGTCTCGGGCGCGAAATGGCTAAACTTCTGGGCCAGGAGGAGAATAACTTTGTGAAGCTGGAAGTAATCCCCGATACTAAGTATTTGCTGCCGGACCCGATCGGTACCCTGGAGGCGGCTGAGCAACTGGTTAAAGAGGGATTTGCGGTGCTCCCCTATATCAATGCGGATCCGCTGTTGGCCAAGCGTCTGGAAGAGGTGGGCTGCGCCACGGTAATGCCCTTGGGGTCTCCGATCGGCTCGGGGCAAGGTATTCGCAACACGGCCAACATTCAAATTATTGTGGACAACGCTCAAATTCCCGTGGTAGTTGATGCGGGGATTGGGACTCCGAGCGAGGCCGCCCAGGCGATGGAGTTGGGTGCAGATGCCCTGTTGATTAATACGGCGATCGCCCAGGCCAGGAACCCCGCTGCGATGGCCCATGCCATGGGGCTGGCTGCCCAGGCTGGTCGGCTGGCGTATTTGGCCGGACGGATCCCGGTCAAAGCCTACGCCAGTGCCAGTTCTCCCCCCACGGGTTTGGTAGGTCAGGCGGAGTAGGACACCTCGCCAAACCCAGATAATTTTGGGCAGCTTGCTGAATCGGGGTGAGCTTCGGCTCAGCTCAGCTCACCTTCACCCCGGCTCCCCGGGCATTGCTGATGTGAGGGATGACCCCTTGGGAAACCCTAAATTTGAGGGCGCATTGGGGTACCTCGATTAATCCAACTTTTTGGGAGACAGCCCACGCAAGGATAAGGGTTTGGGTTGGGCAGCTGCGCCGCCCAACCCGATTAATCGAGGTGTCCATTAAAATTTCTTGATATTCTCGACTTCCCAACCCTCAGGGACGGGGGTTATGATAGGCCCAGGTTTCAGGATCTAGTCGGTATCGGCGGCCAAGATTGCACGAAGGATTATATTGCCTTTTGTTTGAGTGTCTCGACTGACGAAGATGAATGATTTCTAAGCCAAGCCCTGGGGTAACTCCCCCATCGGCTAAGCCTAGGGCCATCTGATGGCTGATCCCAGTCGCGGGAAGACATTCCGAGACTTAAAACGGACGTGTAAAGTAGACCCCCTAATTGCAGGCGTTGCTTAATCAAGCGTCAACCTCCTTCCACGTTGACCCGATCGGGCGCGTCCCGGTTGTTTGTTGTGTCATGAAGCATTTCTAAGCTCCCCGGTAAGTGAGGATGTCACCTGCCCACTATTCCAAGGTTAAGAGGTAAGCTATGACCGTTTATGTCGGTAACCTTTCCTATGAGGTTACAGAAGCTGACCTGAACAATGTGTTCACGGACTACGGTACTGTTAAAAAGATTAAGGTTCCCATGGATCGGGAAACCGGCCGGATGCGCGGCTTCGCATTTATTGAAATGTCGTCGGAAGATGAAGAAGTCAAGGCGATCGAAGAGCTAGACGGTGCAGAATGGCTCGGTCGGACTCTCAAGGTCAATAAAGCACGGCCCCGCACGGAAAGTAAGCCCAGTGGTGGCGGTGGTTGGGGAAATAACCAAGGATTTTAAGGCTCGGTGGAGCGAAAAGGTTTGCAGGGGGCGGCGATACTGCTCCCACGGCCTGCGTGAAAGTAGATAAAGGGGACGCTCGAACAATTTAAGTGAATCGAGGGTCCCGATCGGGAGTTGCCCCGCCACAGGTGGGGCAACTTTCTTTAGGGCACCTCGATTCATTGGGTTGCGCGGCTGTGCCGCGCAACCCAACCTTGATTCTGCCAGGGCCTACGGTCCTTAGGCGAAGTTTTCCCACATCCGCTCCAGTTCTTTTTGATAATCAAGATGTCCGATCGGGCGTTAGCAGATCCAGCCGTAACGCGCCGCAGCTTGATGGGCCAGCCTGACGCGCCCGCTACTGGCTGAGCCATGCGATCGACTCCCGGATCCAATCCTCAGCTTGATCCGACTTCGAGAGGGCTGTACTTTCCCCCACGGCCTGCAATGCCTGGATAATCTCGGTGTCGCTGTAGCCCAGGGCGAGAAGGGTCAGTTCCACCTCTTCCTGAATCGCGGCTTGGGGCAAAGCTGAAGGCGCAGTGGACAGGCCCGTTTTATCTCGCCACTGTTCCAGTTTTGTTTTCAGTTCCAGCACCACCCGATCGGCGGTTTTATTGCCAACACCGGGAGCACGAGTGAGGGCACGGCTATTACCGCTGACGATCGCCTGCACCAGAGTTTCTAAAGCCAGGGTATCCAACAGGGCCAGCCCCATCTGTGCCCCAATTCCGCTCACGCCAATCAACTGCCGGAATAGATCCCGTTCCGCGCTGCTGCCGAAGCCGTAGAGGGTCCATTGGTCTTCCCGCACCTGGAGATGGGTAAAAATCTTCAGAATCTCGCCGGTTGTGGGGAGTTCCTGGGAATGGCGATGGGTGATAAAGATTTCGTAGGCCACGGACTGGACTTCTAGAATGATCTGGGTCCGATTGTTGGTTTTCTGGATTTGGACAAGGGTGCCCTTGAGGTAGCTAAGCATGGGTTTGGCGGGGATAGGGCCGATCAAAGACTGGGGGGGTTGGGGGGCGCAGGCACTGGAACCTGGCAATACTACCGATCGCTAGCCGGGGGACGCTTCCGAGCTAGGGTGAGGCCATCGGCGATCGGCACAAGGCTGAGATCGATGCGATCGTCTTGGCTCAAACCTTGGTTAAAGTCCCGGATGGCCTGGGTATTGGCCTGCTGATCCGTTGGGTCAATCACCCGCCCTCCCCACAAAACATTGTCAATCACGATCAAGCCACCGGGCCGTAGCAGTTGTAGACATTGCTCGTAGTAGGTGGGGTAGTTGCGCTTATCCGCATCAATAAAGGCAAAGTCAAATTGCTCGGCTTCCCCCGCATCCAGCAACTGCGCCAGGGTGTCCACTGCGGGCCCGAGCCGAAAGTCCACACGATCGGCCACGCCTGCCGCTTGCCAGTAACGCTGGGCCACTTGCACAGGGCGAGCATCCTGATCACAGGCAATTAACTGGCCGCCGGGGGGGAGGGCTAGGGCGATCGCCACACTGCTATAACCGGTAAATACCCCCACTTCGAGGGCACGCTGTACCCCCATCAGCTGGACTAAAAACGCCATAAATTGCCCCTGTTCTGGGGTAATCTGCATTCTCGCAGCGGGATGCTCGGCGGTTTCCCGGCGCAGCTGCGTCAAAATCTCCGGTTCACGCAGGGAGACCGAGAGTAGGTAGTCGTATAGGTCAGGACTGAGGCCCAGGGCCTTGGGTTTGGCAGGCATAGCGCAATGGACGGTGAGGGAATAGCAATGAAAGCACCGCGATTAATACAGGTCACCTCAAAAAATTCAAATTTCGACCGCAGTATCCACGGCAGAATTAGGGTTGTGGCGCGCGGCGAAGCCGCGCAACCCAATTAATCAAGGTGTCCAATGGACAAGTCTGGGTTAGGGGTTATCGCCTCAACCCAATTTACGGGAAGATCGGTCTGTTGCCATAGGACCACACGCCATGACTCCATTGCAATCTTCTCCCGCCCAATCTTCCTCCGCCCAATCTTCCCCGCAAGTGATCATTCCCATCGGTGATCCCGCCGGTATCGGTCCCGAAGTCACCCTCAAAGCCCTAGCCCACCTCTCCCAAGCCTGTACTCCCACCCTGGTTGGCGATCGATCCCTACTACGCCACACCTACCAGCAGTTGCAACACCACGGTCAGCCCGCCGCCGATCCCGATCGCTTTCCCCTCATTCACCTGCCCTTACCCGAGCCGGTCGTGCCTGGTCAACCCAGTGCTAGCAGCGGGGCCGCTAGCTTTGCCGCCCTCGATCGTGCCATTACCGCAACCCTCAGAGGCGAGGCCCAGGCCATTGTCACGGCCCCGATCGCCAAGTCCGCTTGGAAGGCGGCGGGACATCTCTACCCCGGCCAAACGGAGGTTCTAGCCCAGCGCGCCGGTCTGGACCGGGCCGGGATGCTCTTCGTTGCCCGATCGCCCCACACGGGCTGGCAACTGCGCACCCTCCTCGCCACAACCCATATTCCCCTCGCCGCTGTTCCCAAAGCCCTGACCCCCGCCCTCCTCACGGAGAAACTTGAGCTTCTTCTCCACTGCCTCCAGCATGACTTTGGTATTGCCCAGCCCCGGGTGGCGATCGCGGGTCTGAATCCCCACAGCGGCGAAGCGGGCCAACTGGGGCGCGAAGAAGTGGAGTGGATGCAGGATTGGTTACAGGGGATGATCGATCGCCATCCCCAGGCCCAGCTCACGGGATTGGTGCCGCCGGACACCCTCTGGGTCAGTCCCGGCCAAGCCTGGTACCAAGCCGCCGATCGGGGCCATGATGGTTATTTGGCCCTGTACCATGACCAGGGGCTGATTCCTGTTAAATTACTGGCCTTTGATCGGGCGGTTAACACGTCGATCGGTCTCCCCTTCATTCGCACCTCCCCCGACCACGGCACGGCCTTTGATATTGCGGGGCAGGGCACGGCGGATGCAACGAGCATGCAGGCCGCAATTGAGTTGGCGATCGATCTATGGCAGCCGCCCGGTAACGCAGGACTGGTTTGAAGCCCGCCCCCCCTGGACAGGGGGGCTTCAGTTAGGGGGGCTTCAGTTACAGCGCGTAACCCGCTTCCTCACATAGGGGCTGGCAGTAGGCATTGAGTCGCGCCAAGCTTTCCGGGTCCAACACCTTTTTCCAACCGTCAATTTTGCCACTCTTAAATGTGCGAGCCGTGGGATCGTAGATTTTATCCAGCGTTGCGCTCAGGTCTTCATCCCCATCCAGGCCAATATGGTCCGCAATTCGCTCGATCGTGTGACGCTGGGCTTCGTCACTGCCGCCTCCCTGACGGCCCACCAAGTCCTCAAACCGAATCAGCAGACACCGATAGTCCTGGGCCCAGGCCAGCGCCGATCGATAGGCATCGGCATAGCTGCGAATCGTCACCCCTGCGTCCTGGGCTTGACCCCCCTCAAGCAAAAATTCAATCCGATCGACCGGAGCCATGGCCTTCAGATCCTCTTCGAGAAAGTGCTTGCGATCGGCATACAAATCCCGTGCTGCTCCGGGATCCAAGATGTAGCGCAGGCGAGAAACAAACACGGCGCGGGGATCTCGAATAATAAAAAAGTGGTGGTAGTCCTGACGGGCCAACACATCACCCAACCCTTCTGCCCACGGGATATGGCCCAAAACATAGCGCTGGTAGGGAACTGCTGCTAGCCAGGTCTGGAAGGTATCCACTGCGAGCGGATAGGCGGCCACTGGGCCAATACAGAACTTCTCCCCGCGATCGGCTTCGTTTGCAGCTTGCCCCTCCTCTCCCAAGGCCCGTTTCACCTCCCGTGCCGTAAAAAAACGGGGATTTTGGGGGTCATAACCTTTGTGGCTGAAATAGTCTTTATAACCCAACAACTCCATTGTTTTAGACAGCAGATGGGTGCCACTCTTGGGCAGAGAGTTAACCAGAATGCGGCTGGTTTGAACTTGGGGATAGGTCATAGGGATGCAAGTGGGCCGTAAATAGGTGGCAGTCGGTAGCGATCGTCGGGTGGGCAGTGCCCACCTTTCCCAATCTACTACGGAGTTGCCTGCTGGGGGATGAGTCTCAACCTTAGTAGAGATCTTTCAGGGCGAATTCTAGGCCGATACTGACTAAGCTCACCCGATTGTCCTGCTGATCAACTCGGTTTCCAAACATCCTCTTAACCCTCCGGCCACCAGGGAGCCATGCGACTCCCCGCTAGCACTCGCTGGGCTAGGGCCTGATATTCGGGGCTCAGCTTTTGCTTCCAGGCTTCGGCAACAGCGGCGGGGGGCTTGCTGAGCTTGCCCCACATGGACTTTTGGGTACCACTTTCGATCTGGGCCTGGACTGTGAGGGTAAAGTCCAAGCCACAGAGCGCATAGACTTGACGGGCATAGCTAAGGGGATCCTGGGCCAGATCCTCGTAGACAACTCGCTGATATTGAGGATAGGACTGGCCTAGGGTGTAGATCTCTTCATTATTGTAGCGCCAGAACCAGGCCACAGCCTCCATCAACGATAGGCAGCTAATCTCAGATTCAGTTCCCAGGATCGGTCGCCAATGGGGATCCACCTCGATCGCCGTTTTGAGAATGCCTTGGTAGAGCTGTTGTTCTGAGGCGAGTTCTGTGGGGCTGAGGTCTTGGAAAAAGCGACGAATCCCCGAGTTGAGTTGCCCCCCCGGATGGCGCACAATATGCAGCACCGGCACCTCGGGCTGGGTTTCCAATACCCAGCGCACAATCCAGGCCCGTAAATCATTGATTTTAAGCACACCACAGGCTTGGTTCAAACTACGCTGGGATCCAATCCACCATGGTATGCGCCACTCGGCTTGGCGCAGGGACGGCACGAGGTATTTCAAGGTGCGCCGAATTTTGGGACGGACGGGGAAGTAGGCCACACCCAGTTTTTGGGCCAGGGGGTGGACGTAGGTTTTGGGAGCTGTAATGCGATGATCACGTTCTCCCATGCGCTGGACAGTCCAGGTCACAAAGGATCGCCAGCGATCGGCCATCAGGTCGGGATTACAGCGAATTTCCTGGGCAGTGGGTAGGGTATGGAAGGGGGAACTGGCGATGTCGTGGGGTTCGTTGCGGCAGTGGGTGAGGGGGCTGGCTGCCAGCATACTGAGAAGCCAGTTGGTGCCCGATCGACCATTGCCGACTACTAAAATGTAGGGGGGGGGAGAGGTCGTGTTTGGGGTCGTGTTTGGGGCAGATTCAGGGGCAGATTCGGGGGGGGTCATTAGCGCTAAACCGGGCAAGTGGGTGTACCGTCCTAAGTTATGATATTAGTATTGCAAAAGCTTAAAAAGCCTTCATACTATCTATCGCAGGTTAACTATGGGACAAAGAACTCCGTTAAGCGATTTCCTCAAGCCCCTGAACTCCAATGCAGGTAAAGTGGTACCGGGCTGGGGAACGACCCCTCTGATGGGTCTGTTCATGGGCCTGTTTTTCGTATTTCTGTTGATTATTCTCCAGATCTACAATGCCTCGATCGTTTTAGACGGTTTCTCTTCCTAAGAGAAGGCTATTGTGGTCTGTCAGTTCAGCGCTTCAGGGCGCACAGGAGCTTGGCCTCACTGTGCGCCCTTCTTTTAGACACCTCGATTAATTGTGGCAGGCGGCTTTGCCGTCTGCCACAACCCTGATTCTGCCGTAGGTACTGCGATCGAAATTTGAATTTTTCGAGGTGCTCTTTTAATGATTAATTAACTGATTAAGTTGTAGGGAGGATCCCCCGTGAATGTTTTTGGTATCGGCTTACCTGAATTGGCAGTCATTCTGGTACTGGCCCTGTTGGTGTTCGGTCCCAAAAAATTGCCAGAAATTGGCCGCAACTTAGCCCGTGCCCTCGGCAGTTTCCAGAAGGCTTCCCAGGAATTTGAGGCGGAACTGAAGCGGGGAGCCGCCGAGTTGGAACAAGGGACTAAGGTGGATCCCCTGCCCCAGGCTGATGCTGGGACAAGTCGCCCCGCGAATCCTGAACAAACGAATCCACCAGCGCTGTATGATCCGGCGACCGCTGCGGAGACGGCGAAGACGGCGACAGTTCAAGCCACAGCAACGCCGGTTACGGATGCTCCAGAGCCTGCATCTGCTCCGGCATCGGACACGCTGGATGCGTCGGATCCCTCCGCTACGAGCGTGTCAGAAACTTCAGAAGCACCGCCGATCGCTGCCACAACCGACGCAGTACCCAATGATTCAGACACTAGCGCTTCGGCCCCTTCAGAGTCTGGGACTCCTGCCGATCCCCCCGTTAGCTAACGTCATTCGATGCCCTACCCCCCCCGCGCCCTCACCCAAAATAGGCAAGAGAGTCCCTTCCCCTTTCAAAAGGGGGACTGAGGGGGATTCCGCAAGGGCCTTCGGTCCTTAGCCGAAGTTTTCAAACATCCTCTAAGTATGGCCACCGGGCACCTCGATTAATTCAAATTTTCACCGGAGTGCCTACAGCAGAGTCAGGGTTGGGTTGCGCGGCTTCGCCGCGCAACCCAATTAATCGAGGTATCCCACCGTTATTGTTGGGGGATCGCACCCACCCACTTTGGGGGTGCGATCGTTGACTCGGGCGCTCCGAGCGCATTCCCAGATCAGCCTGGGTACCGGGC
>JAYKIB010000121.1:0-11491 GCA_035285005.1 Prochlorothrix sp.
GACGCTTAGCTAATCAACTGGAACACGTGTGGTAGCTCTTGATGGGTACCTACCCCCTCCCAATCGAAGCCTGAAACCCCCTCCAGCAAATACTCTCAGCCTACAGACTGGTTTTATGAAACCACCCAGCCTGGGGTAGCGCAAGAAGGGATACCGAAAAGCGGGGGGGCTGGGGCTGAACGTCAGGGGGAGCAATGGTTGGGGGGAGCGGCTGGTAGGGCGTGAGGGCGAGATCGGTGGCAGGGGACGACAGGGCAAGGCGATTCCAAGAGAACCCGGTCTCGATCGAGGGGATATGGGTCCTGTTCTCGTTTGCGCTAAAGCTATCGGCACTGGCAATCGGGCAGCGGCTCAAGGGTGCGTGACAATCCTGGAGCATGGCCTGGAGTGGGGAGAGGTCACCGCGATCGACCTCAATAGACTGGTTCGTCGTGAGATCGCCCCTGGGATGACCGGTGTGATCGTCGGGGAACTGACGCTCGATCGCCGCCGACTGTACACAGAGGGGTCCCAACCAGAGCGCAGATCCCACACAACTGGCCCAGAACAGGGTCGGGGAGGAGGGAACAGCGGAAAAGAGCGAACTAGGGTGAAATTGCATAGGGTCGAAGCAATAGAGTGAAAGGATGGGCGTTCGGAAAACGGGCGTGAACCGGGCACTTCGCTTAATTAGACTGGGTGGCTTTGCTGCCCAACTGCCGCCTCATTATAAGAGCGTAACCTAACCCGCAAGGCTCCGCCGTTGGAGGTTGGGTCTCCATGGGACCGTAACCCCATGGGACCGTAACCCTATGGAACCGTAACCAGCCGATTGAAATAGCCATCGCCCCAGGCTGGCTGGTGGTTTAAGGGTAGCCGCCCAATTGTAAGCGATCTGCCTGGGGTGTTTTGTCCTTGATGCCTCGGGGTGTGCCCCTTAAGGGTGTTGCGACTTGGGGTGCCGCCCCACCTATGCAGAAGTGGCCCCCCGCTAGCGTTCTTGCTAAGTTGGGGGGCCACTTTTTGGGTCCGCTGCTGGGGCAACCATGTGCGGATCGATCGAGGCGGATCGATTAACGGTAGAACCCCTGGGATATCAGAGTTATACGCCCACCCTAGTTGTATGAGCTAGGGGCTGTGTCCCTGATTCCGAGGGGAACCTCGATGGGGAACCTCGATTAATGGTGGCGTGTGGCTTTACCGCACGCCACAACCCTGATTTTGAGGTGGGTCACAGGACGGAACTCTGGATGTTGCAAGGTGCCCTTGGGGCAGTCTAGGGCTAAATAATGACAGCCCCTAGAGGCAATTGATCGGGGCTGCCCGATCGAACCCTCGGCCAATATTAGGATTATTGGGATTTTTGCCCGTGGCGATCTCGAAGCCCGGTGGGCAGAACGGCTGTTCAGGTCCCAGATCCGGCTCCTCGGTCGGATCCGTAACGATGGTCGGATCCGTAACAACAAACGCGCCTTGTCCCTGGATTTCACCCAGTTCAAAGAGTGTCCGACCGTTAAACCCGACCAAGCCATCCTCGGTAATCTGTAGCCCTTCCAGATCCAACAGGGCACGGCCCGCCAGATTGACATTGACCAGATTGAGGGCTTCCAGCACATCCTCACCGCCGCTCTGGTCCGGGAACAGGAAAAAACTAACTCGAGGATCCAACAAACCGAGGGCTGGGGCATCCGCTGGCGGGGCGGCGGGGGGACCAAAGCTGGCGGGGTTAATCACAATGCGATCGGGCAGCAATGGTGTCAGATTCTCCAGCACTGCCGTGGTCTCTTCTCGCACGGCAGCGAGGGGATCGGTAGCCAATTCCTCGGGGGTGGGGGGCACGTCTAAATCAAGCCCCTCCACCAAGCCACTGGTGGCGTAGAAGGTTTCCAAATCCAACTGATACACCTGTAATCCGTCCGCATCCACAGCGGCCACTTGGCCCCCTTCCAGTACCTGGCAATCCCCCGAAGCGGTCATACACACCTGGATCCCGCTATCTGTCAGGGAAATCACCGAAGTGGTTTCCGTCTCCGGGTTAAAGCGGACTACCAGAGCCGAGCCTTCGATCCCGGCGACCACGTTGGGGGTGCGAACTCGGGTGCGGCCTTGGCCCGGTGGGATCAGCATCAGTGCTGTGCCGTTGGAGAGTTGTAGATCTCGGGTGTTGGGGACAAACCAGAACACGGCCTGGGAACCGACGCGGGCCAGGGAGCCATCATTAAAACGTAGCTCCGCCAAGGATGCGGCTCCGGTGGATAGGCCCTTGCCCGGTGTCAGTAAGTCTTGGAGTTGGGCAGGCTGGGAACTGCGATCGGCATTGAGGAGGTTGACCTGATTGCGCAGATTGGCAATGCGGGCCTGGGTCAGCTTTTCCCCTGCAAGGCTGGGGGCGGTCCAACTGGCTCCCAGGGTCGCGGTTATTAGCCCCGCCAGACCCAGGAGGCGGCTAAGCCGGGGCATCAACGCAATAGACGCGGCGATCGGGTGGGGGGGGAGGGCAGGGAGATGGGGGGTAGCATGATTCTCTCTGGGGGGGAATGAACTATGGGGGAAGAAGCATCTAGCGGCGGGGGCGGCGAACCGTGTGGGAGTTAGGGCAACGGATGGGGCGAATAGGTTAGTTTATTAAGCCGGTATATTGATGATTAAGCGGTTTATTAGGCCGGGGAATTCGGACTGTGTGGGGCCGTGAATCTCCGCGTAGCGGGAAATTCCTGCCCCAGATTGAGCTTATGCAACTGGGCGATTGCTCTATTATTCCCGGCTAGGGTGCCCGATGATATCGATCGAGTGATTTTGATGATCGGGTACCTCGATTAATTGGGTTGGGCGGCTGCACCGCCCAACCCAACCCTAATTTTTGCGTGGGTCACCGGGCAAAAATTAGAATTTTTCGAGGTGCCCGATCGGCTGATTATCAAGTTAGGTTATCAAGCCACTGGGGCTGTGCGTAGGCCGAGCTGATCCCAAACCCCGGTCCAATCTGGCCGCTACCCCAGGGCGAGCCCTGGGTCTGGGGTGTGGTGTTCTCGCTGCCTTTTCCCGATTACACTCCATTTTAACGGGAGGTTTTGGGAATTTCAGGATCTTCCTAGATGGCACCTGGGGGGCAACTCGATGAACTGGGGTGGGCGCAGTGCTGTGTTTTATGCCGGGGAGTCATCGTAATCGCTTTTACGACGGGCCATCCTCCTCGGGGATTGGGCGGGAAGCGGAAAGGGTGGGAGGTTCGATCTCGATCACCGGGGGTGATGCTTCAACGATCGTGGGAGGTTCGAGGGCATCGTCCCCTGCGGCAGGGTTGGCTTGGGGGGCAGGGTTGGATCGATCGAGTTGCGTCACGGGATCTTGCCAATCCTGGGGCCAAGGTCGAGTGTCCTCCGGTGAGGGAGACGCGGGCGAAGGGTCCGAAGCGCTGGCGGGATCTTGCCAATCCTGGGGCCAGGGCTGGGTTTGACGGTCTGCTAATGTGGCTGGGTCTTGCCAATCCTGGGGCCAGGGCTGGGTTGCGCCCTCCTCGTCCCGCGCGGTTTCATTCCAGTCCACACTGATGGCCTCATGGGGGGTGGGCAGATTGGCGAGGGAATATTCCACAACTCCCTGTCGTGCGATGGCCGATCGGGTTTCTGCCGCCACACTGTTAAACTCTGGCACCTGGATTAAATGGTCTAAGGCCACTTGTGCTGAGGCAAAGCGTTGGTCGTAGTCCTGGTGGACCATCTGGGTCAACCAGTGCTCAAATTCTGCACTCAGGCCCAGATCCGCGTCTTGCCAATCCAACTCTCCCTGGTGATCGCGCCCCAACTGCTGGGGATTGAAGCCCGTAAGGGCCTGGATGGCCATAACCCCCAAGGCATAGAGATCACTACTAAAGACGGGATGCCCCGCCGCCTGTTCCCGAGGCATATAGCCCTGGGTGCCCAAACCGACGGTAATGGGGTTGTCTTGGCGGGCGGCTAAAAGCTGAGCGGTCATGGCCTTCGCAATGCCAAAGTTGATGAGGTAAAGACGACCGTTTGTGGTGTTACGAATGATGTTACTGGGCTTAATATCGCGATGAATGACCTGTTGGGCATGGACAAAGGCAAGAACGGGTAAAAGGTCCGCCAGCATCGTCATCACGGTGGCAGGGGTAAAATAGCGCTGGGTCACAAATTCACTGAGGAGGGAGATGCCTTCGACATATTCCTGGATCAGAAAAAACTCTTCCCCTTCTTCAAAATAGGCTAAAAGCCTGGGAATCTGGCTGTGGCTTCCCAGTCGTTCCAGCATCTCTGCCTCAATCTTGAAGGAGCGTCGCACAAGATGAACAACTGTTGGATCCTGGTTGTGGGTTTTCAGTTGTTTGACCACGCAAATTGGCTGGCCGGGTCGTTGCTTGTCCTGTGCCGTAAAGGTTTCGCTAAAGCCGCCCATCCCTAGCACCTGCACCACTTCGTAGCGCTGACCGATCATTTTCCCCGCAACCAACTGGGTTTGGGCCTGGAGTTCCGCTGCCGTTGGCTTCACAAAGCTCAACAGTTCTTCCACGGAGGGCAGATCGTCATTTTCGCGAATGGCGGTTTCAAGGCGCTGGTGCCGGTAATAATCGCGCAGGATTGCCAGAACGACGCAGCCCCCGCCGATCGTCAGAAGTCCCGCCACGGGGACTGCCACTGGGATGAGCCATTGGCCAGAGGTTTGGAGACCGTAACCCAGCAGGAGCCAGAGGCCACCATTACCGATGGTGAGGAGCAATCGACTGCGTGCTTGGGACAGGGTGCCAAGGCCGCTACTGAGGGCGGCTACGAGGGCCAAAACCAGAACGGCCTGGAGATCGCGGCGGGGAATTAGGGGATACAGAAAATTATCCTGGGCGAGGGTGGCGATCGCCGTTGCTTGAATCTCAACGCCCGCCATGGTGCTGGGGTAGCGGAGGCTTTCGGAAAAGGGTGTGGGGTGGAAGTCTTGCAAACGGAGGGCCGTGCCCCCAATCAAGACAATCTTATTTTCAAAAAACCGGCCTTGGTCGAGCTCCACCGTCCAGGCTTCCGAGTCTAGTACTTTCCAAAACGGAATATGGGCAAAGGTTTGGT
This sequence comes from Prochlorothrix sp., assembly GCA_035285005.1. Lineage (GTDB taxonomy): Bacteria > Cyanobacteriota > Cyanobacteriia > Prochlorotrichales > Prochlorotrichaceae > Prochlorothrix. Next base: position 5,055 of record JAYKIB010000121.1, read on the forward strand.
CGGGACCGTAGAAAAAGAGTTGGGCGCCGGGTTGGGGGCTGGGGGCGTGATTTGGGCGGCTTGCAGGGTTGCGGCGGCAAAGCTGGGCAGTTGCTCTAGGGCAGGGGGATAGGGGTTAAACCGAGGATCAAATAATGTGTCGAGAAAGGCTTCTCCGGGTTCGAGAATCTGGCCCGTGGGGGAGTAGGTGAAGTTAATGGCGCCGAGATGGGTTTCGGTGCGGCGCAGATCGGCAAAGGGGACTCGCAGTTGGTCGAGGAGTCCCTGGGCCTGGTCGTCCTGGACATACTGGGCGGCGAGGGCGACCCGATCGCGATGGCGGTCTAGGGCAGCCACCAGCTGAGCATCATCCTCGGGACCGTAGCTGCTGGGGCGGGAAAAGAAGATATCCAGGGCGACGGCCCAGGCTCCCCCTTGGAAGAGACGATCGATCGCAATGGCATAGGCTTCCCGCATCCAGGGCCAGGACTGGATCGGAGCCATTTCGCTGTAGTACTCAGGGTCGGCAAAGTAAAAGTCTCCCTGGTCCATGGAAGCGTCGTCAATGGCCAGAATCACAATCTCTGACGGTGCGGCGACGGGGCCTCGCACTTGGAAAAAGGCGCTTTGGAGTCGATGCTCCAGACTGGTCAGGAGTCCGCCTTCCGGTAGGGTGGCGATCGCCGTGATCGTTGTGCCCACGCCGATCCAGACCGCCGTACCATAACCGGGGGTCCGGAGAAAGCCCGAAACTTGTGTCCAGACGGTTGCGGTCCATGGCCAGTGCTGTCCTAGGGTTTGGCCCCAGCGTTGGGGCCAGATGTTGCCTGGATTTTGGTCTGGATTTTGGTCTGGACTTTGGTCTGGATTCTGGCCTGGATTCCGGCGCAAGTTCTGGAGCGATCGGCGAAGGGATGAAAGATTCACAGGCAACGACTCCTCAGCCGTAAGGGTAGCAAGGGTTTAGGGAACCCCCTAAAGCGAGGTGCCCAGTACTTAAATCCCTGCGCCATCCAGAAATTGCTCAATCTCGCGGTCTTGCACCAGACAGCGCTCGTAGTGGGCTAGGGCGGGGGGCACGGTGCCGATCGCTTGGGTGTCGCTGGTGTCAGCTTGGGTAGCGGTTTGGGTAGCCGTTGCAGGGGATGCGCCGATCGTCACGGGGACCGGATTCGCCCCTTGGACATTGGCGGACTGGAGCTGGCTGTGGAGAGTGTTCACTTGGTCTTCCAGTGCCTCAATGCGATCGAGCAATGTGCGGATCACCTTGGCTTCGGAGTCAGGCAAGTTGCCATGTTCCAGGGGATCGACTTTGACACCCGATCGATAGACCACACGACCGGGAATGCCAACGACGGTGCAATTCGCAGGTACATCGCGCAGGACAACGGAACCGGCACCAATGCGAACATCATTGCCAATATTGAGGTTACCTAGCACTTTTGCCCCAGCACCAACTACGACGTTATCGCCGAGGGTGGGGTGACGCTTGCCGCTTTCTTTGCCGGTCCCCCCGAGGGTGACACCCTGGTAAATCAGGGCATAGTCGCCAATGATGGCAGTTTCGCCAATGACGACACCCATGCCGTGATCGATGAAAACGCCTTTACCGATGCAGGCCCCGGGATGGATTTCGATGCCGGTGAAGAGGCGGGCAACGTGGGAAACGAGGCGGGGGATGATGGGGAGCTTGAGGCGGTGCAACCCGTGGGCAAGACGGTGGGACCAAAGGGCATGGAGGCCGGGGTAGCAGACGAGGACTTCCAGGGGGTTTCGGGCGGCGGGATCGCGATCGAAGACGATGCGAAAGTCGGTGAGGAGTGTGTTAAGCACGGGCGGGTTTGAGTGGGGTGGCCATAAACACCAGTGCCTATTCTAACAGGAACATCGATCCTCGCAGCCCGGAAGTGCTCCTGGGATGGTGGGGGAATCTCTCCCAGCGGAGGCGGGGCATGCGCTACATTTTGGGGCCTGACCCATTCAAGGATCCAGTCAGTCACATCCAGCTCGGAATGGATATCTCTATCCAATAGCTCGATTAATTGTGGCGTGCGGCTTCGCCGCACGCCACGACCCTTTACTGCGTGGGTCCTGGGACGAAAACTTGCATTATGAGGTGCCCGAATATGCAGACGGGCACCTCGATTGATCAGGTTGGGCGGCTTCGCCGCCCAACCCAAACCCTGATTCTTGCGTGGGCTGTCTCCCAAAAATTCGGGTTAATCGAGGTGCCCGAATATTCAGACCATAATCCAGATAATAACAATGGGGGCGGAGGGACTTGAACCCTCACGACCTCGCGGTCAACGGATTTTAAGTCCGCAGCGTCTACCATTCCGCCACGCCCCCAGGCGTGTTGGGTGACTCCCAATCCATAGCTTATCAATTCCACCATTAACAGGGACTTTCTGCAAGACCCCAGGCCGGTAAGGACTAGCACTCTGCTGCCGCAGTAGCGCCACCACTCTCGTTCGGGGATCGCACCCAACTTTGTGGGTGCGATCCCAGGCTTAAAGGGTATGGACTTCAGCCATGGTCTACTCGGGGGATGAAGGTGGGGGTGGATTGCTGGACAAAACTGGGGTAAACCTCGGTGCAGTGGGGGGGGAAATTGCTCAGGGGTACCTCGATGAATTGGGTTGGGCGGCTTCGCCGCTCAACTCAACCCCAATGCTGCCGTGGGTGCCGCAGTGAAAATCCGTATTCAGAAAATCCGTATTCATCGAGGTGCCTTCAGGGAAATTACGGGAATTATCGGGAATCCCCCGGTTCTAGAATCGGACCCTTGGGAAACAGCAGAGTGGTAAAACCGGCGAGCAAGGTCTGTTAAAATTCGGACGCTCAGCCCGGTTTAGCCCTGCTTTCCGGCCCTATCTCCCCCTGGCCTGCGACGCCTTTCCACACACCCCACGCCCTTGAACCCCATGCCGTACTCGTTGGACCGTTGGTTTAAACCCTTGGAGAGACCTTTATCTCAGTACTTCTATGGCCTTTGCCCTTGGGTAGCCCATCCCTGGGTACTGATGAAACCCGTCTGACGGTCCCGTCCGCCGCTCTATGCGCTTTTGGTTTGGACGGTTTGGGCCTCATCCCCTGGACTTGCGCCCAGTGGGGCCGTCTCTCGATCGATGGAAGCTAGGGGCACCTCGACGCTCAGCGCCTCCATGCTCAGCGCCTCTAGAGCGGCCGCTGTACCGATGGCTTCGATCGCAGCGGCTCCCGCCCCATCGCGCCGATCGACAGCACGCCGCACGACGACATCCCAAACGACAGGACCCCAGGCCCGTGCAGAATCGGGCGTTTCCCTCGCTTTGGGGGAGCAGGATCGGGTGTTAGGGGTCATTTATGATTCATCGGCCTCGGACAACGCTGGAGCGCTACACGAGCGGCTGCGGGAGTCCGGTATTCCTTACCAAAGCTTCAATTTGGCCACCGTGGATAGTCTGGAAGATCTCCAGCCCTATACCTTTCTGTTCCTTGTCAATTTGGAGTCCCTGAGCTTGCGGCAGGCTACCCTGCTGGAGCAGTGGTACAACCGGGGGGGGCGCTTGATTGTGAGCGGTCCGTTGGGCCGCCGATCGCCGAGCGATGTGCAACAGGTGTTGCGAAACCTGATGGGCGCTTACTGGGATCAGGGAGGACCGATGGGAAGCCGACTCCAACCCAGTGCGACCGTGGGTTGGGTTCCTCGGCTGCCGGCACCGGAGCTGCAAGGGGGAGTTGTGGTGCCGATTCGCTTGGACAGTTCCCCGGTGGCGGTGTGGCAGGACAGTCGACTCCAGGGATCGGCGGCGTTGGCGAGTAATCGGACCGTGTTTTTAGGATGGCAGTGGGGGCAGGCTGTCCCCGGTGTGGCGGAGTTCGATCGCCGCTGGCTCCAGGCCAGTTTGCAACATTTTGCGGCGTTTTCTTTGTCAGGATCGAGGTCAGGATCGAGTTCTTCAGGCTCGGGTTCGGGATCAGGCCGGGGGACATCAGCCTCCGCAACGGTGGCCCCGACGATCACCGGTCCCCAGGCCCAACGCCTCCCCCAACCGGACCCCTTGCCACCGCTGCGATCGCCCCAAACTCCCGCTGGTGCTGTACCGGGAGCCCCTGCACCGGGAGCCCCCGCACCGGGAGCCCCTGCACCGGGAGCCCCTGCACCGGGAGCCCCTAATATCCCTCCTGCGTCCTTACCCCCCACGGCTCCCCCGCCTCCGCACCCCCTGATCGAGCAGGCCGGCCTGGACCCGACCCCGGATCCCGCCCTCGACCCCTCGCAGCAGGTTGCGAAACCGGGGTTGGCGGTGGAGTTGAGTGCAGAGCCGATTATTTTCCTGGAAGCGGTGGCTATGCGTCAGGAACTGAGCAATCTGCTGGGGCGGTTCCAAAATGGCCATTTAGCGCTGTCGCTAGCGCAGGGCCAAATGGCCCAGGGCCAGCGGGTGCAAGGCCAGTGGGTCCAAGGCCAGTGGGTCCAAGGCCAGAGATTAGTGCAGCCGCCTGCTGCTGTCGCCGATCGGGGATCGCCAGCCTCCGTGGCTAAGGCCCTGGATCTAACCTCAACCTTGGCGCCCACAGGTGGAACTCTGCCCAAATCCCCAGAACTGACTTTAGAGCCTGGATTCCAGCCCGGAACCCGCCTTTTAGCCCGCACTGGAAGCCTCGATCGCATCCTGAGTATGGTGCAAAGTACCCTGCGCTCCTTCCCCCAGGATGTGGCCGATCGCAACTATGAGTCGGCACGACGGAACTGGATTACGGCCCGTCGCCAAATCTGGGACAGCTATCCCCAAAGTCAGCCTCTGCAGCCCGAGGTGCGATCGGTGTGGCTCGATCGGGGCACGATCGTGGAGGCCGGTTCTCCTGAAGCCCTGGCGGAGATTTTTGATCATCTCCAGGCTGCGGGCATTAATGTGGTCTTTTTTGAAACCCTCAATGCGGGTTTTCCCATCTACCCCAGTGCCGTCGCGCCGGAACAGAACCCCCTCACCCTGGGCTGGGATCCCCTAGAAGCAGCGGTGGAGTTGGCCCATGCGCGGGATATGGAACTCCATGCTTGGATCTGGAGTTTTGCGGTGGGGAATCAGGCCCATAATCGGCTCCTGGGACGACCGGTAGATTACATGGGGCCGGTGCTGAGCCGCCATCCAGACTGGGCTAATGTGGACCACCGAGGCCGGAGAATCCAGGCGAATTCCGGCAAAATGTTCCTGGATCCGGCTAACTTTGCGGCGCGAAACTATCTGCTGGACCTGATCGCCGAAATTACCGATCGCTATGACGTGGATGGGGTGCAGTTGGACTATATTCGCTATCCATTCCATGACATGGGTGGCGGCTTCACCTTTGGTTATGGATCCGCAGCTCGGAGTCGCTTTAAGGCCCAAACCGGCGTGGACCCCGTGACCCTTCAGCCCCGATCGCCCCTGTGGGGAGCATGGTTGGAATTCAAGAAAACCCAGGTGACTGAGTTTGTGGCCAGTGTCAGCGATTTTCTGCAGCGGCGCCATCCCCATGTATCCCTGTCGGTGGCGGTTTTCCCGTTCCCGACCCACGAGCGTAATGCCAAAATTCAGCAGGATTGGGAAACCTGGGCGAAGGCGGGAGATGTGGATATGGTGGTGCTGATGTCCTACGCCATGGACACGAATCGTTTTCAAGAAATCACGGAACCCTGGCTGTTTGATCCGGCTTTGCAATCGACGCTGATTGTGCCGGGGGTGAACTTGCCCCAGTTGAGTGAGGTGGCGGTTCTCGATCAGGTGCAGTTCCTGCGGGATAATCCAGCTCCGGGCTATGCCCTGTTTGCGGTGGATCATCTGGAGCAGGATTTGCGTACCCGCTTCCAAGGTAGTCCGGCTACGGTGTCTCCAGCGATGCCCCATCGGGATCCGTTTGGGGCCGCCCGTGGGCGGTTTGTGTCCCTAGAGCAGGAGTGGGACTTTCTGCGTAGTCAGGGCCAGCTGGAGATACGGTCCGCAGCGGTGGAATCCTGGCAAGTCCATCGGCGTGATCTGGACCAAGCTCTCATGGCCTTGGCGCGTCAACCTTCGGCAGCACGTTTGCAAACGGCCCGCGCCCAACTCGATCGCTTTCAAGCTAATCTGAACGACTGGTTTTATCTCCAGGCCCTGGAGCAGCCCTACGCGATGCAAACCTGGGAACATCGTCTCCAAATGCTGGAGATTTTGTTGAATTATGGAGAGCGGACGGTGTTGGAGCAGGGGCGGGATTTACGGGCCGATCGTCGCTAGTAGCTGAAGAGTGCTGCGATGAATTGGGGTAGGCTTCGATACTGCTGCCCCGGCCTCGAACTCAGGGTTGGGTTGGGCGGCGAAGCCGCCCAACCGGGTGTATCCCACTTTCGCAGATTCACCCTCATCCCCCAGCCCCTTCTCCCAAGCCGGGAGAAGGGGAGTGAGACTTCTTAAAGTCCCTCTCCCGTTCTGGGAGAGGGATTTAGGGTGAGGGCC
>JAYKIB010000122.1:0-6301 GCA_035285005.1 Prochlorothrix sp.
CCCAGCGTCGGGGGTGAAGATGCGTTCCTCCACGGCACCCGGCTCGCCCATTAACTCAGCGGGTTTGTTGTTATGAACCACTCGCACGCCGCCCGCATTACCGGCTCGCACCCGAATTTGTTCTTGACCTTGCCAGAGGCGCTGGCTTCCGGCTAACATCATGCCTTCAAATTCCGTGTTGCCATCCACGGTGACGCGCACCCAAGACTGGGTTTCTAGGGAGAGTTGGACGGCTACGGGCTGTTGGGTGTAGGTGCCGGGGTCAGGTAGCTGGGCCACGAGGTCACGACTTTTGCGGAGCCACGTGTTGGGGTTGAAGTGATCCTGAAGGGGAAAGGATTGGCGTAGGGGGGCCACCAGCTCCTCCGGAACCTGGCTGAGGAGACCCGTGCGGGGCTGGGCGGACTGGAATGCGGGGCTAATGTCCGGGTTGAGCAGGAGCAGTGAGGCGGTGCTGGGCTGCAATTGGTTGAGGGACCGGGACATCATCACCGACAGGCCGTTGACAGCGCTGAAAATGACAAATATGTAGAACAGGTAGAGGTGAATGGGGCGCAACTGACCCACGGACCAGTCCATTGCGAGCCGCCGCGATCGGGTATTGCTGAGTTCCAGGGGGAATTGCTCTGCTAAGTCAGCACTTGCTAGGCCCAAGGCGTCTCCAATGCGGCGAATCAAGGCCCGAATATAGACCGGTTCCGGCAGAGATTTAAGATCGCCGGTTTCGATCGCCTGGAGCAGCCGTCGCTGAATCTTGGTTTGGGAAGCAAGGTAGTCCAACGTTTTCTGCTGGTACTCCCGGTTCTGGCGCAGATGTTCTCCAATTTCCTGGAGTTTCTGGGCCTGGACTTGGTCTAACTGGAGTGCAGAGGGTTTCTGCCGCTTCCTCATGGGATTTACAACTCCTCAGGTGTTGCAATGGGTAACGCTACAAGCCAGTCCTATCATCTCAGAGGTAACGATATCTTTGCAATAGGCGACAGGAAGTTGATCCTATGCAGGTCATCGTTCCACGAATTTATAGCAACGGACCGAATCCATGCTGTTCGGATCAAGCTTGGAGTCTGTCCAAATTCTGGTTAGAGACTGGAGCCGACGATTAGGTTGATCTACTTAATCATTACGGATTTTTTGATTTCAGTCCAGTGGACACTTTGATCTAATCCCAGATCTAATCCCAGTTTTCGGGAGAGTACCCAGGCAGGAGTCAGGGTTTGGGATGCGCTAAACGGAGTTGCAGCTCACCCCCATCAAGCTCTAAGGGACCTGCGTCAGGTTTTGAATTTCCTGCAAAGTGAGGTGTCGCCACTGGCCAGGAGGTAACGGGTCGAGGGAGAGGGGACCGATGGCGGTGCGATGTAACCGCAAAACCGGGTGGCCCAATTGCTCGGCAACCCGTCGAATTTGGCGGTTTCGCCCCTCCCACAGCTGAATTTGGAGGCAGGTGCGATCGGGTTTTTGCTGGACCCGTTTGACGGTGGCGGGTAGGGTCAGTTTGCCATCCAGAGGTAGGCCCGATCGCCAGCGCTGTAGACTATCCGGCGAGGGATGGCCCTGGACCCAGACGCGATAGGTTTTTGCGATCGGGTGGCGGGGATGGGTGAGGCGAAAGGTGAAGTCACCGTCGTTGCTGAGGAGCAAGGCCCCGGTGGAGTTGAAGTCGAGACGACCGACGGGATGCAGCCCCTGGCCCTGGCGTAGGGTACTGGGCAGGTGGTCTAGCACCGTGGGCCGCCCCTGGGGATCGGCGCAGGTGGACACCACGCCCAGGGGTTTGTGGAGCAAAATGTAGAGGTGTTCCGGCTTTGGGTGTGTTTGTAGGGAAACCCCATCTAATTCAATGAAATCCTGCTGGGGATCAACTTTTTGGCCTAGGTGGGCGACTTGGCCATTGACCCGCACTCGTCCAGCGACGATGAGTTCCTCGGCCCGCCGGCGGGAGGCGATGCCCTGGTGGGCGAGAACTTTTTGGAGGCGATCGGCCATGGGGAACTGACGAATTGAGAGGCAGAATTCCAGGGTACCGCGAAGTCTTCAGGGTTGGCCCAGGGTCGTCAGGCAATACAAATCCGTCGGATCAGTATTGCCTGACGGGATTCAAGAAACGCAAGAGGGTAACGGATCGGAGCCTAATTCTGCGGTGTGTTTCGGCTTCGCCCCATGCACCCTACTGGATTGACTGGTGCCGACGTAGGTATCAGGGTTGGGCAGCTTCGCTGCCCAAGCGAAGGAATCGCGCGGCTCTACAGGGTACCTCGACTCATTGGGGTGTGCGGCTTCGCCGCACGCCTCACCCCTGATTTTGAGGTGGATCACAGGACGGAACCCTAGATTTTTTGAGGTGACCTGCGGGATTTGAGGTGACCTACGGGATTTGGACCTGTCGCACTTTTCCCCGCAGGGTTTGACCGAGGTAGGGAGTGTTGTGGGATCGGGACTGGAGGGTGTCGGGGCTCACGGTCCAGGACTGGGCGGGGTCGAACCAAAGCCAGCCGCCGGTGCCACTGCTGAGGCTGGGGGGGGCTAAGCCTAGAATTTGGGCAGGGCCGATCGACAGCCGGTGCCACAGATCCGCTGCGGACCAGTGACCCGGGGCCACAAAGGTGTGCCACAGAACCGCCAGGGCCAACTCCAAGCCGATCGCGCCCGCTGGCGCTTCCCCAAAGGCCACGGTCTTTTCTTCGTAGGTGCAGGGAGTGTGGTCCACGGCGATCGCATCGAGGATCCCGGACTGTACTGCTGCCTGGAGGGCCGATCGATCGTCAACATTGCCCACGGGTGGAATTAGGTGCAGGTGGGGATCGTAGGTGGCCAGATCTTCGGTGCTGTGGACCAGGTGCATCCAGGTGGTACTAGCGGTGACCGGGAGCCCCTGGGCCTTGGCCTGGGCCACGAGTTCCACGCCCCGAGCCGTGGTAACGCGCATGAGATGGATGGGTGTACCCAGTTCGGCGATCGTTTCCAGCAGTCCCGCCAGGGGAATGGTCTCAGTTAAATAGGGCAGCCCCGGCAGGCCATAGTGGAGGGCGAGGGGTCCATCCCAGGCCGTCCCCGATCCGGCTAGGGTCGGGTTCCAGGGCCACAGGGCGATCGGTCTCTTGAGGGATTGGCTATAGTCCAACACCCGCCGGATCAGGGTCCAATCCTCCAGGGCCACCCCGTCGCTAAAGCCGATCGCCCCGGCTTGGGCCAGTTCTGCCAAGTCGGTCATCTGTTTACCTTGGCAGCCCTGGGTGATTGCGCCCCAGTAATGGAATTGAGGCGGAGGGGTCGAGGGTTGAGGGGCCCTAGGATCCCGGCTACGGTGGTGCCGACTCCTTTGACGCTGTTGCAAGCGCTCGCGATCGTCGAGGGCCGGGGTGGTGTTGGGTAAGACAGCCACTTGGGTAAAGCCCCCGGCGATGGCAGCGGCGGCCAAAGAGTCCCAGGTTTCCCGATCCTCGTGGCCCGGTTCCCCCGATCGGCTGTGGAGATCCACCAAACCGGGGGCCAGAATTTGGCCCGACGCGGCTTGACGGCGGACGCTGGCAGGGATCTGATCCGGATCGGGATCGATTTGGGGGGGAGTCTCGGGATGGAGGAGGACGGTGGCGGGTCGATCGATCCCAGCTTGGGGATCCAGCACCCGGATTTGGTCCAATACAATCGGTTCTTGAAGCTTGGCTTCCATCGCGGGCAAATTCACACAGCTAAACGCAGACGCGGGAGGATTTCACCACAAGGGCTGGGATAGAACGGGGGAGCGGGAGCGAACGCCCCTGAATCTAGAGCGCTCCAGCGGCAGTGGAGTCAAAAATACTTCCGGCTCCGAAATGGGTCGTAATGTTCAAAGCTTGCAGCACCGGATGGCCCGCTAGTTTTTGGGGATAGTCCACCACGGTCACAGCTCCGTTACCCTGCTTCACAGCCCAAAAATCCTTCGGTTGCAGCCCCATCACGTAGCAGAGAATCGCCTTATTGACCGCATCATGGGCCACCACCAGACCCGTACTGCCCTCGGGTGCGTTGGCAATAATCGCCTCCCAGGCGGCGACCCCCCGATCCCACACATCCTGAAGGTTCTCACCCTCGGGCATCTGGACGGTCTCCGGCGCATCCTTCCAGGCTTGGAGTAAGTCCGCATATTCCGCCTTAATCTCTGCCTCTAGCTTGCCCTCCCAGAGACCATGGCCAATTTCCATCAAGCGACTTTCCGTTTCGAGGCGGAGTCCCTCGTGTTTGGCCACGATCGCCTCGGCGGTTTCCTTGGGGCGGAGTAGAGGACTGGTGATGGCAAAATCAATCTGGACATCCTGCAAAAATTCGGCGGCAGCGGCAGCTTGGCGATGGCCATTTTCATTGAGGGGAATGTCAATCTGGCCCTGAAAGCGCTGCATTCGGTTCCACTCCGTTTCGCCGTGGCGTACCAGCAACAGCCGCACCCCACTTTTCTCCTTGCGATCGGGTAAGGGATCGCCCAGGTGAGCCGTTAAATTCATCGACTCCAGCTGAGCCTTCTCCCCCAGCCCCCCCGTAAAATTCAGCACACTGACCCCACAGTTGGACTGGCGCAGGACCTTATATTCCTTGGGCCCGATGCCCAGGGCCGTGCTCAGTAGAGCCCGAATCACCCCATTGTGGGCCACGATGACCAGGGTTTGGTCCCGATGCTCGGCTAGCACTCGCCGCCAAAACCCACGGGTTTGCTCATAGAGGTCGATCACAGGCCGCAGGGTCGTTTCCTGGCCGTCCCGGTTGACCACCATGGTCAGTTGCTCAGGATGCTCTTGCCACAGCTTATAACTCTCGCCCGCCGTTGCCTTAACCTCATCCCGCGATAGCCCTTCCCAGAGGGGGAGGTCGATCTCCATCAGTTCTTCGGTAGGTTGGGGGGTGGGTTGCTGCCCCTCGGGAAAGCAGCCACAGATGATTTGGGCGGTGTGGTGAGCCCGTTTGAGGGGGCTACAGTACACCGCATTAGGGGCGACATTGGCCAACACCTGACCCACCTGTTGAGCCGAAGCTTGGCCTGCCTCGGTGAGGACAGATACATCAGAGCGGCCTTGAATGCGACCTTCAGCGTTGTAGCTACTTTGGCCGTGGCGAACGAGAATTACGCGAGTAGTCAGGGGTCTAGCCTCCGGAGTTTTAGAATGCAACAGGGATAGGGCAACGGACGGGCAAGTTAGGGGGGCAAGGCGGGACTCTCGCCGCAGTGGGGGCGCTGCCAAGGGGGGACATGTCTAGGGAACCGTTTAATCCAACTGTTTGGCAAATCGGCCACGCAAAAATCAGGGTTTGGGGTGGGCTGCGACTCCGCTCAGCCCACCCCCGAGGTACCCCTCAGAGCAGGACGAGGCTTAGCCAAAGGGGGGAGAACCTATGCCTAGGGAATCTTACCGTGATTTAGTTTCTCTGTAGTCCTGTCCATGGGTTTCCCAGCCCGAGTTTACTGACAGGGGTCGAGTTTATTGAGGACACCTCAGTTAATTGTGGCAGGCGGCGAAGCCGCCTGCCACAACCCTGATTCTGCCGTGGGCACTGCGGTCGAAATTTGAATTTTTCGAGGTGCCCAATCTGAAACAGTTAAACCGGGAAAATCTCGAAGTTTAGAAAGGATTGATCTTGCGGATCGGGAGGTTGCAGATCTGTTACGATCGCGCTCTGTGGAACAGGACGTGTTGGATGCCCTAGACTGAATGATTTACCTCCCGCAGCCGATTGTGATTGATGAGGCTAAAATCACGCGATATTTGCTAGTGCCCTTGGCTAAGGATGACAAGTCTGGGTTTTTAGCTCGGGCAGGTTACAAGTTGGACAATTGGCAACAGCTTCGGGCAGACTTAATGGAGCAAGCCCTGAACCAAATGGCTGAGTTTATTGTGATGACTCGATACGGAGAGAAATATCAAGTTCGCGGGGTCTTGCCCGGTATGAATGGGACTGGGTTGCGAATTTTATCGATCTGGATGGTTTCCAAGCCAGAGACTCGGTTTATTACGTTAGTTCCAGATAAATTCTAGGGAGGTTTTACTGATGGTGAATGTTATCTCTGAACCGTATCCTTTGTTTACTGCGGCGGTTTTGCTGGAGGATTTGCCGGAGTATGGCCTGAAGCGGGGGGAAATGGGGACGATCGTGGAGCATTATCCGATGCCGGAGGGGGAGGCGGATGGCTATAGTGTGGAGGGGTTTGGAGTGGTGGGGGTGACGATCGAGGTGGATGAGTTGCAGATTTTGCCGGTGGTGAGTTTGGTGGAGGAGTTGGGGGTGCTGCGGAAGGTGCGATCGTTGTCGCGGGAGGGGCGGGAGTTGTTGGAGC
>JAYKIB010000123.1:0-24226 GCA_035285005.1 Prochlorothrix sp.
AGTGGGTACTTCGATTAATTGTGGGGGGCGGCTTCGCCACCCCCCACAACCCTGATTCTTGCGTAGGCCAGTGGGCAACAATTCCAATGGTGGGGAAGATCACCCACGCCAGAATCAGGGATTGGGGTAACCGGGGCAGCCAACTGGGTCTACGGACCTTGGGCGGACCTTGGCAAGAGACAGGGCGGCGACACCGATCCAGAGAACAGATCCGGAGAACAGATCCGGAGAACAGATCCACAGCCCGACGGGCACCTCGATTAATTGTGGCGTGCGGCTTCGCCGCACGCCATAGCCCTTATTCTTGCGTGGATCACAGGATGAGAATTGGGATTAGTCGAGGTATCCCGACATTATTTTTGAGTTCCACTTGCCACTTCGAGAGGGCTCTAAGGAAAATTTAAACAGTTAGGCACCTCGAACAATTCAAATTTCGACCGCAGTGCCCACAGCAGAATCAGGGTTATAACAGGCGGCTTCGCCGCCTGTCACAGTTAATCTAGGGCACCTCGAAAAATCCAAGTTTTCGTCCTGTGGCCCACGTAAGAATCGGGGTTGGGTCGGGCGGCTTCGCCGCCCAACCCAATTAATCGAGGTACCCTCTAGATGCCCAGTTAGGCACCTCAAACAATCCAAACTTTTCTCCCCTCTTTAAAGTTGTATCTCCCACCGCAGAAAAGTCACTCCCACGCAGTGAGAAGACGCTTTTCAGCGTATTAGTCCGTTGCCAGAAAGACGAGATCCCTGAAAAGACGCTACGTCTGAGGAGAGGGGGGTAGCAATCATTACAAAACCCAAGGAATGATTTTGCTAACGTTAAGTTCCAATTCACCTCTACCACTCAAATTCTGTGAGCCTTGTTTCTGTCCAGATTATTGAGGGGAACCCCCATTTACGATCGCTGTTAGGGTGGCACCTGCAGCAACTCGGCTATGGTGTTTTCCAATCTGCCAACCTCACCCAGGGGCAGAGTACCTTTCAACGCCTTCAGCCGGATCTGATCATTCTTGATGCAGATTTAGCCGATGGTGGGGGCCTAGAGTTTTGTCGCTGGCTACGGCGACAGTCGCCCGTGATGGTTCTGATTTTGTCAATCCACAGCGCTGAGGCGGATGTGGTGAACGGTCTCAAGGCGGGATCGGATGATTATTTGTCCAAACCCTTTGGGATGCAAGAGTTCCTTGCACGGGTTGATGCCTTGACGCGCCGAATCCGAAATCCGATTCCGCCAGCCTACTTGGACTATGGCGACCTCAAGGTTGATTTAGTGCAACGACGGGTGAAGCTCAAGGATGAGACGATCGACCTCACTCCCCAAGAATTTAGTCTTTTATATGTTCTCGCCCAGGCCAGCGGCTTACCCTTAACCCGTCTGGAGTTACTCCAGCGAGCATGGCCCGACGCGATCGATAACCCCCGGACCGTGGATACCCATATCCTTTCCCTGCGCAAAAAACTGGAGGTGGATCCACGTCAGCCCAATCTCATCCAGACCGTGCGCAATGTGGGGTATCGCTTCAATGCGGATGCAACCCGCAAATTAGGCACGACTAAAGTTAACCCCTCTACACCTGCCAACGCCACGGGCAACAGCCCCTCGGGGGTCAGTACCCCAGCGTCTACCGGTGCGACCGTGACCCCCCTCCGCCCTCCAGCGATGACAACCACCCCGTCTTCCTAATTCCATCTTCCGCCCCCGATCGGGCCGCTCCAATCCAGCCTTCGCCCTAGAGGTGCGCAGCCCGTCTGGAGCTTAGCCCCCCCGCTATGCGGGGGGGCTATTGTTATGGTGCCTCCCCGATGGGCCTCCCCCACAGGACTGACGGGCACCTCGATTAATCCGAATTTTTGGGAGACAGCCCACGCAAGCATCAGGGTTTGGGTTGGGCGGCGAAGCCGCCCAACCCAATTCTATGCTCGATCGGTTCTATGCTCGATCGGTTCTATGCTCGATCGGTTCTATGCTCGATCGGTCCTGTGCTCGATCGGTCCTGTGCTCGATCAGTCGTCCCACTCCCCCCACTCCGCCGCCACTTGAGCCTGCTGGGCTTGCAGCCAGGTGGGGATGTCCGGGGGAGAGGCATGGGAGAAGGACACAGGGCGCCAGTGGCCTTGGTCAAGGAGGGCGATCGACACGGCGGGGGGGATCACGGTTGACAGCTGCTCCGAGCTCGGAGAATCCGAGGGCAGTAGCTCCGCACCCCGATCGTTCCAGGACTCATTCCAGGACTCGTTCCAGGACTTGTTCCAAGCATCGTCCCAGGGATCAAGCCAGTGGTCCGTCGCCCAGAGCAGACCCAGACGGCCCGTTTGGAGCCAAGGCTGCAAACAATGCCACAGCCGCTCGGCTTCCTCCAGCGGCCAACCTTGGGTGGGGTTGTCCAGCACCAGAACAGCGGGATGCAACATCAAAGCACGGGCGAGGGCAACCCGTTGCTGCTGTTGGCGCGAGAGCAGGGGCGCTGTGGCCCCTAGGATTGCACTGGGGAGATGAAGCAACGCCAACACTTCATCCTGGCGATCGATCTGGGTGGTTTTATCGCACTGACAAAGCTGGAGGGGATAGGCCAGATTTTCTGCAACGGTCAGCCCCAGAAGATGGGGCTGGGGGGCCAGGTACACGATCGATCGTCGCCAGTCCGGCAGAGACCAAGCCGCGATCGATCGGCCCTGAAACTGGAGCGTCCCGCTCAGGGCTTCACGGAATCCTTGGCCCAGTAAACCGCTCAGCAGCTTCAATGCTAGGGTCTTGCCACTCCCCGTTGCCCCCGCCACCCACTGTACCTGTCCCGGTTGCAGCCGTAGGGACACGCCCTGGAGTAAGGTGCGATGGCTCAGGGGTGGACGAAACTGGAGATCCTGGGCGTAAAGTTCGAGGTGCTCCATAGTTTGGCAAAATGTAAAGACTATATCTTCTGTCCTTTTTATCAACCCAAAGTTATGCCTCCCCGTTGGCCCCGTAAACCCGATCGCCGCGATCCTGCCTTTCGTCGCCTCGAAGACTTTATCAACTTTGCCCTCCATGCAGCCATTTACTTGGCCGTCAACTCGGGCCTGTGGTTTTTCCAACTCCTCAAGCATCCCTGGGAAAATCTATCCCTGGTGAGCGGTGTTTGGCTTCTGGGATTACTGGGTCACGGCTCCTATGTGTTTATCCTGGCAGACTACCGGCGCATTGAAGCGGCGGCCCTGGGCACCTGGCAAGAGGAACTAGAAGCGGAGGCGGAGGCTGAAGCGGAGGCGATCGCAGGCTCCTCCCCACCCATTGTGGGTGACGAAACGTGAGGCTATGCCCCTGCTGATGGAATCCAAGCCAGACCCCTGGGGCACTGGAAAAGCCCTAGGTTTCCATCCCTAAAATTTCATCCTGTGATCCAATCAGGATCAGGGCTGGACGGTTGTGGGTTGCGCGGTCTCACCGTTCAACCCCCGCCCAATCATTGCGCCGCCCCCTAGCTTGCTGCCTAGGGTCGCCGCCCCGTTGCTCACAACGGGGCGGCGACACCCGTTGTGGGATCGCCTTGGGAGCATCGATCGCAACGGACCGGTTCACTAGGACTGCAGCAGACCCCCGCATCGGCACGCCAGAAACCGCACCCCCCAGGCCCGGGCCACCGGTGGGAGCGCGGTTTTCACACCCCAGGAGCACCTTGGGTCAGCCACTCCCAGACTCGGGAAATCGCCAGGTTTCTACAGTTCATGGATGACACGCCCCAGAAATCACCTGCGGGTGATGTAGTCGTCGCCATCACAAGCCATCGCCGTAACATTAAGAAAAGTTTAAGACAAGTGGAGGCTTCGCCCATGACATCCAGCGCCAGTAGCCAAGAAATCGAAGCCCTTGCCGCCTTGATCGGGGAAGTGGCCTATCTAGATGTGGCCAAATGGCATCTGTACCTGAACGATGCCAAACTGCATCTCCCCCTTGCCGAGCACGTCTATCCCCTCCTCGCCGACGATCGCCTGACGGAAGCATCCCTCAACACCTGCCTACGTGACCTAGATGTGGCCATTGGAGCCGGTCAACGCCACATTCCCCTGGTAGACCTGTTACCCCGAGCCTGTGTAGCAGATTTATATCGTGCGCTAGAAGACTACCAACGGCTGCTCTAACCGAACGGATCAAAATTTGTAACCTGTGTACCGGAAGTGGATCACAGGCCAAAATCCTGTGGATAACCCTGCATTGTCCCGCCTCATCCTCTTTAAACCCGTGATTTTGACTTAAAAGAGGTATGGTAGGATTCACAAAATCTTCAAGATCGACGGTCCCCAGGGGACTTCGGTCACGGGATAGGGCAACGCTGTCCTCCCGGTTATCCAAGGCCCCTGCCCGTCATCCGAGTGAACAGAACCTCTCGTTTGGATTCATTTTTTAGCGAAACCTTATGTTAAAGAAGTGGAGCATTCGCTTTTTAACCGCAATCTTAGTGCTGTCTCCCCTGGCCGCATGCGAGTCAGGTTCCGACACCACCGCCGAAGGTGGTGCGGAAACCTCCGGTGCAACGACCAGCAGTGCTGCTAGCGGTAGCCGCCTAGATGCTGTCAAGGAGCGCGGCAAACTGGTGTGCGGTGTGGAAGGCACCATCCCTGGCTTTAGCTTTGTGGGCACCGATGGATCCTACTCCGGACTGGATGTGGATGTGTGTAAAGCTGTGGCAGCAGCAGTTTTCGGTGATCCTGAAGCGGTGGAGTATCGTAACCTCGACTCAACGGAGCGCTTTACAGCACTGCGGGGCGGTGAAGTGGATATGCTCTCCCGGAACACCACCTGGACCCTGAGCCGGGATGCAACCGGTGGGAACGCCATGGAATTTGCTCCCACCTCCTTCTACGATGCCCAGGGCATGATGGTGCGTGCTGACAGCGGCATCACCACCCTGGAAGACATGGCTGGTGCATCCATCTGTGTGGAAACCGGCACCACCACCGAGCTGAACCTCACCTCTCGCATGGCCGAGTTGGGTGTGGATTACACCGATGTGAAGTTCCAGGACGGCACCGAAGCGGTCCAAGCGTACCTGGAAGAGCGGTGCGACGGCTTTACCTCGGACAAGTCCCAGCTCTTTGCCCGTCGGACCCAGTTCCCCAACCCCGACGATCACGTTCTGTTGGATGTGACCATGTCTAAGGAACCCCTGGGACCGGTGACCATGAATAACGACTCCCAGTGGTTTGATGTGGTCAAGTGGGTGACCTACGGTTTGATCCAAGCCGAGGAATTTGGGCTCACCCAGGCCAATGTGGAAGAGGTTGCCGGGTCCACCGACAGTAAGGATGTGAAGTCCTTCCTGGGTGTGGAAGGAGATTTTGGCACCCAGTTGGGCCTGGAGAATGACTTTATGCTCAATGCCATTAAGGCCGTGGGCAACTACGGTGAGGTGTACGATCGCAACATTGGCGACGGCATTCCCCGGGGTCTGAACAAGCTCTGGACCGATGGCGGTCTGATGTACTCCCCGCCCTTCCGTTAGGTCTGGGTTGACCTAGACTCATCACGCCGTGAGGCTAGCAGTTGGGTTATTCTGACCGGGCTATGAGGCCAATCTGTACGGCTGCTGCAGGGGGGGATGCCCCCCTGTACCTCACGGCACCTTAAGCTCTTTACCCGATCGAAGCTATGGCCGCCCGTACCCCTGACACGACTCCCCTGTGGCGGGACGATCGTGTTTGGAAAATTATTTTTCAAGTCATCGTCTTAGCCCTAATTTTAGGGGGCTATTTCTTTCTCTTCTATAATTTCAATCTTAATTTGCAACGGACGGGGCTCTCGTTTTCCTTTGATTTCCTGTCCAGTCCCGCAGGCTTTAGCGTGGGTGAGACCCTGGTGGAATACAGCTCCACCGATCCCTACTGGCGAGCCATTCTGGTGGGGATTCTCAACACTTTTCGCGTTATTTTTATCGGCTTTGTCGCGACCACCCTGTTGGGGACCCTCGTGGGGGTAGCCAGTTTTTCCCAGAACTGGATCCTGCGCAAGCTCAGCCAAGTCTATGTGGAAGTGGTACGCAACACCCCCCTCTTGTTGCAACTGCTGTTTTGGTATTTTGTCGTTTTCCTGAGTCTGCCCCGCCCTTCAGAACCCCTGCAACTGCCGGGAACCTGGCTCCGGCAGGGATTGCCGGGATTGGGCGGACTGGCGACCCTGCCGGATTGGTTTTTCCTGAGCAAGGCGGCTGTCTTTGTGCCCTGGCCCACGATCAATCGTCCTTTTTGGCTTTGGTTCGGTGCCGGAGTCCTAACCTTAGTTTTGGCGGTTTTGGTCTGGCGTTGGCGCACCTTTTTGATGGTGGAGCAGGGCAGTGCGGGCACCCCCCAACTGGGCGTGTTTGTGCTGTTACTGGTGGTGTTAGGGGCGATCGTGGCCTTTGCATTTCAGTGGGAAGCTCCCCAGTTGGGTGATCGCGGTCGGCCCCTAGGGGGGCTGCAGCTCTCGGTGGAATATGCATCGGTGCTGGCGGGCCTCGTGGTCTACACCGCTGCTTTTATTGCGGAGATTGTGCGCGGCGGCATCCAGTCCGTCTCTAAAGGCCAATGGGAAGCGGCCCGATCCCTCGGACTGAAGCAGGGACTGGTGATGCGGTTAGTGGTCCTGCCCCAGGCTCTTCGGGTCATTATTCCGCCCCTCAATAGCCAGTACATGAACCTGGCGAAAAACTCCAGTTTGGCCCTGGCGATCGGCTACCCGGACCTGTTCTCGGTGTCCAGCACAACCCTGAACCAAACGGGGCGGCCCATGGAGGTTTTCCTGATCCTTTCGGCCACCTACCTGGGTTTAAACCTGATTATTTCGATCATCATGAATGGACTCAATCGATCGGTCCAACTCAAAGAACGATAGGCGGCCCTGGGAGTCCCTTAATGAAATCGCCCCCTATGGGACCCAAGCCCTACGGCCAACCCCCCAGGGGAGTGCGCCCCCATGAGGTCCAACCCCACAGCGGCTGACCCTTAGGTGAGATGGGGTATGCCCCCGGCAACTGATAGCCACGATAGACGTGAGACCGCACCCTTAAACAGGAACGCAAGTATGACAACGGTGTCCCCCTCTCCTCCCCCGGCCCCGGCCTCCCGGCCCCCCGTGGTCGAGCGGCCCCATCCCCTTGAGTGGTGTCGGGATAACCTTTTTAGTAACTGGTTCAGTGGCCTGGTCACAATCCTGACCGGACTGGTGCTGCTCAACCTCGTTCAGGGCTTTTGGACCTGGAGCACCACCGAAGCCCAATGGCGCATTATCCCGGCCAACTTCCACCTCATCCTGGCGGGACGATTCCCGCCGGACCAGTACTGGCGGCTATGGCTGTTGATGGCCCTGCTCAGCACCTTAGCCGGGTTGACCTGGGGCTGGCTCGGACGACGATCGGCCCACTTTTTTCGCCTCGGTGTGCTGGTGGGTCTGGCCCTTGCAGCCCTGCTCCTGACGATCGCCCCGGCCCAAAATCTGGTCCCCCCCCAACTGTTACCGGCGGATGCGGGGGAAGCAGCCGGGGAGACCGGTGCGGCTCGCCTCCTGGCGACGATCTTGAGCTTGAGCCTTTTGGTTTTCTTGACGCTGGGGGCGCTGCTGGGCCGCCTGTGGGATCGCTGGATATCCCAGGTGAGCTTAAATCCAGTCCTGCCGATCGCCTGGCCGATCGCCTTTTTGATCAGTCTGTGGCTCATTCGGGGAGGGCTGGGGCTGCCCGTGGTGTCCACCAGTGACTGGAGTGGTCTGCTGCTGACGGTCTTTCTGGCCCTGATCAGCATTATTCTTTGTTTTCCCCTGGGGGTACTGCTGGCCCTCGGTCGCCAGAGCAGCTTACCGGCAATTCGTTGGCTGTCAACGCTTCATATTGAGGTGATTCGGGGCGTTCCCCTGATTGCGATTCTGTTCATGGGTCAGGTGATGATTCCCCTGTTTCTACCGGAAGGGATGCGACCCGATCGGGTCCTGCGGGCGATCGTGGGATTGACCCTGTTTAGTGCGGCCTACATGGCGGAGAATATTCGAGGCGGGCTCCAGGCTGTCCCCCAGGGCCAGGTGGAGGCCGCCAGTGCCCTAGGCTTGAACTCTCCCCTGACCGTGGGTTTGGTTGTCTTGCCCCAAGCGCTGAAGATCTCGATTCCGGCGATCGTGGGCCAGTTTATTAGTCTCTTCCAGGACACCACCCTGCTGTCAATCGTGGGGCTCTTGGAGCTGCTGGGCCTCAGTCGAGCCGTGCTGGCCAATCCGGACTTTGTGGGGCGCAGTGCCGAAATTTACTGCTTTATTGGCCTGCTCTACTGGGGCTTTTGCTATGCCATGTCCCTGGGCAGTCGTCGCCTCGAAGAGGTGTTAAATACGGAGCATCGCTAACGGAGCATCGCTAGCTAATCCCAGACGGGCCAAATCTGCTCCCCGTGAGTGAGTCACAACACCCCTCGCGCTGGCCTACGCACCTAGACGATCGTCCTGCCCGAACCCAACCCATCTAGCCAAAAATCCATTCGTGCATTATCAGAAACCAAAGCCTTGGACCGTTTTACTGTTGAGTTGCTGTACGGCACTCCTGGTGGCCTGTGGGGGCAGCCAGCCCGACTCGGGGGAAACGGGCAACGGGGGAAAACCCACCCCCTTGACCGTTTTAGGCACCCTGACCGGCAGCGGGGAAACGGAGTTGGCAGCAGTCTTTGCCCCCTTCACCGAGGCCACCGGCATTCCCGTGGTCTATGAAGCCACCGATGCCTTTGATACGGTGCTGCCGGTGCGGGTGGAGGCCGGGGATCCGCCGGATATCGCCCTCTTTCCCACCCTCAGCCTGCTGCGGGACTTGGCCGAGCGCCAACAACTCGTTCCCCTGGATCAAGACCCGGATCCCGTCCTGGAGTCCTCCGCCCTCGACGCGGCCTTTGTGTCGGATCTCCGCGATCTGGGCCGGGTGGACGATCGGCTCTATGGTTTCTCGGTGCGCACCTATCTCAAAGGGCTGGTGTGGTATCGACCCGATCGATTTGCGGCCCAGAACTACACCGTGCCAGAGACCTGGGAGGCGCTGGACCAGCTCAGCGCCGCCATGGCGGCGACCGGCTCCGCCCCCTGGTGCATTGGCCTGGAAAGTGGGGATGCCACGGGCTGGGTGGGGACGGACTGGATTGAGGCCCTGATTTTACGGATCGGAGGGCCGGAATACTACGACCAGTGGAGTCGCCATGGGATCCCCTTTACGGATCCCGTGGTGCGCCAAGCCTTTGAGACCTTTGGCCAACTGGTCCAAACCCAAGCCCTGGGCGGCGCGATCGGCACCATTAGCACCTCCTTTATGGATGCCCCGGCCCTCCTGTTTGGGGATACCCCGGCCTGCGACCTCCACTACCAGGCCAACTTTATCCCCGCCTTCTTCCCCGACACCGTGAACCCGGATGAATCGGTGGCCATCTTCCCCCTCCCCGCAATCGAGGCGGAATACGATCGGCCCCTCGTGGTGGCGGATCTTCTGGTGGGGTTACTGCGGGATTCGTCCGCAGGCCGAGCCCTGATGCAATACCTCTTGACCCCGGAATCCCAGGAGATCTGGGCCGCCTTTGGGGGACACCTCTCCCCCCACCAGGGGGTCAGTCCCACTGCCTATCCCGATGATTTGAGCCGCCACCAAATCGAACTCCTCCAGTCCACCCCCACCCTCCGCTACGACGGCTCAGCCTTGATGCCTCGGGCCGTCGATCGGGCCTTCTCCAGTGGCGTGGTGGACTATCTCAGCGGTGTGGACTTGGACCGGGTGCTGGAATCGATCGAAGCCAGTTGGTCGGATCTCTAGGTCCACGGGGACCGGCTCTAAATTTGTCTCTCCGGATCCCACGGAGGGGCCAAAGCTTTAGGGTATATTAGGCTGTAGGCCCAGTTTTTGACTGGGTATTCAGGTCTGGATGTGATGCCTTGGGCAGCCCACCCTGCGTTCTAGCGTTGAGACGACCTATCCCCTTGGAATCACTACCCGTCCCGGCTCCGCTTCAGGGTTTAATCAGACGCTGATCCCATTGAAGCAGCTTGGACCCCGCTCTTCTCCCCGGTTGCGGCTGAGTGACAGCCCACATGCATACCCTTCCCGACTCGATCGAAGTATCCATGCCCCATGGCCTAGGAGACAGAGGCACAGCCCTGGATCATATCGATCGGTCCGGTATGTTGGTGAGTCGGGGCGGGCAGGTCAGGGTTCTCATGCTGGGACGGAGCGGGTCAAGGTCTGGCCCCCACCAGGATTATGGTGTGATTTTGAGCCTGGGGCCCCAGCCTTCCTTACAAGGCTAGCCCCCCCTAGCCCGCTCTCAACAAGGCTAGCCTCCAGCCCCTCGCCTAAGGATAGTCGTGTGGGAACTCTTGTCCAGAGCCCCCCAAGTCAACCCTTGGCCTCCTTGCAAGAGTTTGATTTTTTCAAGGTGTCCCCTCCGGAAGCCAAGGGATGCAACCACCCAATTGCGAGCGACACGCCTAGGGAGTTGTAACCCGTGCCTAACATGGGTTCCACTCTTCGACACGCCTCAACAGACCGGTCCGTTGCTATCCATTGCCAAGATGATCAGCCCGCACCCAGACGCACCTTGATCCCCCTTGGTGAACTGTGACGGTCGGCGCAGCCGCCCGCCATTCCCTAGACTCTCGCCGGAGCCATAACGGTTAGGAGTTGCGTCAGGTACAGGGATCAAGATGTAATCCGTCGGAGGCGGAGTACATCCAGCCTCACCTAAGCGTTAGCCGCTATAATGGACGAACATTGGGATTTTTGAGGGATTCCTGGGGAAGAGGGGAAAGCTTGGGACCAGCGGGGAAGTCATCAGAATCAAATCATGTGTCATTTTTGCAGGGCTAGGAGCGTGAGACCGTTAGCATGTCACTCGTCTCTCCTCATCGCCACAGCCATTTGAGGAATTTGAATGCCGAAACAAATCATTATTGCTGAGCAGCACCGTGTTGCTGCTGTGTTTGCCGAAGATCAGATTGAAGAACTCATTGTTGCCCAGGGAACCCACCAGATCAGCGATATCTATCTGGGCTTGGTGGAGAATGTACTACCGGGAATTGATGCTGCTTTTGTCAATATTGGAGATAGCGATCGCAACGGCTTTATCCATGTCAGCGATCTAGGGCCGTTACGCCTGCGCAGTCGATCGGGGGCAATTACGGAACTGCTGGAGCCCCAGCAAAAGGTGCTGGTCCAGGTTATGAAGGAACCCACCGGAAATAAGGGGCCACGCCTCACCGGTAACATTACCCTGCCCGGTCGCTACCTGGTGCTGATGCCCTTCCGTCGGGGCGTGAACCTATCCCGCCGCATCAATAGCGAGTCCGAACGCAGCCGACTCCGGGCCCTAGCCATTCTCGTCAAGCCTGCGGGCATGGGCATTCTGGTGCGTACAGAAGCCGAGGGAGTTGCGGAAGAGGCCATCATTGAGGATCTCGAAGCCCTACAACAGCAATGGGAGACGATTCAGCAGGAAACGACTGGCACCCGTGCTCCGGCACTGCTCAACCGCGATGATGACTTTATCCAGCGAGTGCTGCGGGATGTGTACACCGCCGAGGTCAACCGGATTGTGGTGGACTCCGTGGCGGGCCTAAAGCGGGTGAAGCAGCACTTGATGAACTGGGGATCGGGCCGCATCCCCATGGGCCTCTTGATCGATCAGCACCGGGAACGCACACCGATTTTGGAATATTTCCGGGTCAATGCGGCGATCCGAGAGGCGGTGAAACCGCGGGTTGACCTTCCCTCTGGCGGCTATATCATCATCGAGCCGACGGAAGCCCTGACGGTGATTGATGTGAACTCGGGATCTTTTACCCGATCGGCCACCTCCCGCGAAACCGTGTTGTGGACCAACTTTGAGGCCGCCACGGAGATTGCTCGTCAACTGCGGCTGCGCAACGTGGCCGGGGTCATTGTGGTGGACTTCATCGATATGGACTCCCGCCGCGACCAGTTGCAAGTGCTGAAGCACTTTGAGGAAGCCCTCAAGGCCGATAAAGCCCGTCCCCAAATTGCCCAACTGTCAGAACTGGGCTTGGTGGAGCTCACCCGGAAGCGCCAGGGCCAAAATATTTACGAAATCTTTGGCCGCTCCTGCCCCACCTGTGGCGGCCTAGGCCATGTGATCCACTTACCCGGCGACGCAGAACCGGCCCTAGAGAGCCTGTCCTTGGAACTGGAAACCAGTACTCGGGGCGGATCGGAAACGGCTTCGCGCTGGTCTGCGAGCCCAAGCCCTCGGGTTGCCCCCCCGGGATCCAGTGGCCCTGAGCCGGTGAAGTCCAGTTGGCCCGATCGCCGCGCCAGTGCAGAAGACAGCCGTGATTCCGGCAGTGACAGCGATTCCAGCTACTACGGCAATGAAAGCCGTGGATCGGGGGAGTCTTCCCGGGGCAGCCGACGGCGGCGACGCAGCCCCGAAGGCGGGGAAACCCCGCCCATGACCAACGGTGGCAACTCCCGAGGGGATGCCTATGGCTCACCGCCTGAACCCATCACCGCCACACCCATTACGACCACACCCATCACCGCCACACCCATTCCCGCCCCGACCAATGCAGCGTCGGACAGTCGCCGCACACGATCGGACTACGGCAACAATGAGGGCAGCTCCCGCTTTGGCTCCCGCCGCAGTGGCCGGGTCATTGGCAAGCCGCCCGAGGTCATTACGGTGACGATGAACGAGACAGAACAGGAGGTGTATTCCTGGATGGGAATTTCACCGCTGGTACTATCGGAACAGCCCGTGGAGAATCCCCGCAATACGGTGGTGCAGATTCAGAGACCGGGGGAGACCTTGGCGGAACCGACACCGGCACCCGTGCCCCGATCGACCGTGGAAAGCGGCGACTCCACGCCCACCCTGTCCCCCACCATGGCCGCTGCAATGGTGGCGGGATCCTGGGGACCGACGAGTCCGTCCCCCAGTGGTGGCGGTAACCCAGCGGATTCCAGCCCCAGCCGAGCCAGCCAGCCGCCAATCCCCAAAATTACGGCCACCATTAGCCCCAATACGGGGAGCAGCCCCACACCCGCTGTGAATATCCCCCCCATCACCGCTGCGGTTCCCCTCTCCCAGTCGGGGCAAACGGCCCCGACCTCAGTGCCTGCCCCGATCCTAGCGGGCACAACACCCCCGCCATCGGTCCCGTCCGCTGAACCAGCCCAGAGCTCCCCAACCCAATCCGCTCCGGCCCCATCCAGCGAGGAGGCTCCCGCCAAGCCCAAACCCCAGACGGAAAACCGCCGCCGCCGCCGTCGCTCCTCGGCCAGCAATGGCGACCCTGATCCGGACTGATCTGGCGGGGGTCGATGAGGTGGGACGGGGGGCATTGTGCGGTCCGGTGGTGGCGGCGGCGGTGATCCTGAATCCGGCGACGGTGCCCCACCTGCTGGACCTGGGGTTGACGGACAGTAAGAAGCTCTCAGCCCCCCAGCGTCGCACCCTAGCCGGGGCGATTCGATCGATGGCCCTGGACTGTCAACTGGGGCTGGCCTCCGTGGCGGAGATCGATCGCCTCAATATTCTCCAGGCTTCGCTACTGGCCATGAACCGCGCCATCGCCAAACTCCACCCGGCTCCCCACCACTGCCGCATCGACGGGAACCGTCCGGTGCCCCAGCTCTCCATTCCCCAGGAAACTTGGGTTCAGGGCGATCGGCGCTGTCCCGCCATTGGGGCCGCCAGTATCCTGGCCAAGGTGTGGCGGGATGACTTGATGGAGCGGCTCGATCGCCGCTATCCCGGCTATGGCATGGCCCAACACAAGGGCTATGGCACGGCCCAACATCGATCGGCCCTAGCCCAGCTGGGTCCCTCTCCCTGTCACCGTCGGTCCTTTGCCCCCTGTCGGGCGCAGCTTTCTTTGTTCTAGCGTCCTGATCTGTGGGGTCTGTGCCCCCTGGGGTTCCCCTGTTGCGTGTGTTGTCCGTCTATTCAGATTTAGGGTGATCTCTCCCCACGATCGAGAAGGTTTTTATGTCCCTGTCCATTGCCCACCTTGGTCCCAGCGGCACCTACACCGAATGGGCTGCCACCCGCGCGGCCCAGTGGCTCAGCCAGCGATCGGGTCAGTCCTGCACCCTCCAGCCCCACACCAGCATTGCCCAAACCCTGGCCGCCGTGGCAGAACACGAGGCGGACTTTGGGGTGGTGCCGGTGGAAAACTCCATCGAAGGTAGTGTGACAGTCACCCTGGATACCCTGTGGCAGTGGGACCAAATCCAGATTCAAAAAGCCCTGATTTTACCGATCGCCCATGCCCTCATTAGTTGCGCCAAAGATTGGACAACCCTCACCGAAGTGTGCTCCCACCCCCAAGCCCTCGCCCAGTGTCAGGTGTGGATCGAGACCCATTTACCCCAGGCCCGCGCTGTCCCCCTCAACTCCACCACCGCCGCCCTCACCTCCCTCACCTCCCAGCCCCATCGTGCCGTCATTGCCTCCCAACGGGCTGCCGACCTCTATCGGTTGCCCATTTTGGCCCACCCCATTAATGACTATCCCGACAATTGCACCCGCTTTTGGATTGTGAGCCTCGATCCCTCCACCCTAGGCAGCCATACCTCCCTCGCCTTTAGCCTCCATGCCAATACCCCCGGTGCGTTGCTCCGTCCCTTGCAAATCCTCGCCGATCGCCACATTAACCTCAGTCGTATTGAATCTCGCCCCACGAAGCGATCCCTGGGAGATTATCACTTCTTTCTGGACTTGGAGGGCAGTTTAGAGGATGCCACGGTGCGATCGGCGGTTCAGGACCTGGGGGAGGCCACCAATGTGCTCAAGGTCTTTGGCAGTTATGACTTGATTGAGGTATAGCGGCGGCTCGTACTCTGCTGCCTCAGTATCGCCACCGCTATCATTCGGGAATCGCACTGACTTTGGGGATGCGATCCCACACTCACAGGGAGACGGGGCTGGAGCCGTGGTCTACTCGGGAGCCGTGGTCTACTAAGAGATGTCATCCTTAATAACCCTAGATACCGGGCACCTCGATTAATTGGGTTGCGCGGCTTCGCCACGCAACCCAACCCTCACTCTGCCGTGGATCCTGCGGTGAAAATCGGTATTAATCGAGGTGTCCTCAAGAATTCTACAGATGACGGATAACACACCCTGGCAGTTTCCTGAGTGAGCGTCGCGGGAGCCCCTGGCCTGCTCCCCAGTGAAATGGACCCCCAGAAATGGACCCCCAGAAAATGGACCCACACCAAAAGATCGAGGCGTTAGGGCAGGGGTTGGGCGTAAATCCCAAGGTGATTGGCAACAGGACGCTCCCGGCGAGGCCACTTCGTATGGATGGGGGCATTCAGTAAACGGTAGATCATTCCCCTAGCAGTCGAGACCTGGGCTACCAGGGTGCTTGAACCACCTCCATCCAGGTTAATCCCGATCTCTCCGCCTAAATCGCCAATAATTACGGCTAGCTCCTGTAAAGTTGCCCCTTCACTATAGTGACGCTGTTTACCATCCACCACAATCAACCATAGTCGATCGCCCGTGGCATCGATCGCAACAGCTGTGCGCCCATAGCGACGACCAGCTCTCCGAGGTGGGTTTTTCGGGTCCAGCAGCGTGATTCCCGCCACTGCCTGCTCCGTATCTGGGTCACAGACTCCCTCCCCTAGGATTTCAGCCCGATAGTGCCCTTGGTGGCGCTGAAAACACAACACAGGGAACTGTCGCTGACCCCACTGCACCGAGTCAACCTGTCCCTGGGCAATACTTTGACCCAGAACCTGGACCGCATCCCCAGGCCGAGGGACATAGTTCCAAGGTGTATTATCTCGAAAAGGGAAGAAAAACCCGGCATTAATGGCAACTTGAACCTGAAATTCCTGGGCAAAGGCCGATGTGGTACGGGCGGCAAACGGGTAGTTGGGAGGGCTCGCAGCAGTGAGGGGAGCCCTGGGGGCCCGTTCCCCCGGCGTAACCCTAGGGCTGAGTCCAGGCGCTTGGAGATCAATGGCGACAATATGCACCTGATAGGGTTGGGGTCGATCGCGGTGCCAGCGCTGGTAGGTGATGCCCTGAAACAGGGGAGTGGGAGGCCGATCGAGCGGTGCAGGTCGCCGCAGACTGGCGATGCCATAAGCCCCCAGGGGCAAGAAAAGGGCGATCGCCACCAGCAGCCAGGGCCAACGTAGGGGCGGAAAACGGAGTCGATCGGTCATGGTTGGGCAGGATGGGGTCGGAGAATGCCCGATGGACAGCAGGGAGAAAGGCACAGAACAGCAAGCAGGAGCTTCCCAGCCCTAAGCTGGGCTAGGTCATCCTGTCCTGTTGATGGCGGCTGTTATCGCGGCGGGATCGCCGCTAACGCTGGGGTGAGGCAAAACCCAGGAGCGAGCGTTTAGGTGAAGCCTGGGGTACCCCGCCAGAAGCAGGGTACCTCTTAATCTTCATACCGCAGGCACCTGATAAACCGCCCGTGGCTATCCAGATCAAAGATTGAGATAGCGGCGGATACGATCGCGACTGCCCTCCAAATGGGTGCGGGTTTCCAGGGTGAGCTTACTTTTGCCGATCGCCGAGTTCAGATCCCGATCCAACTGTTGGAGTTGGTACCGAGCCAGGGCCCGCGCCTCCTCCGGTGTGTCGTAGGTAAAGATCCAGGCAATAATATCGGGAAAGGAGCTAGCCCGGTCCAATGCACTCGGTTCAGCCATATTCAGCAGAAAACTCACATATTGATTCTGTAAGCGCCGCTGCAGCAGAGGAATCTCCCGATCCATATCTTCTAAGGGTTGAAGCCAAATACTATCTTGCAGGGACTCAAACAGTTCCCCCAAGGTCAAGGCATCCTGACCGGGATACATCAGGTTGGCATCCCGCAGACGGGCAAGGCGATCGGAGGCAAACAAATTCCCCAAAATAAAACTTTGGTTGACCAGAATCTGATCGGCGAGGGGATACTCCACATTCCAAATAGCGGGAAAGGTCCCCTCATGAAACCAGCGCGAGGATCCCAGCTTACTGGGCAGATCGGGCGGGAAATCCAGCGCCTCGGCGCTAAAAATCCGGTCCTCTAGAATTGCTAAGGCTTGACGTTGGGTGTCGGCGGGAATCGGTTCAAAGGGACGACGATCGGGAGCATCCCCCCCCAGATAGCGATTGAGGGAACGGCCCCCCACGTAGTTACTGAGAATCGAAGCATTAAAGAAATAGTGGCCCAGCAACTGGCTAAAAATCGGTCGAGCTTCTGTGAAACTGCGACCTTGGGAGGGAAATCGCTTATCCAGCTTGTCCCAGAGGCTCTCCGCAATATCCATTTGCCAGGTGCCGTAGGTGAGGGGATCATCACTCATATCAAACACCATCACCGTGGGGTCCAGTCCAGACCAGAGATCTTCATCGGTGCCGTAGTCCAATTCCGACTCCGGGGCACGGCTGGCAATCTCCTGCAGTTGGTTGCGCTCCTCTAGGGGCGTGAGGTGGTCTAGGGGGGTGTAACCATAGGCGATCGCCCACATATCATAGGGACCAATGCGACCCGGGAAGTATTCCCCCTGCTCCACACCCTCCGGGGCGATATTCACAGGGAAATAGTCCATCATCGACCCCACCAGACCTTCTTCAGCCGTCAGCTCCGTATTATGCAAGTCTTCGGGACTATGGAGGGTACTGGCGTGGAAATTGTGGCGGAGTCCCAGGGTATGACCCACCTCATGGGAAATAATACTGCGCACAAATTGGTGCAGATAGTCCCCCATGGCCTCACTGCTGGGTAGGATGTTCTGACCCATGGACAGGGCAGCGGCCCCAATGGCGAACTGTTGGCGGGCGGCGAGGGAAAAGCACCGATCGTCGCGCTGCACAATAGGAGACTGGTTCCGCCGCTGAATCCACTGGCGCAGGGCGGAATTTTGGAAGTAGGCCAAGCCCACGGTGGAATCACAAATACTGGGCTGGCCCGTCAGTTGACTCCACTGGAGAGAACTGCCGAGGGGATCGTTGACCAAATCTGCAAACTCACTGCCCGCATAGCGCAGCATATTGGCATCCATGAGAATATCGGCCCCCAGGATCTGACCCGTGAGGGGACTGGTGCGAGGGATCGCCAGGGCAAAACCGCCGTCGAGGGAGTCGGTCCAGCGAATCGTGTTATAGCGACTGTCCGCCGGATCCCAGTCCGCATCGTCAGGCATTTGCTCCACTTGCAACACATCCCGGAAACCAATGGCTTCAAAGGCTTCATTCCACATCAGTACGCCTTCAGTGGCCGCTTGGCGGTAGGCCTCAGGCATGGCCTTATCGAGCCAAAAGACGATCGGCTTCGTGGGGGGTGATAACTCAGCCTCGGGATCGGACTTCTCCAGGTGCCAGCGGTTGATATAGCGCACAAATCGATCGCGGCCTAGGGTATTGGCTAGATCCTGGTAAGCTGTGACAAAATAGCCCACCCGTTCATCGGCAAGGCGGGGGCGATAGGTGTCCAGAACCGGGAGTTGGGAGAGGCTGTAGTGGAGACCCAGATTGAAGGAACTCGCATCCGGCACCGCACTGAGACCCAAGAACAGATCCATCATCCCCCCGGTAAACCGGTAGGTCATGTCAAATTCCAGGTTCTCGGGGAAGGCTGAGGCTTGAGTCACCGCAGACTGGGTGGGATCGGCACCATAGCCCAAAATTGAGAGCAGAGAGAAGGAGCCAAAGCCCAATTTACTATCAAGAAGGAGAGGGGCGAGATCAACGACAAGGGTATTGAAGGTTTCACGTTCACTGAGGATGGGGAGGGTGAAAACCACCGAGTCACTGAAGAGGCTCGACTCGTCGATGCGCTGGTTCGGGGGGCGACTGTCCCGGAAAAGGGAGTTAGGGACAATGATTTGAAGATCATTTTTGAAGCGGCGAAAGGTAAAAGCAAATTCCTGGAGAGGAATGCCCCGATACAGACCAAATTCACCCACACCGGCATTAATGGCAGCCGAGAAGAGATAGTGGTGATTGAGTTGATCGGGCCGGATTTCGATCAGAATTGTGCCCGCTTCCAGATCTTGGTAGAGGGGGAAAAGGCCATCGGTACGCTCCAAGTCTTCCACCACTTCCTCGAAGGGTTGGAAGTCGTTGTCCATATCTTCGTCGTCCGAGTCTATCTCTTCGTCGTCCGACGCCTCACCGGATACTGCATCCGCATCTTCCGTATCCGAGGCTTCCGTATCCAAGTCTTCCGCACCGTCATCAGAATCCTCCTCTACTATGGCGGTGAGGGACGCACCTTGGGCAAGACTGGGGGAGGTTAGGGGCGCCAGGGTGAGGGGAATTAGGCTCCAAACGCTCGCGGTCAGGGACAGAAGCAGCAGACGGTGGGAAAATTGCACAGTACGTTTGCGGTGAAGGGGCAGCAAGGGGCGAAGGCAGAAGGGACAGACCTGATTAACTGACAAAAGTGGGTCAAATCCAGGCACAGAGGGCGGGCCAGCTTTCCTGACCCCTACGATTCCCAACCTCTGGCAGGGGCGTGGTTTTCGCGCCCAATGCAGCATTTTTTGTCAGTCAATTAGGGTTGGGCACCTCGATTAATTGTGGCGCGCGGCGAAGCCGCGTGCCACAACCCTGATTCTGCTGTAGGCACTCCGGTGAGAATTTGAATTAATCGAGGTGCCCGGTCCAGATAGGAAACGATCGATCGCAGGCAGGGATACCAATCCTGAGTATAGGGTGGTTCCCTGACCCCGTCACCCCCACAACCCCCTCAGGCACGCCTACCCGGACTTATGCCTCGTCTGGGTGCCCCGGTCTTGCCAGGTAAACCGATCGCCCTGCCACACCCGATCGAGCACCAACGTCAGAGGGGACAACAGGAACAAGGCCCAAAACAGCGCCGTTTGCACAAAGTAGACATTGCGTAACACAAAGGTTAACGCCGCGATCGCCACCGCCCAGACGATGCGACTGCGGGCACGATCGGGAATCGCCCGGGGATCCGTGACCATAAACAGCGCAAACAGAAGCAGGGAGCCACTACTCAGGCGATGTAACCACACATCCCAGGTCCAGCCCAGCCAGAGGTTGCGCACCGCTTCTAGCAAGCCATAACACCCCAGAAATGCCCCGGTTGTCTCCAATCGCCCCACACGACCCAGGACAATACCCCCGGCCCCCAGAAACACCAGCCCGTACCACACCTCATCGCCCCACTGTCCCGGCGATACCCAGGCATCGGGTGTCAGCACCAGCGCCGCAATAATGCCAAGATTGGCGGGATTAAAAAAGTGTTTGCCCCGGTAGCGCAGCAGAAACTTACTGCTAATGGCCAGAACGGCAGCCAGAATCAGGGTGCTGGGTCGATCGGCCCGGAGCAGCAAACTAAGGCCCAGGGCCGTAATCAAGGGACTGCGACCGTTAAAGGCGGCAGGTTGCCACCAGGGGTGAGCCGCAGGGGAAACGGGGACGGCGATCGATCGGGGGCGGGACGCGGCTTGGGTGGGTCTGGCGCCGGGGTGGTGGGCCAGGGCGAGGGCACAGAGCCACTGGGTTGCCCAACAGGTGAGCATTAGGAGGCCAATCCCCCAGGGCCGCAGGGTCCAGTCGCGGGTGCCAATCCCCAGCACCAGAAAGAGGGACAGGAACAGGATTTGGTAGTCCCGAGCGTCGCGAAACCGGGGCAAGCTTTGCAGGACAGGGGGTAAGTTTTGCAGGATAGGAGGCAGGCGCAGCGGGAGCGATCGATCAATCCGAGGGGCGGAATGGGATCGGGAGGAGGGGAGCAGATCAGCCATGGGGACAGCTTGGTGTACGGATCAGTTACGTCAGGGATGGGGCCAAATCCGATGGATTGACAAAAGTGGGGCAAAGCCATGCACAGAGGGCAGGTCAGGTTTTCTGACCCCTAGGATTCCCAACCTCTGGTAGGGGCGTAGTTTTCGCGTCCAATGCAGCATTTTTGTCAGTCAACCAGAGGCCAAACAGCGGGGCTAAGCAGCGGGACAAAACGCAGGCTTCTCCGCTGCTGGGGTTCAGGTTTCCCACCGATCGATCCCATAGGAATCCAGTCCCACAGCGAGCCGATCGCGACCGGCTCGCTATGCCCTAGTTCTGAGAGTAGGCGAGGCGGCCCGATCTAGGGGAGAGGTTACAGATTTTGTAACCCCAAATCGGTTCCTGAAAAGATATTGGCAAACCTAAGGGCACCTCGAAAACCGCAGATTTTCACTGCAGTGCCCACAGCAGAATCAAGGTTGTGGGGAGCGGCGAAGCCGCCCCCCACAATGAATCGAAGTGCCCCTCAGAGAATCCCCCCTGGCTCCGTATCGCCCGACCCAACCCATCGAGGTGCCCCAAAACCCGCATTCTGACTCACCCAAGAATCACAGAGGCCATCGGGGGAGGGACTGCGCGAGGGAAGGCGGAGTGTGGCAAAATCAGGAGACGACTTTCTCACCGCAGCATTAGCCGCTACATTCCGAACCCTATCAGGTGTAAGCCAGCGTGTATCACCCAACGTGACACACCCAACACAAAACACCGGGGATGTCCCCACTATTGGCCGATCGATCATGACCAACCCTGCCGCTCCTGCCCTGCCCTCCCAATATGAACCCAAGGCCGCTGAAGCCCGTTGGCAGACCCTCTGGGAGCAAAACCAAGTTTTTCGCGCAAATCCTGACCTCAACCCTGATGCACCCTCCTACTGCATCGTCATTCCCCCCCCCAACGTCACCGGCAGTCTCCACATGGGCCATGCCTTTAACTCGGCCCTAATCGATACCCTGGTCCGCTACCACCGTATGCAGGGCAAAAATACCCTCTGTCTCCCCGGCACCGACCATGCCAGCATCGCAGTGCAGACGATTTTGGATCGGCAACTGCGGGAAGAGGGAAAAACCAAAGATGACTTAGGGCGCGAGGCATTCCTAGAGCGAGCTTGGCAGTGGAAAGAACAGTCCGGGGGGACGATCGTCAATCAGTTACGGCGGTTGGGGATGTCCGTGGACTGGACCCGAGAACGCTTCACCATGGATGAGGGCCTGTCTCAGGCTGTTTTAGAGGCATTTGTCCAGTTATACGATCAAGGACTCATCTATCGGGGCCAATATCTCGTCAATTGGTGCCCTGCCTCCCAATCAGCTGTGTCGGATCTGGAGGTAGAGCCGAAGGAGGTGGACGGTCACCTCTGGCACTTCCGTTATCCCCTCAGTGATGGTTCGGGCAGTGTGGAAGTGGCGACCACTCGACCGGAAACCATGCTCGGAGACACGGCGGTGGCCGTCAATCCGGCGGACGATCGCTACCGTCATTTGATTGGAAAAACCTTAACCTTACCGATTCTAGGGCGAGAAATCCCCGTGATTGGCGATGAGTTCGTGGATATGGCCTTTGGGACAGGCTGCGTGAAGGTTACACCAGCCCACGACCCCAACGACTTTGAGATGGGCAATCGCCATGGGCTGCCCTTCATTAACATTCTCCATAAGGACGGCACGTTAAATGAGAATGGGGGCGAGTTTGCCGGACTCGATCGCTTCGTGGCCCGTAAAGCCGTGATTGAGCGTCTGCAGGCCGATGGGGTGCTGATCAAGACCGAGGACTATCGCCACACGGTCCCCTACAGCGATCGGGGCAAAGTACCGGTGGAACCGCTGATCTCAACCCAGTGGTTTGTGAAAATCGACCCGTTGGCAGAAAAGGCCCTTAAATTCCTGGATGAGCAAAATTCTCCCCGGGTGGTTCCCGATCGCTGGCGCAAGGTTTACCGGGACTGGCTAGCCAACCTACGGGACTGGTGTATTTCCCGTCAACTGTGGTGGGGCCACCAAATTCCGGCCTGGTATGCCGTCAGTGAAACCGGGGGCGAGATCTTGGACCATACCCCCTTTGTGGTAGCCCGGACCGAGGCGGAAGCTTGGGAGCAGGCCAAGGCAAAGTACGGAGATACGGTGCAACTGGAGCGGGATCCGGATGTGCTAGATACGTGGTTTTCCTCGGGATTATGGCCCTTTTCCACCCTAGGCTGGCCCCAATCCACCGCCGATCTCGATCGCTACTACCCCAGCAGTACCCTGGTCACGGGCTTTGACATTATCTTTTTCTGGGTGGCCCGCATGACCCTGATGGCGGGTCACTTCACGGACAGGATGCCATTCCAGGATGTGTATATCCATGGGTTGGTGCGGGATGAAAACAATAAGAAAATGTCGAAGTCAGCCAATAACGGTATTAACCCGCTGTTATTGATTGAAAAGTACGGCACAGATGCCCTGCGCTACACCTTAATCCGTGAAGTGGCGGGAGCGGGCCAGGACATTCGCCTGGAGTACGATCGCAAAACCGATGAGTCCGGCTCGGTGGAGGCGAGTCGCAACTTTGCCAATAAGCTCTGGAATGCGTCCCGATTCGTCATGATGAATCTGGAGGGGAAAACCCCAGCCCAGTTGGGATTTGACCTCACACCGGATTCTCCCAACCTAGAACTCTGCGATCGATGGATTCTCTCCCGCTACCACCAGGTCATTACCCAAACCAGTGATCACATTGAAGCCTATGGCCTCGGAGAGGCAGCCAAGGGACTCTATGAGTTTATTTGGGGGGATTTCTGCGACTGGTACATTGAGCTGGCTAAATCGCGGCTCTATGGGGAAGGGGACGCGGGCAGTAAAACCACAGTGCAGCAAATTCTGGCCCATATTCTGGAGGGTATCCACAAGCTGCTGCATCCCTTCATGCCCCACATTACGGAGGAGGTGTGGCATAGTCTCACCCAAAGTGATGAGCAGACCTATTTGGCGTTGCAGTCCTATCCCGATCGCCATGATGCTTGGATTAATCCGGAGCTAGAGCAGGATTTTGAGCTAGTGATTGGGGTAATCCGGGTTTTACGGAATCTACGGGCTGAAGCGGGGGTAAAACCGGGGGTTAAGGTGACGGCGCTGGTCCAGAGTGGGAACGATCGGGAGCAACAGATCCTGACCACGGGGATGCCCTATATCCAAGCCCTCGCCAAGGCGGGGACCCTAACCTTGGTGCAGTCTGCGGATGAGGCACCTCGCAAGAGTTTGGCGGGGGTGGTGGGGACAGTCCAGGTGCTGCTGCCGCTGGAGGGGGTGGTGGACCTGGAGGCGTTGGTCAAGAAGCTGGAAAAGGATCTGGGAAAGGTGGAGAAGGATCTGAAGTCTCTGCAAGGTCGCCTCAAGAATCCGGGGTTTGTCAATAAGGCGCCCCAGGAGGTCATTGATGGGGCGAAGGCTGCGTTGAGTGAGGCGGAGACCCAAGCCCAAATTCTGCGCGATCGGTTGGCGATTTTGGC
>JAYKIB010000124.1:0-5266 GCA_035285005.1 Prochlorothrix sp.
CAAGCAGGGTGGTTTCATAAAAAATCTGGCCACGGCAGAATCAGGGTTTTAGCCCCTGTCAATGCCAAGAATCTGGCCTCTGTTCCAAGTCCCTCGACGAGGTTACGAGGTTCTAGCGGTTTTATGAAACTGCCCTGCCTAACCCCCCTTTGCAAGGGGATAGTCTTTGCTTCTCCCTTCAAAAGGGGGACGGGGGGGGATTCTGCAAGGGTCTGTACCGGTAAAAAGCACCTCCTTCCGGGCAATATCCGTACCTGGCCCGAGGCGATGCTCCGATAAGATACTGGGATAATCTGAAGCCTGAGCTCGCTGTTTAACCGATATAAAACGCTGCATTGGGCATGGAAATCCCGTCCCTACCAAACCTGTGGGATCCTAGGGGTCAGGTTTCTTGATCCGCCCTCTGTGCCGGGATTTGACCCACTTTTATCACTCAATCAGGGCCGCCCGTACAGCTCGATCGACCTGTGTAATTCCCTACCCTCTGCTCTGCCTTCTCCGCATTTGCATCTTTTGCACCTATGGCAACCCATCCCCTCATCCAACACAACCAACTCCTCCATTCCCTAGTGCTCGATCGGGCCAGTACCGAAGATTTAGGGCGCGTGGATGTGGTTTGGATGTATCCCCAGGCCCATCGGGTTTTGGGATTTATTTGTAAGCCCAGTACCCTCAGCCCTAAGCGGTTGGCCTTTAGCCTGCCCCAAATCCACACCCTGAACCTCGGTCACACTCCGAAAACGATTTGGGTTAGTTCCCAAGGGACCGAAACCGATGCGGATCAGGTGCGGCAGTTGCAAACTCTCCTGGGCCATGAAGTGTGGACAGAGGGGGGGAAGGTGTTGGGAAAGGTGACGGATTGCACCTTTAGCCTGAAAACCGGTGAAATCCAAAGCTATGCGGTTGCCTTACGGGGATTGCGGGGCATGGTGGTGGAACCCTTTGTCTTAGAACCTGGTGCGATTTTAAGCTTTGGCACTAAGCGGCTCTTGGTAACGCCCAGTGTGGCGAAGGGGATGGCGGAGCAGGAGGACCGCATCAAGCAAACCCTAGGGGATCTGAAGCAGGAATATCGCCAGGTTCGCGAGGAAATCAAGTCTTTCTCCAACCAAGCCCAGACTCTGTTCCAGAAGGTCGGCAGTAAGGTGCAGCGCGTGGGAACCAAGGTGGGGACGCGGGCTCAGCAGTGGACCCAGGAAGCCCTGGAGACAGCCCACAGTACGGCCCAAACTTGGCAGGAAGAGTGGCCCCAACAAACGGAGCAGTGGCGCGATCGGGCCCAGGAGTTTGCGGCCCCGTTTTTTGATCCCGAGGCCGATGCTGCGGATGTTTCGGATGATGCAGCAGCCCCCACATCCCCTCCACTGTCCCGTTCCCAGTCGTCCCGTTCCCAGTCGTCTCAGCCCCCGACCTCTCCAACCCCAAGCCACCCGTCCACAGCTGACCCATCCCCATCAGCCAAGGCTGCGCCGCCCCATTCCGCGCCGCCCGATCGGGTCGTCTATCCGCCCCAAGTGACGGATGATTTTGGGGAGGAGGGGGTGGATGACTTGGGGGAGCCGATCCCGAGGGTGGCGAATGATGATCCCATCTTTGATCTGGACAACTGGCCCCCCTTTGTCACGGAGCAGGAGCCGAACCAGACCTCTACAGAGCCGGAAATTTGGGATCAGTGGACCCTCGAAACGCCTGAATCCCAGTCTCCCGCCGCTGCGCCCACGGCCTCTGCTCCAGTCCAGAATCCGCCGGATTCCGCCCATACTGGTCCTGGCTCCGCCCAGGTTGGTCAGGAGTCTGCCACCCCAAGCCAAACGGTACAACCGCCCCACCCCCCACCCCCTGTCCCGTCCCGTCCTCCCCAGGTTCCTACCCCCCCGAACCCCCCTCCGGAGGAACTGGACCTCGACGCGGATCCCTGGCTGTAAGCCCCAAGCGCTACGCTCCACTGCGACTGGCAACGCCCCACCCCCCGATTCCCCTGACTCTGGTATGGCCCCTTCCCCCGATCGTCCCCCCACGCCCCCGATCGATCGTTCCCTTCCCGATTCGGCGAGTTCTGAGCCGACGGGTCTTGATCCGGCTAGTTCTAATCCGTCCCCCAATCGTTCGCCCCCTCGTGCCCTGGCTCTGACTCCCCTGGTCCTCCTGGGCACCGCCCTAACCCTCACGGGCATGGTGACCCATGTCTTTTTGCTGGGAATGGTGGGTGCGGCGGTGACGGGAATTTTGGGGATGCGGCTGTTGTGGCCGGAACTGCGGACGATCGCCCAGGAGTTACTGATTGACCAGTGGGGCGCACCGTTTATTGCGCTGCTGGGGCTTGGGGTGGCGGTGGCTGCGGTGATTCAGTTTACGGGCTGGGGAGATGAGACGATCGCCCTGCTGCGGCAAATTGATTGGGATATCGTCAGTGCGCTGGGATCTGTGTTAGGAGCGGCGGGACAAATTCTGATTGCAGTGCTGGCGGTTTATATTGCATGGCGGCAGTATGTCATTTCTAAGGAGCTGACGATTCAGCAGAATCTGCTCACGGCCCAGCAGAACCTGATTACGCAACAACAGACGATCGACAGCTATTTTCAAGGGGTTTCGGATCTGGTGCTGGATGATGAGGGCTTATTGGAGGATTGGCCCCAGGAACGGGCGATCGCGGAGGCGCGGACTGCTGCCATTCTCAGCAGTATTGATGCTGCGGGGCGTGCCAAGGTGATCCGTTTCCTGTCCAGTGCGAAACTCCTGACTCCTCTGAAGCGAGATCAGCATCTAGGCCGTGCAATTCTGGATGGTCGGGGGGGCTATGCGGAGGATCGGCTCCAGGGGCTGCGGGTGATTGATTTGGGGGTGATGCTGGCGAAAAGTGACCTGGCTGGGACGGATTTGCGCTGGACGGATTTGAGTGAGATTAATCTGGTGGGGGCGACGCTGGAGGGCTGTGATTTGGTGCGGGCTAATTTGTCTCGCACGATTTTGTATGAGACGAATCTGCGGGGGGCGGATTTGTTGGGGGCGCGGTTTTTTTATGGTGATCTGGAAACGGCGAGTCCTCGCAGTCGTACGGAAACGCCAAACTATGAAACGGGTGCTTATACGGGAGCAGTGGTGGAAAATGCGGATTTTAGCGGTGTGGTGCGTTTGTCTGAGGAGCAGCGCTGTTATTGCTGTGCTTGGGGGGGCGAAAAAACTCGTGCTACGATTCCCGGTGGTTGCCGAGATATTGAGAACAGGTTGGGTCGTTAGGATGCGTTGTATGGGCACCTCGATTCATCCAGATTTTCACCCCAGTATCCACGGCAGAATTGGGGTTGGATTGCGCGGCTTCGCCGCGCAATCCAATGAGTCGAGGTGCCCAAACCTAGGAGAATCCCCCCTCTACCCCCCCTTGCAAGGGGGGAACGGTCTTTTCTCTTCAAAAGGGGGACAGAAGGGGATTCGGCAAGGGCCTAAGGCCCTTAGCCGCAGTTTCCAAACACCCTCTAAAGCGGGCGGCTCACGGGCACCTCGCTCTCAATCTAGCGGTTGCCATCGCCCATCGTCCCTAGCCCATGCTCCTCCTCATCTTAGACTTTGAAACCACTGGACTCAGTCCCGACACGGCTCGCCCGATCGAACTCGGCACCATCCTCTATAGCGTCGAACACCACACCCCCCTCGCCCAAGTTTCTACCCTCCTTCCCACCTGGGACAACCCTGCCCAAGCCATTAACCGCATTAGCCCCCAGGCCGCCCAAGCCGCTGCCCCCTTGGCTCCCGCTGTCCTCACCTTAATCAGCCAGTGGATGGACCAAGCCGACTACCTCGTGGCCCATAATGCGTCCTTCGATCGCCGCTGGTTGGGGCTTCATGGAATGCCCCCCTGCGATAAACCTTGGCTTTGCACCCTAGAGGACTTCTGCTGGCCCCAGGCCACTAAAAAACGCAATTCCCTGATTAATCTTGCCCTAGAGCATGGAATTGGTGTTAGTAGTGCCCATCGTGCCCTCACGGACTGTCAACTGATTGCTGCCCTTTTCGATCGCGTCCCCAACCTCCCGGCACTGGTTCAGCAGGCGATCGATCGGTCTCGATCTCCTAACCAGCGGATCATTGCGGAGGTCTCCTATGACCAACGCCAACTGGCGAAGGATCATGGTTTCCGTTGGGACAAAAACCAGAAAATCTGGCAACAAACCCTCAAAGCCTGCGAAATTCAACCGGATTACTATCCATTTCCGATCACAATTCAAGATCCCAGCCCCACGGATCCTAACCACGCAAGTCTGTCCCATTCTAGTCCGCCCCAATCTAGGCTCGTTCCGGCCTCCCCCGCCATTCCGAACCCCCCCGCTCCGCCGCCGCCCCGACCCACGCCTCCCGTCGATCGGCCCCTGGCCCTGCCGCCCCCCCCCGCGATCGATGATCTCCCGTTCTAGGGGCCAAACCGGTTAATTAAGAAGCATTTAGGGCACCTCGAAAAATCAGGGCACCTCGAAAAACTCAAATTTCGACCGCAGTGCCCACGGCAGAATCAGGGTTGAGGCCGGCGGCTTCGCCGCCGGCCTCAATTAATCGAGGTGCCCATCAAAGTTTTTGCCCCGTGACCCCCGTCAGAATTAGGGTTGCGGCGTGCGGCTTCGCCGCACGCCGCAATTGTATCGAGGTGTCCTAGATCTAATTAACAAAGGGTGTTTTCCAATAGTTCCAATTTTCCTTATTAAATGGCGATCGCCACCGCTGAATGAATGCTTGCTCCAGTGCCTGTCGCGCCTTGCGTCGCTCCGGGACTCCCAACTCAAACCCCAATACCACCTGCGTTTGTAGGCCCAAGGCATGGTGGGCGTTGACATAGCGGCGCACATACTCCTTGCAGTCATGCTCCCGCTTCCAGCGCTGGTGATGGTTCCCGCTCTCCCCCACATACAGCAGAATCGGCCACTGCAAATCCAGGACAAAATAGATGGCTGCTGCTCCCTCTCCCTCCTGCTCCCAGCACCAAAAATCAAAACTCTGGGGCCGCACGGTGAAGGGGTCGAAGCCTGAATCGCCCCATACCGTTAGGGTCGGCGTTTCCAATTCAAATAAGCTCACCTGCTCCACCTGCGGCTGATCCCGGACCTCGGCCTGGAACCGATGCACCCGATCGCCCCAATCCCGCAAACTCTGGGGTGTCATGGACCACGGTTCTGTCCGATCGGCCTGGGACAACCCCGTGTGTGTTAGATACGCGCCACCCGCATCCTTGAGCCGTAATGACAGTTGATCCATGGCCCTAGTCCTTTCCCGAGTCCTT
>JAYKIB010000125.1:0-5756 GCA_035285005.1 Prochlorothrix sp.
ACCAGACTAGCCCTTTCAAACTTAACATAGGCTACCAAGCTCCATTGCTTTAAGCCGAGATAATTGCCACAAATTGCGATAGGACACCTCGATTAGGGCACCTCGACTAATTGTGGCCTGCGGCTTCGCCGCAGGCCACAACCCTAATTCTTACGTAGGTCACTGGACAAGAACTGTGATTTTTCGAGGTGCCCATTAATCCAAAATTTCGGGAGACAGCCCATGCAAGAACCAGGGTTGTGTGGGGGGGCGGCAGAGCCGCCCCCCCACACAACAATTCATCGAGGTGCCCGATAAATACTGCCCGGTGATCAAGGCGAAGTGCCGGGCTGAATCACGGCTAGATCACGGCTGAACGAATGCCTGGATTTAGGCTGGACTAATGCCTGGATCAATCTCTGGTATAGTCATAGCCTGAGCTAGGGGGAGTTATGAATCAAGGTATCCAGTGGTCTAACGCACTCTCAACGCAACCGTCTCTAGAAGCTGCTCTCCAGGAGGTGGTCGATCGTGCCCAGGCAGAACTTTCGGGATCTCCCGATTTGGGTATTGTGTTTGTGTCTTCGGCTTTTGCGAGTGAGTATTCCCGCGTTCTTCCCCTGCTGACCCAAAAGATTCAAATTCCCCATGTGATTGGTTGCGGTGGGGGAGGCATTGTTGGGCAGGATTCCCAGGGTGAAGTGCAGGAAATGGAGGAATCCCCAGCCATTAGTTTGTCCCTAGCCTGTTTGCCAGGGGTGACGATCGAGCCTTTTTGGGTAGAAGACGAGCAGTTACCAGACCCGGACAGTCCCCCCCAAGCCTGGAGCGATTGCCTGGGGGTTGCGCCGCTCTCCAGTCCCGAGGAGACGGTGTATTTTATTCTCCTGGTGGATCCCTACTCTTCCCGTGCCGATGAGTTACTCCAGGGTTTGGATTTTGCCTATCCGGGAGCGGTGAAGGTGGGGGGCTTGGCCAGTGGACGACCGCAGCAGCGGGAAGGGGGGCTGTTTTTCCAGGATCGCTACTGTAATGAGGGGACGATCGGTTTGGCCCTACGGGGTAATATTTGCCTGAAGACGATCGTGGCCCAGGGTTGTCGCCCCATTGGTTCGGTACTGCGGGTGACAGAGGCCCAACGTAATGTGTTAACCCAGGTGCAGGTGGGGGAAGGGAATGAGGATATGACGCCTTTGGAGGCGTTGCAGGAGATTGTTGAGTCTTTGGATCCGGCCGATCGGCAGTTGGTCCAAAGCTCGCTGTTTATGGGGATTGCCTGTAATCCGTTTCAGTTGGAGCTGAAGCCGGGAGATTTTCTGGTGCGGAATTTGCTGGGGGTGGATCCTCGCACCGGGGCGATCGCGGTGGGCGATCGGGTGCGGCCCGGTCAGCGGATCCAGTTCCATTTGCGGGATGCCCACACGTCGGCTGAGGATTTGGAGATTTTGCTCAAGCAATATCGCCAGGAGAATCAGGATGCGGTGGCCACCGGGGCGCTGATGTTTTCCTGCCTAGGTCGGGGGGAAAATTTGTACGATGAGCCGAATTTTGATTCGGATCTGTTTCGCCAGTATCTAGGTGAGATTCCTCTGGGGGGATTTTTCTGTAATGGTGAGATTGGCCCCATTGGCGGTAATACTTATTTACAT
Organism: Prochlorothrix sp.; assembly: GCA_035285005.1. Lineage (GTDB taxonomy): Bacteria > Cyanobacteriota > Cyanobacteriia > Prochlorotrichales > Prochlorotrichaceae > Prochlorothrix. Next base: position 1,629 of record JAYKIB010000125.1, read on the forward strand.
GGCTATACATCGGTTTTCGGCATTTTCTGCCAGCCTGAGGCTAAGACCTAAGTTATTCTAGAATAAGCTCACCTTACTCCAGGGAGTTGGACGCCTGGTTACCTGACACAGCGCTCTGCATGGGGCACGAAAATCCCGCCCCTACCAGACGTTTAGGATCGGAGGGATCAGGTGTCCTGACCCGCCCTCTAGGCCTAGATTTGGCCCAGGTTTGTCAGTCAATCCGGTTGAACCCTGGCGGGGGAGCGGATGCAAACACTAGAGGTGTGGGCGGCGAAGCCGCGCACTACCATTCATCGAGGTACCCAGGGGAGGTTGGGTTGGGCGGCGAAGCCGCGCACTACCATTCATCGAGGTACCCAGGGGAGGTTGGGTTGGGCGGCGAAGCCGCGCACTACCATTCATCGAGGTACCCAGGGGAGGTTGGGTTGGGCGGCGAAGCCGCCCAAGCCCATTTATCCAGGCGCCCTCTACGTGAAAGTTGAATGACAGCTCAGTTACAGCTCAGTTACAGCTCGATTACAGCGAGAGTATGGCTAAGTTATCCACGGACCTTCACCGCTTTTTTTTTGAAGACGATCGCAATGCCACCGTTTCCCTCGGCGAGATCCTAACCCTGGCGGGGGAGCGGGCGTTTGGGGTGTTGTTTGTCCTGGTGGCCTTTCCTTCGGCCCTGCCGGTCCCGGCTCCGGGCTATTCCATTCCCTTTGGTCTGTTGATTATGTTGCTGGCGGGGCAGTTGGTGGTGGGTCGCGATCGGCCCTGGTTTCCCGCGTCATGGCTACGCTGGACCGTGCCCCTGGAGATGACCCAAAAGGTGATGCAGACGGGCTTGCCCTGGCTGAGCCGTTTGGAGGCGTTGACGCGGCCTCGGTTGAGTTTTTTATGTACGAGTCCTCCGGGTCGTTTGGTGGTGGGGTTGACCCTGGCCTTGATGGGGCTGTCGATGATGATTCCGATCCCGGGCACCAATACCCTGCCTGCCATGGGGGTTTTTGTGACGGGGTTTAGCTTTTTAGAAGACGATGGGGCGATTACCTTGGGGGGGCTGACCCTCTGTTTGATGGGGTTCTTGCTCAGTACCGGGATTCTGGTGGCGATCTTTTTCCTGGGCGTTGAAGGGGCTCAGGCCGCGGAGACGGTGAAGGAATGGATTAGGAGTTTATTTTAGGAGCGACTGCGATCGATGATGGTGCCGCCCCCTCTGCCGACTCGTTTTTTCCGCGTTCCTCTCTCCCTCCGGCAAGAACTCCTCGCGTTTATCTTGACGCTGTGGGCGATCGTTGGCTTGGCGTTGGGTGCCAGTTATGGGCGGTTTCAGCGCGGTCAGGCGGCGCTCCAAATCCTGGGCAGTCCGCTGCTCCACCTATCGGCGTTGGTGTCTGCCCTGGAACAGGCGGTGTTGGAGCATGGGGTTGTGATGCAGCAGGTGGAACGTCGCTATTGGCAAGGGCAGCGATCGCAACGGGCTGTGGAGGCCGATGGCGCGGCGGTAGGAATAGAAGATCCGGCAAGGGCAGCGGAAACCCAGGCAACAGGGGTTCCAACGGGCAGCGAAGTGGCCCCGACTGGCAGCGATCGATCCCTCGCCCCTTCAGCAATGCCCCCCAAGATACCGACTCCGGTTCCCTCGGCTCGGCCCAGTCCTCCCGATCAATTTGCCGCTGTCCTCGATCTCCAGCCCCTTGTGGATCACCAGCAACAGATGACGGATCTGCTGACGGGAACGCTGGTGTTGGTCGATCGGCAAGTGCCGCAACCGCCGCTGTCAGCGGCGGATGTGGTGTGGGTGGAAATGGCGGCTCAGGTGCGGGGATTAATGGCGGATTATCGGCAACTGAACGATCGCAGTGTGACGGTAGCTGAATTTTGGGCGCAAGCGGGGGGGGAGCCAATACCGTGGGAGCGTCGGGAGGCTGAGCGCTGGAGTCGGGAACTGGATCGCGATCGGGACCGTCTGCGCCAGCAATTGGTGGCGTTACAAGGGCAGCTGGCACAACAGCGATCGATCCACCAAGCCCAAGCCCAAGCTGACCTCGCCCCCCGGGAGCAAATCGTTTGGTTGATGGGGTTGGGACTGGCGGGCTGGATCCTAGGCCGGTGGGGACTGCGACTGGTGTTTGCGATCGCGGATCTTCCGGCGCCCGACAGTTCCAGCGCAGAGAATCGAGGTACGCCCCCCTAAGGGGGGTCATGATTGAACCCTAGACTGTCCTCAGGCTCGGGGGCATAGCCTCTAGCTCAGACAACTGGGGCGGGCGTGTCACTCTGCTATGCCGGGTTCCTACAGGGCACCTCAATTAGTCCAGATTAGTTAGTCCAGGGCACCTCGAAAAATCCAAGTTTTCGTCCTGTGGCCCACGTAAGAATCGGGGTTGGGTTGGGCGGCTTCGCCGCCCAACCCACTTCATCGAGGTGCCCTACCGTGAGTTGATGACAGTCCCTAGGGACGATGAACTGGGGTGATCTTCAGCGTCTGGGGCCGTAAGGGGATGGAAATTGTGATGAAAACGGAGAGGGGGGGATTCGAACCCCCGATAGGTCGCCCTATGCTTGATTTCGAGTCAAGTGCATTCAACCGCTCTGCCACCTCTCCTGGCAGCAAGTTCAACTGGGAGCGTTGCCTCCGGTACACCGGAACCCACGAATTTGCCCTAGCCTAACTTGAGTACGTGGGCCATTATAGCCTTCTTGGGCCTTTGTATCTAGACCCTCCCCCCAGGATGACTTAGGGCACCTCGATTAATCCAGGTTCTCACCGCAGTACCCACAGCAGAATCAAGCTTGTGGCATGCGGCTTCGCCGCGCGCCACAATGAGTCGAGGTGCCCCTTAGAAACCAGGTTTGTACCGTCTCACCCATGCAATCGTCACATCCGCCCACCGGTAAAATCATCCTGATCCTCAGTCTTGGCATTCTGGCCATTGCCACTGCGCCGATCCTGATTCGCCTTGCCATGGCCACGATCGTCGCTTCGGATATCACCGCCTCGGGGGTTAACGCCGGTGCTGCTCCTGCCCTGTCCAAACGCAGCCTCGCCCTCGTCATGGCCGCCTCTCGCCTGTTGATTGTCTCCGTGATCCTGGCTCCCAACTGGCGCACCCTATCTCCCCAGCACTATCCCCGCTCCCTCCGTTTGCTGACCCTGGTGGCGGGTCTTTGCCTTGCCCTCCACTTTGCCACCTGGATCTCGTCCCTTGCCTACACCTCGATCGCCGCCTCCACGGTTATCGTCACCACCAACCCCATTTGGGTTGCCCTGCTGAGCCGCTTCTGGTGGCAGGAGCGCCTGCGCCCCCTCACCTGGATCGGCATTGGCCTTGCCCTCGCCGGAAGCCTCACCATTGGTTTGGCGGAGGCTGTCCCGAGCGTTGCTCCCCAGCCCCTGCTGGGCAATGGCTTTGCGCTGATCGGCTCCTGGACGATCAGCCTCTATCTGGTCCTCGGTCGCCACATCCAAACCCAAGGCGTAAACACAGCTCACTACACCACTGCGGTCTATACCGTCGCTGCCCTCGGTTTGCTACCGGTGCCCTGGCTCCAGGGGACAGGGTATGGGGGCTACCCGATGTCGGTGTATGGTTACATTGTCCTGATGGCTCTACTGCCTCAACTGGTGGGACATACCAGCTTGAATTGGGCGGTGCGGTGGCTGTCTCCGACGTTGGTGACGCTGGCGGTGTTGGGGGAGCCGATCGGGGCTAGTCTTTTGGGTTACTGGATCCTGGACGAGGTGCCCACGGTGACGACGTTGGGCGGCGGGGCGATCGTGCTGCTGGGAATTGGGTTGGCGGCTTGGGGTCAGCGATCGTCTGCGCCGGCCTAGGGGTAAAATTTGGCAGCATTGGTCCCTGAGGATATTCATAAACCTCAGGACACTGCGACTAATCCCAATTTTCATCCTGTGATCCACGCAAGAATAAGGGGTGTGGCGTGCGGCTTCGCCGCACGCCTCAATTCATTGAGGTGCCCCTAAGAGAATCCCCCCTAACCCCCCTTTACAAGCAGGGTGGTTTCATAAAAAATCTGGCCACGGCAGAATCAGGGTTTTAGCCCCTGTCAATGCCAAGAATCTGGCCTCTGTTCCAAGTCCCTCGACGAGGTTACGAGGTTCTAGCGGTTTTATGA
>JAYKIB010000126.1:0-6482 GCA_035285005.1 Prochlorothrix sp.
CTAAAGAGGTTTCTGTGGGATAGATCTATCTTATGGAGAAGGGTTAGTTAGCTGATATTGTAATAACAACCCCCATAGTGCTATGGAAAGGTTATTTCTGTCTCACTATGGGGGTTTTTAAGACTTAGATTTTTCAAATACTCGATTAATCGAGGTGCCCTAAAGAATTCCCTCGCGATCGAGTGGGCCTAAAACGACCAATTTACGGTGAGTTTCCTAGCCCTGATTTTCCTATTATTCCACTTTCTTTCCAGCAGTCTGAAATCCTGTCATTCTTCTTTACCCCAACCCAAAGAATACATTAGATTCTGTCCTCCCGATGACAATTCGCAGTACAAGGGGAACGGTCAAACGTCTCGATACAACCCTGTTCGCAACAGTAGCGCCTCTGTACCGGACAAAACTTTGGAAACGCCTACCATACAAGGGTTTCAGACGATCAGACTCAAATGCCTACCCTGTAAGGGTTTAGGGCCATTCTGATCACTTTTTTGTCCGGTACTGAGCAGTAGCGCACACGCAGGCGTTGCCCCGCATCTGGCCACCCCTCAGACCCCACCCTAACTCTTTCCCCAATTTGGAGGTCCACGCTCCCATGAAATCCCTAACCCATCGCACCAAAGTTGTTGCCACCATTGGCCCCGCCAGTCGCTCACCCGATGTCATCCGGGACATGGTGCGAGCTGGGATGAACGTTGCCCGTCTCAATTTTTCCCATGGTAGCTATGCCGATCATGCCCAAATTGTCCAAGTTCTACGGGATATCTCCGAGGAATTAGATACCCCCATCACCCTATTACAGGATCTCCAAGGGCCCAAAATTCGCATCGGCACCCTTCCAGAGGGGGAAATGGAGCTGGTGGATGGGAAAACCCTAATTTTAGTGCCCGTAGCGGAATATACCGGTGCACCCGGTACCGCAGGCATCGACTATCCCTATCTCGCCCAGGAAGCGACCCTCGGTACCCAAATTCTGTTGGATGACGGCTTGCTGGAACTCCAGGTAACCGGGGTGCTAGAAACGGCGGTGCATTGCCGTGTCGTGGAAGGGGGAATCCTGAAAAGTCGCAAGGGAGTTAATGTGCCCAGCCTTAATCTTCAACTCCCGTCCCTCACAGATAAAGACAAGCAAGACTTAGAATTTGGCCTCTCCCAGGGAATTGATTGGGTTTCCCTGAGTTTTGTCCGGACTGCCGAGGATATCCTCACCCTCAAGCAGTTTATGGCCGATCGCAATGCTCCCGATGTACCCGTCATCGCCAAGATTGAAAAGCCCCAGGCGATCGAGAATCTGGAAGAGATTCTCCAGGTCAGTGATGGCCTTATGGTGGCTCGGGGTGATTTAGGGGTAGAGATGAGTCCAGAACGGGTGCCAATCCTGCAAAAACGGATTATTAAAGCCTGTAATCTCCTCAGTATGCCCGTCATTACGGCAACCCAGATGTTAGACAGTATGATCCGTAATCCCCGACCCACCCGCGCCGAGGCCAGCGATGTGGCCAATGCAATTTTCGATGGCACTGATGCGGTGATGCTCTCCGGGGAATCTGCCGTGGGAGAATATCCCGTCAAAGCTGTGGAAATGCTGGTCAAAATCTCCCATGATGTCGAGAAAGATATTGAATTTGTCAATAATCCCCCGGCAGAGACCGACGAGACCCATGCCCTCAGCGAGGCATTAAATACGATCGATCACATTCTTGATCTCACCTGTATTGTTGCCTTTACAACCACTGGCTACACCGCCATGATTGCCTCAGGAGAACGCCCTAAGGCCCCAGTGGTTGCCTTAACTCCCAATATCAAGGTTTATCACCGTCTAAATCTCATTTGGGGAGTCCAGCCCGTACTCCTAGACTTGACTCTCAGTAGTTTCGAGGAGGAGATCGAGCAGGTGGAAAAATGCCTCGTCGATCGCAAAATTGCCAAGGATGGCGATCAGATCTTGATTCTGGGCGGGACCCCGGCATATCGGCCCCAAAGCACGAATTTTATGAAACTACACCGCATTGGCAGTCTATAGCAGCCCCTCAGTTTTAGGGTAACCGCCCTGCTCTAAGTGGGACACTTCAGGGCACCTCGATTAATTGGGTTGGGCGGCTTCGCCGCCCAACCCAAACCCTGATTCTCATCCCCCTACACGACGAAATCAGACAAATCTGCATCGATCGCCATCTCTTCCTCAGCCGTGAGCGGTTGGGTCACCCACTCCCCCCCAAACACCGTCATCGCCGCCGCCGTCAGAGTCTCGATCGCCCGATCGATCGCCACCCCCTGGGCCCGATCGCGCAGATCACTCTGGCCCCACGTCCCCCCGAACACCTGCTCAAACAACTCCCCCGACAATCCCACAGGCATCGAGCCATGTTGTAACACCGCTTCTCCCTGCCACAGTTGGGCACTGCCGATCCACTTGGTTCCGTCCGCCAGCACCAAATCCGCCGGAGTTGCCGTCCCAAAACAGTTGGGCGTGCGACCATAGTCCCGGTTCGGCGCCCCATAGTCCAACTCAAACCCCAAACGGTGCCAACCCCGCAGCAAAAACCGGCAAAGCTGGGCATAAATCGCCGATCGTCCCCCGCTCAACCCCATCCCCACCGAAGTCACCAAACCATAGGTCAAATCCCCCTGATGCAGCACGGCCCGTCCCCCACTGGGTCGTCGCACTAAATCAAGGGGCTGCCCCTGCCAGGAGAGGGAACGCCACCGATCGGGCCAGCGCTGCTGATGGTAACCCAGGGAAATTGCCGGCGGATCCCAGGTGTAGAAGCGCAAGGTGGGGAGATGGTGGCCCTGGCGGTGCTGGGTCAGCAGCCAACGATCGATCGCCATTTGTCGCGCCCCAGAAGCCGCGATCGGGGGAATCAAGCGCCACTGATTAGCTCGCAGTTGGGTCATAGCGCACTGCTATCCAAAACATCACCTAATCAATCCCCAGGGCACGAATCGCCTCGATCGCCGCCCCATGAATCACCCCATTACTTGCCACAATGCCCCTATTCTTGAGCAACTTCGTCCCCTGGGAAAAATCCAACGGCTTCCCCGTTTGATCCGTCACCGTGCCCCCTGCTTCCTCCAGCACCAGCACCCCCGCCCCATGGTCCCAAATATTCTCCCACCGCAGCACCGAATCACCCGACGGTAACCGCAAATAAAGATCCGCCTCCCCTCGGGCGATCGACCCATACTTCGCCAAACTGTCCATTTGCACCGCCGGAACCGTCAACCCGATCGCCGTCGCCACAGCCTGCTGCCATGCCGGCGTCCCATGATCCCGCTCCACACTTTCGATTAACCGAAACCGATCCCGCTGCGCCGCCCCATTCACACGCAAAACCCGACGCGCCCCAGACCCCAACGCGATCGCCTCCGCCCCCTGTCCCCGCACCGCCACAAACGCAACCCCCCGATCACCCGTCGGTTGGGCCGAATCCACGGGCAACGCCGGAGCCACAATCGCCGCCACCTGCAGCTGTCCCTGCTCAATCAAAGCCAGCGCCACCGCATACTGATCTCCCCGCACATACCCCTTGGTGCCATCGATAGGATCCAGTGTCCAAAATCGATCGCCAAAACCACTGCGACCATGGCCAATCCAATCCAACACCGTTTCCGTCTCCACGGGCGTTTGGAGTTGAGCGCACACATACTCCGTCACCCGGTTGCGACACTCCGTTAGCTCGGGACTCGCTAGCAATTGGGCATCCTCTTCCCCCATCACGGGATCATGGGGAAATGCGGCTTGGAGACTACGACAAATCAGAGCTTGGGCACCGTAGTCCGCCACCGTTACCGGGCTGTGATCCGGCTTGTGGATCGCCACAGAAGCTTGATCCTGACGCACAGCCTCACAAAGGCGAGCAGCCGCAATCGTGCAATGAAGCGCAACGTCACGTTCTTGGGCGTAGGAAAGAGAAGGGTCGGGCATGGATCCAATCAACAAACAGTAGAGAACAAGAGGCACACGAGAGAGTACCTCGATTAATTGGGAGGAGCCGCCATAGCGGCTGAGGGGAAAACGATCGGGTTCAGCCCCCCTGATTTACACCCCCCACACCCCGGTTCGAGAGCTCCCTGAGAAATTTCTTTAAGGAATTCCCGATCGCGGGCAGAAACCTAGACATATAGGACTAGACCACCTCAAAAAATCCAAATTTTCGTTCAGGAACTGACCGATAAAGGGTGCTGCGGGAAGGGAAACCATCATGATGACAACCCAGAATTCTACTGTACCGCTAACCTACGAAGGGCCCGCAGAAGTCCTCGTCAAAACGCCGGTCACCTTCCAAGGTCACTACGATCGGGCAACGATTCATCACTTGTCCCTGCGGGCTGAGGATCAATGGGCATTTCCCGTAATTCTGGATCCTCACACGAGCCAATGGCACTCTAACCTGGATGAGGGATTTTATACCACCGGCACCCGCTGGCTCCGGCTCCAAGGCACCGATGCCACAGGATGCATCGTGGGCGAACAGGTGATTCAGCTCCTGGTCAGCACCGAACCCCTCAGTGTTGGGCAGGCCATTGAGTTAGAAATCCGAGCGGATACATTCTGTAAGAGTCTACCCCTGGACTCAGCCCTGCTGCGCGAATCGCAACTCATGACCCTCAAGGCAGGACAACGGTTCAGCCTCGATCGCTACGGCTATACCCAGGGCTATCTTTATGTGGAACTCTCCCAAGACCTCGCCCACCTTGGCCGGATCGGCTACGTGGACGCATCCCAAGTGCGCCTCCACAAAGGCCGGGAGCAGGTAGGAATAACCTCAGACGAACCCCCCGTCCTCATTCCTGGGCCTGTCCAGGTTCAAGTTCTCCAGGAGACTTGGCTCAAAACCCATCCCCTTGACTCCGCGAGTCTATCCCCGGTCCAGCGCCAGCGGCTCCAACAGGGTCAGCAATTTACAGCACTCAGCTATGGCTACCAGCGGGGACATGTCCAGGTTGTCCCCAACCTCGCCTCACTCCCCAATCTCGCTATCACCGCCCAACCCGTCCCTTCCCCTCCCACCAACCATCCCCCGCACACCAACCATCCCACCATCGCCCCAGTCTACGTCCCCTGGTCCCATGTATCCCTCTCCAAAGCAGGGCACGCAATCCCTGTGGATGACCAAGGACTCACCCTCGCCATTACCCAGGACACCGTCCTGAAAAAACAACCCACCAGTCCGAGCAGTCTTGACGAGTCGGAATCTTGCCCCCTACCTCGGGGCTCAGTGTACGGACTCGTGAGCTACAGACCCACCCAGCATCACGTCCACGTTACCCTCGCGGAGCCCATCCCTGGTTTTGGCCACACCGGCTATTGTGGGCGGCAGCAGGTCAACGTTCGACGGGGTAACACCCGGGTGGATCTCGATACCGTCCAGGTAGAACTTAATGTGCCCTACCTGGGTTTCCCCTACCCCGTCTCCCCGCCATTATCTCCCGCCGCCGATCGCGCCGCTCCGGCTCCGGTCCCCCTGCCCCCAGCCCTCAGTTCCACCCTCACCGCGATCGCCATGGCCCTGACCTACCATGGCCTCACCCCCCAGTCCCCCAATCAGTCCCTCCACGAGGAACTCTCCCAACACTACACACAGCGCTACGGCAGCCAGTCCTATCTGGACAGTTCCCGGGTGGTGCGGTTAGTGCAAAGCTATGGCTTCGAGGTAAGCTTCAGCACCCAACGAACCTGGGCTGAGGTGCGCCAACGCATTAGTCACGGTCAGCCCGTAATTGTAGAAAGCTACTGCACCCACCAAAACCACAGCATCTGTATCATCGGATTCACCACCTCGGGGTATCTCGTCAACGATCCCTGGGGCAATGCCCTACGGGGCTACCACGATCGCCAAGGCGCTAAACTCTGCTATCCCCAGACCTACCTCCAGCACATGTGCCGTCTGGGGCAAGACAGCCTCGGTGACAGCGAAATCGAAAATTTAGGGGCCTATTTCCTAGCACCTAATCGATCGCACCGATAGCTTCCACCTATCTACTGGTAGGGAGTTTCCGAAAAAACAAGGGCAGTCACCCAGATCTGGCTCCCATCTCTAATGGCTAGCAGCGACTAGCGCTTGGGCGGGGCTGGCTGCATCCCCGTCCCCCAGACAACGAATCATCACTAAAGGGCACCTCGATGAATGGGATTGGGCGGCTTTGCCGCCCAACCCAAACCCTTATTCTTGCGGGGGCCGTCTCTCAAAAAGTTGAATGAATCGAGGTGCCCGGTTTACTAAATAATCTACGGACAAGTTTATGGAGGAGTGCCCCCCCTGGCGATCCCGCCGATCGGGAATCACTGCTCCGTTTTCGCTCGTAATGAGTCGGCTACCCTAGCCCTACAACACCTCACCCTCCCATCACCGCACCCATGACCCCTTCCCCCGAGTTTTGGACCGAAGTCTGTCAATTTGCCCATGCCCTGAGCCAGCGGGTGGGCCTCCATCTCCTCGCAGACTTTGGCACCGTCACCGCCGACCACAAAAGTGACG
>JAYKIB010000127.1:0-2880 GCA_035285005.1 Prochlorothrix sp.
GGTGACGGGGTAAGCTGAAGTCATAGCTCTTGAGGAAGGTGGATGAATTTACACTATCTAGCCTAGATCCTCAAGGGCTTTCTTGTACCCCTACTCCACCTCTTGGGTTTCCAAACATCCTCTTAAACTTCCCAGAGGACTGAAGATGGGGAGGTGAAACTGTGTGATGAACGTCACAGGGGGTAGACTGAACCGTGCCAAGCGCTTGGGGCACCGCGAACCATCCAAAGTGTGGCGGGGTGACCAACGAATGAGTTGGGGCTGCGGGAAGCGGCAAAGCCGCTGTGCTCAGTCGCCCCTCTTGATCAATCGAGGTACCCTTCACTATTCCAGAGGTCCAATGGGTCATGCCAGACCTGTAACATTGTGACAGGTTTATTTGGAGAACCTTGACCTTTTTCAACCAAACTTAACAGGGCACCTCGGTTCATCCAAACGTTTCGGAGATGGCCTCCGTAGCAATCAGGTTTGGGTGAGGTGGCTGCGCCGCCCACCCCAATTCATCGAAGTGTCCAATCGCGGTTTTGTCGATCCCAAAGTCAATCTTTACCGATCCCGAATTGAGATCGCGATCGATTGAGCTGGCGGATGGACACCTCGATCAATTCAAATTTCGACCATGGTGCCCACGGCAGAATCAGGGTTGTGGCAGGCGGCGAAGCCGCCTGCCACAATTAATCGAGGTGCCCGGATGATTTTAGATTGGAGGTGGGGGAGCGTCGGGGCGTCCACCCCCTGTTGCGAGCTAGGGTTGCGATCGACTCGATCGACTGAGGTTTGGGTCTGAATCTAGGTCAGAGGCGCTGGCATGATGCAGTGGGACTGCAATACCGAACGTCGAGCGTCCTGAGTCCTACTCTTTTCCAAGCTCGATCGCCTCCCCCGCAGAATCCTGCAATAAACTTTAATATTCGAGGACACCGCGAAAAAGTCCAATTTTCGTGCTGTGCCTGTCCCAAGACTCCGGGGATGGGTGGGGCGGCGCAGCCGCTCCACCCAATTCATCGAGGTGCCCATTAGATAATGACAGCCGGGCACCTCGAAAAAGTCCAATTTTTGCCCAGTGGCCTACGCAAGAATCAGGGTTGTGGGGGGCGGCGAAGCCGCCCCCCACAATTAATCGAGGTACCCAGCCCCTAGAGTTCGCCGCCGAGGTAGTCGTTGATCTGGAACTTGGTATCTTCCATTTGAGTGATCATCGATCGGGTAATGAGCTTCCCTTGTTCCACCAGGACTTCACCCGTAATCGGGTGCAACAAATCCTGCTCTGCTCTGCGTCCAATCAACTCCTCAATATCTTGTAAAGACTGGACATACATACCCGGAGGGAGTTCCACCACAACCCCCTCATCCAATACACGGGTTTGGCAGGCTAGGCGGGAGTTGGGCTTACAGGAGGTAATCACCTCAAGGGTGCGCTGTTCACGGCGGTTAATTGGGGAGAGTCCTTCCATACCCGCCTTGATATAGATGTGGCAGGTCGCACACATTCCCCGACCTCCACACTCTTTCAACACATCCAAATCCTTGTTCAGCAACAGGGAGAGTAAATTGGAGTTCGTTGCCACCTCAGCCTCTTGGGCGATCGGTTCAAGACGGACAATTTTAGCCATAGTGGGTGCTTGGTTTGTGAATGAGGGATTGGGAGCGACGAGGGGAATAAGAGAGTGATCTCCCTCGAATTGCCTTTGAAGCGCCCCCGACGTGCCTTGGCAATAGTACTCAGTTTACAAAGGGACAGACACATCTCCAGGATTGTGGCAAGATCTGCATCGAATAGTCTTTGCTCCTTTGTAAACACCATCGCTCTTGAGCGTGTATGTCTCACCCCGACTCTACCCCAATCTCGCTCGATTCCCAATCCCTCCTCTGCCCTCTGCCGGTTCAGCGTTATCCCCAGGTGTTATTGGCCCATGGGGGTGGCGGCAAGCTGATGCAGCAACTCATTGAAGAACTGTTTCTGCCGGTTTTTGGTTCCCCCAATGGGACGGCCCACGATGCGGCAACCCTGGTCTTGCCCGGTCAGCGGATGGCCCTCACCACCGACTCCTACGTGGTCAGTCCCCTGTTTTTTCCCGGCGGTAACATTGGCACCCTGGCGGTGACGGGAACGGTGAATGATTTAGCGATGGCGGGGGCGCAGCCCCTGTATTTAACGGTGGGTTTCATCCTGGAGGAGGGACTACCGATGGAGACGCTGTGGCGGGTGGTGCAGGCGATGCAGGCCACGGCCCAGGCGATCGGGGTGAAGATTGTGACGGGTGACACCAAGGTGGTCGATCGAGGCAAGGGGGATGGCATCTATATCAATACGGCGGGGGTGGGTCTGGTGACTGCTGCTCCAGAACAACCGCCGATCGGCCCTGCGTCCATCCAGGCGGGGGATGGGATTCTGCTCAACGGGGATTTGGGTCGCCATGGCATTGCCATCATGGCCCAGCGGGAAGGCTTGGAGTTTGAAACGACGATCGAGAGTGATTGTGCGCCGTTACATGGGGTGGTGCAAGGGTTATTGTCGGCGGGAATTGAGGTCCATTGTCTGCGAGATGTGACGCGGGGGGGGCTGGCCAGTACCTTAAATGAGTTGGCCCAGGCCGCGAAGCTGGGTATGACGGTGCGGGAGGAGCAGATTGAGGTGCAGGAACAGGTGCGGGGTGCCTGTGAAATTCTCGGGTTGGATCCCCTTTATATTGCGAACGAGGGGCGGTTTGTGGCGATCGTGCCGGCGGATCAGGTGGATCAGGCCCTGGCGGTGATGATGCGCCACAGTCCTCCGGGAGTGACCCCCCGGTGCATTGGAACGGTGACGGAGGATCGGCCCCGTCAGGTTATTCTTCGCAACCAACTCCAGACCGATCGCATTCTGGAAATGATCAGTGG
>JAYKIB010000128.1:0-6254 GCA_035285005.1 Prochlorothrix sp.
GCCGCACGCCACAAAACTGATTCTTACGTGGTTCATTGGGCCAGAACTTTGATTTTTCGAGGTGCCCAGGAGAATCTTCCCTACGCTCTCCTTTACAAGGAGAGCGTAGCCTTTTCTTACCCCTTACCGCTCAAAAAGGGAGACTGAGGGGGATTCGGCAAGGGCCGACAGCACCTAGTACTCTGCGGCTAATGACGATCTCCCTTGCGTCATCTTGGTGAGACTTACCCGTTTGGAGCCGGTCTAGATCACGTCCTCAACCGGAGGCTTTTCCGTTGTCTAACTACGATTTTGAAATTTTGTGATCTGAGATGCTAAAAGTTGTGATTTAAATCTCAGTATGGTTTGGGGAAATCGATGATACTCAATTGTAGATAAATGTAAAGCACTGGTTGGCAAAGCAGTGGTTTTACACCTATCAGCCTTGTAGCGTCGGGTCTGCAATCGTCAGATTTGCTGGTCTAAACGTGTTAGGAGGATGGTGACAGACCCCAAGGCCGAGGCGGTGATCCTCGGTGAGCCCCTCAATTGAGGGGCGAGGTGCTCCACTCAAATCCTATGACTGAGTAGTCTACTTTTGACGTATGTATCACTCTTTTGCAACCCGTTTCCTATGTTACTTGCACCAAAAGCTTGCGATCGATCGGAGGTCGGCCCCATCGGGTTTTACGCTCCTAGAGCTGTTAGTGGTCATTATTATCATTGGTGTGCTGGCCACGATCGCCATTCCTTCCTTTTTTAGCCAAGCCGCCAAGGCTCGCGAAGCCGAAGCAAAACAATATATTGGCTCAGCCAATCGGGCGCAGCAACTGCTGTATCTGGAGAAACAAGAGTTCTACGCAAACCCTGACCAGGATGTTTCCGTTAACTACTGGGATTCCCTGGGGTTAGGCATTGCGGAGGTGACCCAGAACTATAAGTACCGCACGGGAACAATGCAAAAGGAATCCCAGCTTGCGGACTATACCCAGGCGGCGCGGGCCTATGCGAATCCGGTCCATGAGAACCTCCGGTCCTATATCGGTGTGGTGGATGTGGTTGCGATGGACAACGCGGTGACAACCCACACGATCCTCTGTCAGGCCCAGAATATTGGTAAACTGCTGGACTTTGAAACATCAGCGGCCCAGGGGGGCACCGTGACCCTGACCAAGGCCGCCAATATGCATGTGACGATAACCGATCGACTACCCGAGTGTAATTCTGAGGAATTCCGTGCTTTAGAGTAGTTGCGGCGATGGATCGGTGCTCAGACGCGCGTGCTTAGACAGGCGTGCTTAGACAGGCGTGATTAACAAACCAACTTAACGATCTCATTCCACAATGTGCCCTGCCTCTGGCGGGGCATATTTTGTCTTGTCCAAGCGCTAGCCGCGCTCCGTGGGGCAGCCTGAGTCCTATGGTTCTGTCGAGGAGTGCCCGATCGTTGGAGTCTGGATTCAGCCTCAGGGGGAATGCTAATCTGAAGATTTCCCGCGCTGACTCTGTCCTTGGACCTTGCCCCATGCCCACTCTGCTGCTTGTTGATGGCCACTCCCTGGCGTTTCGGGCCTACTATGCCTTTGCCAAAAGCCGTGACGGGGGGCTGCGCACCTCCACGGGGATTCCCACGAGCGTTTGCCATGGCTTCCTCAACGCTCTCACCGAGGTCATTAGCACAGAAACGCCCAGCGCGATCGCCATTGCCTTCGATCGACCCGAACCCACCTTTCGCCACGAAGCCGACTCCAACTATAAGGCTAACCGTGAGGCTCCCCCGGAGGACTTTCGACCGGATGTGGAAAATCTCAAGGAGGTGCTGAAGGCACTGGGTTTGCAGATTGTGACGGAGGTGGGCTACGAAGCGGATGATATTTTGGGAACGCTTGCCCAGCGAGGCAGTGCAGCAGGCTATGCGGTGAAGATACTCAGCGGCGATCGGGATCTGTTCCAGTTGGTGGACGGAGAACGGCAAATTTCTGTTCTTTACATGAGCACGAGCTACGGTAAGGCCCGCACCGGGAAGCCCGCTGTGATTGGCCGCGAGCAGGTCATTGAAAAGTTGGGTGTACCACCGGAGCAGGTGGTGGACTATAAGGCGCTGTGTGGGGACAGTTCCGATAACATTCCGGGGGTGAAGGGCGTGGGGCCAAAAACAGCCGTGCAACTGCTCCAGGAATATGGAGATTTGCAAACGATCTATAGCCAAATTAGCGCGATTAAACCCACCTGGGCGAAGAAGCTGGAAACATCCCGTGATGCTGCCTTTCTATCCCAGCACCTAGCCCAAATTATGACGGAGGTGCCCATTAGCTTGGATTTGGGACAGGCGTTAGAGGGCTGTCGGCTCCAAGGGTTTTCCCTGGCAGCGGTGACCCACCGCTTGGAGATGTTGGAACTCAAGGAGATGGGCCAGCGACTGTCGCGGCTCCAGGCGTTGTTCGGGGGAGAAAAACCGTTGCAAGTGGGGGATTCGCCGGCTTTGTCAGGGGATTTCCCAGGGGGCACGCCAGGGTCTGGGGCCGGATTGGCGGCCAGTTTCCCGATGGGGGCTCCCGTTTCCTTGGTAACGGTGAATCCGGTGGAGACCGGGTTGGGGGTTTCGGGTCCGATCGAGGGGGAAGACGAGGAGGGATTTTGGAGCTATGCGGACACGCTCGCGTTTCAGGCCGAACACCAACCCCTGCGGCCTTGGGTGATCCAAACGCCAGAAGCCTTGGCCCAACTGGTTCATCGCCTGCGTCGGTGCACCGATCCCCAACAGCCCGTTGCCTGGGATACGGAGACAACGGCCCTAGATCCCCGTCAGGCGGAACTGGTGGGCCTGGGCTGTGCCTGGGGCGAGGGGCCGGAACAGTTGGCCTATTTACCGTTGGGGCATCGGTTGGGGGAGCAAGAGGGTGGAAATCTGGACTTGGAGACAACTTTAGAGGCTCTGCGACCGATTTTAGAGTCAGCGGACTACCCAAAGGCGTTGCAGAATGCCAAGTTCGATCGCCTGATTCTCCAACACCAGGGAATTATCCTAGGCGGGGTAGTCTGGGATACGCTCTTGGCCAGTTATGTGCTGAATCCGAGCCAGGGACATAGTTTAGATGCCCTAGCCGATCGATATCTTCAAATTCAGCCCCAAAGCTACAAGGATCTGGTGCCGAAGGGGAAGACTATTGCCGATGTGTCGATCGCGGAGGTGGCCCAGTACTGCGGCATGGATGTGCATGTGACCCGACGACTGGTGCCCATTTTGGGCCAAGAATTGGCCCAGTGTCCTGCATTGGAGCAATTGCGGGTGACGGTAGAGCAGCCCCTGGAGCCGGTGCTGGCGGCGATGGAGGATCGGGGGGTGCGCATTGACACGGCCTACTTGGGTCAGCTCTCCCAGCAATTAGAGCAGGAATTGGCGCGTTTGGAGGATGCGGCCCACCAAGCTGCTGGAATCCCCTTTAACTTGGCCTCTCCCAAGCAATTAAGTACGATTCTCTTTGAGAACTTGGGTTTAGATGTGAAAAAGTCCCGCAAAATCAAGACGGGCTATTCCACGGATGCGGCGGTGCTGGAAAAGCTGCGGGGGGATCATCCGGTGGTGGACTCTCTGCTGGAGCACCGCACCTTGGCGAAGCTGAAGTCCACCTATGTGGATGCGTTGCCAGCGCTGGTACAGCCCCAAACCCAGCGAATTCACACGGATTTTAACCAGGCTGTGACGGCGACGGGACGTCTGTCTTCCTCTAACCCCAATTTACAGAATATTCCGATTCGCACGGCCTTTAGTCGCCAAATTCGTAAGGCATTTGTGCCCGAACCGGGCTGGTTAATGGTGGCGGCGGACTACTCCCAAATTGAGCTGCGGATTTTGGCCCACATGAGCCAGGAGCCGATTCTGCTGGAGGCCTACCGCACGGGGGAGGATGTCCATACCCTCACGGCTCGGCTGCTGCTGGAGAAAGATGAGATTAGCAGTGAGGAGCGCCGTTTAGGGAAGGTGATTAACTTTGGAGTTATTTATGGCATGGGTGCCCAGCGCTTTGCGCGGGAAACTGGCGTTTCTCTCACGGCTGCTAAGGGATTCCTCCAACGGTTTCACGATCGCTATCCCCAGGTGTTTGCCTACCTCCAGCACCAGTCCCAGGCGGCGATCGCCTTGGGCTATGTGACGACGCTGTTGGGGCGGCGACGGTATTTTCAGTTCAGTGGCGATCGACTCCAGCGCCTCCAGGGGCGCGATCCCAGCACGATCGATCTGAGCCAGCTGAAGTCCTTGGGGCAGCAGGATGCGGGATTGTTGCGGGCGGCGGCGAATGCCCCGATTCAAGGGTCCAGTGCGGATATTATTAAGGTGGCTATGGTTAAAATGGCGGAGGTGCTCCAGCCGTACCGGGCTCGGATGTTGCTCCAGGTTCATGATGAATTGGTCTTTGAGATGCCGCCGGAGGAGTGGCCCGAATTGGAGCGCAAAATTAAGGAGACCATGGCCCAGGCGGTGGAACTGGCGGTGCCCCTGGAGGTGGAGGTTCACGCGGGTCAAAATTGGATGGAGGCGAAATAGCCCAGTCATTTGAGGGCACCTCGATTAATTCAAATTTTCACCAGAGTGCCTACAGCAGAAGCAGGGTTGGGTTGGGCGGCTTCGCCGCGCATCACAATTAATGGCGTTGCTGAATGATGTGTGGATCCCCGGTTTCTTATGGAGGGTTGTCAGAAAAGTGAGCGGGAAAAGCGGGGGAAAACGGGGATCTGGGGGATGGCAGGGAGTTGGCAGCGGAGATTGATGGCTGGGGGAATATGGTTTTGTAGCCCAGTCAGGCAGCGGTGAGTTCGTAGTGGAGAAGAAGAAATTCTTGGGCTTGAAGGGTTGAGATCGCGTAGGCACAGCCTTGAAGGTCAGCAAATTCGATCAGGTAGTGGGGTTCGGTTGGGGTGGTGTAGATTTCGACGATCGTGCCGACTTGACCGATCGGTAGTTGGCCCAGGCGATCGATCTCGGGTTCGGTCAGTTGGAGCCGATCCAAGGGGAGAGGCTGGAGGGTGGCGATGGTGTCAAACAGTTGGGGATTAGTCATGGCTCTTGAGGAGTTTATTTGATGAAAGCGGAAATTAAACGGGGATTGGGCTGATCTTCAGCAATTTCCCAGAGTGTTCTGAGAATGACATTTTCATAACCGGGGACTGGCCAATCTACTTTGAACTGTGAACCAAAGGGGTTTTGGGACTGCTGGGCTACTTCGCCTTCTTGGGCTGCTTGCTGGATTAAGGTTTCTA
The DNA here is from genome assembly GCA_035285005.1 of Prochlorothrix sp. Taxonomy (GTDB): domain Bacteria; phylum Cyanobacteriota; class Cyanobacteriia; order Prochlorotrichales; family Prochlorotrichaceae; genus Prochlorothrix. Next base: position 5,239 of record JAYKIB010000128.1, read on the forward strand.
GCTGTTCTACATTTTGTATAGGGTACCTCGATTAATACAGATTCTCACCGCAGTACCCACGGCAGAATTAGGGTTGGGTTGCGCGGCGAAGCCGCGCAACCCAATTAATCGAGGTGCCCTATAGTAATTCCTAGAATTGCTTTGAATACTCTTGCTTTGTGCTTTCCAGAAGAGTGATTGGGGTTTAGACAGTAAAGGGTTAACTTCTGGCGCGGAATGATGGCATGGTTGCCGTTGGGTAACTTCATGCAGTTTAAGAGGTAGGACTTTGGAGGGATTGGGATCAAGGATCTGGGTCAGAGTCTCAGGAGTTAAGGCCCAGCAGTCGAGTGCGAATCTCAGCAGATCGCTCGTACAGGGGTAATGCTTCGTTGTAACGACCCATGGCTTGGTACAGGTCTGCTAATTTGTTCAAGCTGTTTGCAGTTTCAGGATGATCACTGCCCAAGGTATGCTCATCAACCAGGATTAATCTCTGATACAGGGATAATGCCTCTTCGTAGTGGCCCATGGACTTGTACAGTAGCGCTAAGCTGCTCAAACTGGTGGCAGTATGAGGATGTGCCGCTCCCAATACTTGCTCCCGAATTGCCAGAGATTGCTGGAGCAGGGGTAACGCCTCTTCGTAGCGGCCCATGGACTTGTACAATCCCGCCAAGTTGTCCAAACTGGTGGCAGTCGAGGGATGTGTGGCTCCCAATACTTGCTCCCGAATCGACAGCGATCTCTCGTACAGGGATAAAGCCTCTCCGTAGCGACCCATAGACTCGTACAGGGCCGCTAAGTTGTTCAAACTGGAGGTGGTATCGGGATGTGTGGCTCCCAATACTTGCTCCCGAATCGACAGAGAGCGCTGGTGCAGGGGTAACGCCTCTTTGTAGCGGCCCATGGACTCGTACAGTAACGCCAAGTTGTTCAAACTGGTGGCGGTAGAGGGATGATTGCTCCCTAACTCCTGCTCCCGAATCGACAGCGATCGCTGGTACAGGGGTAAAGCCGCTTCGTAGCGACCCATA
>JAYKIB010000129.1:0-8676 GCA_035285005.1 Prochlorothrix sp.
TCGATTATGAAAAGTTGCCCACTTCCTCCGAATCTTTCATCTATCTGGCCCTGATCCGGTTAATGCTCCGTAGATTGGCATAGACCCTCTCCTAACTACTCCCTAGGTTTCCAAACATCCTCTAAGGCTCTCCCTCTAAACGGAGCATTTGCAAATGTCAACCGTCAATCAACAACTACCGATTACAAAGCTCGCTTTTCCACAAAAACATAACCATTACGGATTCCGAGATTTCTTCCGGTTCGACCCGGAGCGAGGCACAATTCTAGACTGGAACGGGGTCCAAAATTTCCTGACCAGCGAAGATTTTATCATTGGCCTTGTGGAAGGTTTAGAAGAAGAGGTCGGGGATGCTTCCGCTGCCATTATGTACACCGTGGGTTGCGAGTGGGGCAAGCAGGATTCCTTTGTCTTTGAGAAATGGTTTGAAGAGGAATTCGAGCGTAATGTCCGCCAAGTGAACCTCATGTTCCTGTTAGAAACCTGGTGGTGGCCCTACACAACCCAAGGTTGGGGTCGCTGGGAAGTGGACATGGGCGATCGGAAACAGGGCTTTATCTTCATTAATCTCTTTGACTCCGCCGTTGCCCGGACCCTTGGGGACGTGGGAAAGCCCGTCTGCTATCTCTACGCCGGCCTCTTTGCGGGATTCTTCACGGAATTGGTGAAAAAGCAGCTCAGCTGCATTGAAATCCAGTGCTACTCCATGGGTGAAACCTATTGTAAGTTCCTCCTCGGGGGCCAAGACCGCATTGATGCGGCCTCCTTCTGGCTCAACGAAGGAGCAACGGGAGTCGATATTGAGAAACGCCTACGGTCCGGAGATCAACTGCGATGAGCCAGAACGGTTTGAAACATCTCCAAAATGGCAGCAGTACCCTGCTGTCCCCCCCCAGTGCCCCTGCCGCCGAATCCTGGCGACAGATGAACGTCCGGGACTTCTTCACGCGGGTTAACTGGACGGATCAACCGCCGGAAGTACAGGCCATCCAGCTCAGTACCCGCCAGGGCGATCGACCCGGTGCCAGCCTCCAACTCACCGTCAGTCAGTTCTTTAGCTCTATCCCCTGGGATGGACGCGAAGCCGCCGCACCGATCGCAGCCCAGGAAATTATGGGCAGTGCACCCAAGCAGGACAGCGGCTTTACGATCGACGACTTTGCGGGCTTGTTTTAGGCAAACTTCTTACGGAACCGAAGCCATGAACACCAATCTAGAAACGATTTTTAATGAAGCGGAAAAGCGCTACCTCACCAGCGATGAGCTGGGTGCGGTGGGCCAATATGTGGATTCTTTGCCGGAGCGGCTGGGGCTCTACCGTCTCCTGCGGGATCAGGAAGTCACCCTCATCCAGGCTGTCGCCGATCAGTTGGAGCAAGACCACCGGGGCGTAAGCGTACCGCTGTTGGAGCAGTGCATTAAAAGTGGAGTCCTCGCCCTGCGCAGCTGTGCCCTGACCATGCTGATGATGGACGACAATCACATCCATGAACGGATGACGTGGCTCAAGCAGTCCCAACAGACCTACCAATCCCAGGAAATTGACGCGAGCTTCTACCGTCTCCTGGACAAGCAACTCAACGCCAGCCTCAATCCCCAACAGATGGCGCTACTCCAGCCCTCCCTGACGGTTGTCTACAATACCCTGGGCGATCGGGCGCGGTCTGTGGAAGTATCCGAGAACCTGAGCGTTTCTTCCCTGTTTTAGACGGTTTTTAGAGAGAAGGTAGCGCCTTATGATTGCTGTTGCAGATTTACTCCTTGATGGTCGGGTTCCGAGCAACTACTTTGCCACGAATGTCTACGTCACAAGTGACTTGGAACTGGGCCTCTTGGAAAACCGCCGAGGCAGCCGCCTCCTGGCAATTCCAGACCACTTTATCCGCGCCCTTTATGCGGGACTAGACCAGGAAACAGGACAGGCGACTCGTCTAGTGTTGATGAATTGTGGTCGCTGGTGGGGTAAAAACTTCTATGCCCGCTTTTGCGAAGAATTGTCGGAATATTACGAAAAACCCCTGGCTGATATGGCCATGGGCGATTTTATTCAAAGTCTCCAGCAATGCTGGGTGACCCATGGCTGGGGTTTGTTTGAGCTGGACCAAAGCTATCAACACCGGGGGTTTTTGCTGATTAAGACCTGGCACTCTCCCTTTGCTAGCCATGCACCCAAGCTGGAGCGTCCGGTGTGTTTCCTGGACTGCGGTATTTTGTCGGCATTCTTTAGCCAGTTGGCGGGCCGGGAGCTGGGTTGTGTCCAAATCAGCTGTGAGTCCATGGGATCGGACTGTAATCGGTTCCTGTTGGGCATGCCCGATCGACTGCAAAAGGCCAATGAAGGGGTGGATCAGAAGCTGGGCTATGAGGAGATTCTCCAGCAGGTCTGCGCCTAGTCTAGCTAGGTGAAGCCGGGGAGAAGTTTGCTTGCAGCACCCCATACCACTGGTAGCGGCTCTGGATCAAAAAAGTGTGGCGATCGCCACACTTTTTTGCGTTTAGGGGAGTCAGGCCCATATCTGCCGCCGTATCCCTAAGCGCTCCTCGGTGGACCCCTTCACCGGGGCCTCTACCCCTGACCCCTTGCCCTTGGGCCGCTTCACCTGGACTCCTTCACCTAGACTCCTTCACCACAGTCACAAGGGTAACGGGGTTCAGGGGCACATAGCGGGTGAGGTGGGCAAAGGAAGCCGATCGATCGATGCGTACCTGCCGCCATTGAACCTGTACATCCCGCGAATTTTGGGGACCTAGCCAGGTTTGCACCGTCATCTGGTGCTCTAGGGTTGCCAAGGCCAGAATCATACGCCCCTGGGACCGAAGATGGGCCATGCAGTAATCGAGAATAGCCGCCAGATTGCCGCCACTCCCGCCAATAAAAACCCGATCGGCCTGGGGCCACTGCTCCAATCCCTGGGGCGCTTTCCCCTGGGCGATCGTCACATTGTTGACCCCAAATCGATCGCAGTTGGTCTGAATTAACCCCACACCCGCCGCAGTTTTCTCGATCGCATAGATCTGAGAAGCTGGGCAGAGTCGGGCAATTTCCACCGAAACTGAACCTGTTCCAGCTCCAATATCCCAAATCACTTGGGGCGGAGCTAGGGCTAGCTCAGACAAAATCTGAACTCGGATCTCGCGTTTGGTGATCAGTCCAGGTCGATCGGGGAAACTGGCAAAGGCGGAGTCCGGGAGGCCAAAGAGGGGCAAGGCTGAGGAGGCTTCCGGTGGTGAACCGGAGGTCACCACCGGAGGAGCGGGCTGGGGCGGGCTGGGGCCGAGGGCGGGCGAACTAGCCGACAGGGCAGTCTTCAGTAGAACCAGAACACTTAAGGAGGCAAAGGTTTGACCGACGATCGCCGCCGCAGTCCCCTCGGTGACGCGCTCCTCGGATCCACCCAAGTTTTCGCACACATAGCAGGTGTAGGACTGGGCCCAGTCCAAATCCAGCAGCAACTGGGCGATCGTCCCCGGACTATTGACCGGATCCGTCAAAATCGCGAGTTTTGACGCGCCTTGCTGCACTAACGGCACCAGAATCTCCAAGTCGCGACCATGGACGCTCAGACAGTGGGCATCTTGCCAGGGCAGTTTGAGGCGACTAAAGGCCAACTGAATCGAACTGGGATGGGGCCGAAACTGGAGACACGCGGGCGGCAAAGATGCTAATAATAGACGACCAAGACCGAAAAAGAGCGGATCGCCGGAGGTGAGCACCACTGCGTAGGCACTGGGCTGATTCTGCGGGTTCTGACTGGGATTCGAGCTTAAGAAGGTGAGATTTTGGGCATCGGAACTTGATCGCTTGGGGGCTGAGGCGGGAGAGGACAAAGCCGCTTTGCCCAGGGTTGCCCTGCACGGTGCGGGTTCCGGTTCCATCAGCCAGTGTTTCAGACGATCGATCGTGTCCCCCAAGGCTCCCAAAACCCACTGTTCCGGTTCCTGAATCTGGGTTTGGATCGGTCTATGGGGGGTCTGGACATCAGGATCCGATGGATTACGGTCACTCGAAGACCCTGCGGGTTGCTGCGGACAAATCACATCTTGGATCAAGGCAAGCTGCCGATCGCTCCCCACCACGATCGCCGCCCCCTGAACCCGGGCGATCGTTGCCGCGCTCCAGCCCGCGCTGCCCTCCAAACCCACACCAATCACCTCAACGGTCCTAGCCATAAACCCGATTGCGTCCACCCGACTTCGCCTGATACAGCGCTCGTTCGGCCTCCTGGAGCAGGTTCTCCGGCTTGCGATCCTGGGTCACCGATCGACAGGTTACGCCCACACTCAAGGTCACTTCCCCGTAGGGCGACTGCTTGTGGGGCAAATGGAGCAACTGCACCGATCGCCGCAACCGTTGGGCCACCTCCCAGGCCCCCACGCTGGACAGGTTGGGCAAGACCAAGGCAAACTCCTCGCCACCATAGCGGGCCAATAACCCCTCCGATCGCTGGGCACATTGCTGCAACACTTGAGCCACTTCCTTCAGGCAGCGATCCCCGGCGGGGTGGCCATAGGTGTCATTAAACTGCTTAAAGTAGTCTAAATCCATTAAAATTACCGCAATTGAATGGCCTTGACGCTGGGCACGCAGCCATTCTTGACGATAGTACTGATCAAATGAATAGCGGTTTGCCACCTGGGTTAGACCATCCTGGGTCGAGAAGTGGTGTAACTCCTGGTTCATCTGCTCCAGATTATGGTAAAGCTCACCCTGGCTAATGGCGATCGCGGCCTGGGTTGCTAGCCGGTTCAGGAGTCGCGCCTCATGATCCTGCCACTGGCGCGTTTCCCGACAATGGTGGGCAATCAACAGACCCCAGAGACGATCGCGGTAAATCACCGGCATCACCAGATTCGCCTTAACCCCATATCCTGCCAGCATATCGCGGTGACAGTCGGCAATATTAGCCTGTTTAATATCACTAATGGCCCGGAAATGACCCTGGCGGTAGATCTCACCATAACCTTCACTAAAGCAGCTATCACTAATCACCTCCCCCAACAGCGAGGCACAACCCACCGCCACCGACTCCTTGACCACCTTGCCCCGCCATTGGCTATCAAACTTAAAGAGCAGAACCCGATCGGTCTGCAACAGTTCCCGCACCTCCATCACCGTCGCATTGAGAATGTCATCCAGATCGAGGGATTGGCGAATTTTCTGGGCAATCTCATTAATCAGACGCTCCTGGCGGATCTCCACCAGTAAACTTTCCTGCAGGGCCATATATTCCCCCGTCACAGCCTGGGGCTGTTCTGAGTTTGCTAGAGGCGCAAGGGTCAGGGGATTAAACTCCAGATCGGTCTCCTGGAGATGGGGAGAGTCCGTGAGGGGACAAGTGATGCCCACCACCGCAGGATTCGTCGGCTGGTGGTTTTGCCCCCAGGCTAACCAATCCTCCGAGCCTAAATCGAGGCCGATCGCCGGGTGGGGAGCCGGGTTCCGGACCTCCGATCGGGGACCAAAGAGGGGATTGGTGCGCCACCGCACTAGCCATTGCTCCAAGGCTTCCGCCGGGAGAGGACGACTGACCAGATAGCCCTGCACCAGGTCACAGCCAATTAAACGCAGGAATTTGACCTGATCCAGGGTTTCTACCCCCTCTGCAAGTACCTGTAGACCTAAACCTTCCCCTAGGGCCGCGATCGTCTTGGCGATCGCCATATCGCTCTTATCCTGGGGAATGTCCTTAATAAAGGTGCGATCGATTTTCAAGGTGTGGATCGGAAAATGCTTGAGGGCACTGAGGCAGGAATAGCCCTGGCCAAAGTCATCAAGGGCAATGTAAAACCCACGCTGGTGCAGCCCCTGGAGCCGCTCCACCGTGCGATGCAGATCGCGGGCCGTGGTTTCCTCGGTAATCTCTAACTCTAGAAATTGGCTGGGAATACCGGTCTGTTGGACAATTTCTTCCAGTTCCTGACTAAAGTTAGGGCTATCAAACTGGGACGGAGAGATATTGATCGCAATACGCAGGGGCGGCCATCCCTGGTCACACCAATGTTGGTACTGCCGACAGGCTTTCTCCAACACCCAAGTACTCAGGGGCTTGAGCATCCCCAACTCCTCCGCCCGACCAATGAACTGACTCGGGGCAATTAGACCCATGCGGGGATGCTGCCACCGGATCAAGGCTTCCACCCCCACTACCTCCCCCGTTTCGAGGGACACCTGGGGCTGGTAGTGCAGCACAAACTCTTCTTTTTCGATCGCCTGTCGCAAATCCGACTCCAGGGCCGGACGAGAAGCCTGATTAAGGCTGAGGGGCGGTTGATAGAGCTGAACCGTATTTCTACCGCGACTTTTCGCGGCATACATCGCCACTTCCGCATGTTTCAGCAGCACCTCATCCGTGTCACCGTGGTATGGAGCCAGGGCAACTCCAAAACTAGCGGTTAGGTAAATGGACTGCCCCTGCACCTGGAAAGGAGCATCAAACACAGCCAAAATTGCCTGGGATCGCTGGGCCACATCTTCATGGCCTTGCACTTGGGTCAACACCAAGACGAAGCTGTCGCCATGCCAGCGCCCCAGGGTGAGGGGGACTTCTCGATCGACCGGCGATCGATCGGTCTGCTCCCCCTGGCCCAAATCCGGCAGATTTTGCCGTCCTCGGCTGTAATCCTGTTGCAGTGCCTCTTCCAGACGATCGGCCACATCCCGCAACAGTTGATCGCCGAAGATATGGCCAAAGGACTCATTAATCGTCTTGAATCGATCGAGATTGAGAATCCCCACCGCGAGCACTTCACCGGCCTGCAAGAGCTGCAAGATACGGACCGACAGGTACTGGTGCAGCAGCTTGGCGTTGGGGAGATGGGTGAGGGTGTCGTGGGTGGAGTGGTGGAGGCTGAGGGTTCGGAGCCAGCGCTGAATCAGGAGCAAATAGAGATGCAGGGCCAAGGTTTGGGCCAGCTGCAGTTCTTCCTCTCGCCAGGGCAGTACCATTTCTCGCTCTTCCCGCCACAGCTCAAAGGACTCCCGAGGCCGCCGATCGCGAGGGTCGCTGCTGTGTTGTCCTGCCCAGTGCAGTTCCACCTGCTGGGCTCGACGGAAAAAGGTGAGGTAGCCCAGGGGCTGGTCCTGGTATCGCAGGGGCAGCACCAACAGAAGGCGAATATTCTGGGCATGGAATGCGGTTTTCAGCGTCGGTTGGAGGACCGGGAGATCTTGCCAGTCCAGCACATCCCCCACTTGGGGCAGCAAAATCGGCCAGAGGGAGTTGGGGGGATAGGCGTCCGTCGATCGGGACGACGGGGATGGGTCCGTTGGGTCAGCTTGGGCCTTGATCTGAGCCCGCAGCGACTCACCCTGGGATCTCGATCGCGCCTCCTGGGGGAGCCCCCCTGCGGCCCAATCTGCGACCAGACCTGCGGCCATCTGGGAGCGCGAGTCTAGCCGTGCGTCTAGCCGTGCGTCTAGCGGGGACTCTGGCTGGAACTCTGGCTGGAACTCTGGCTGGAACTCTGGCTGGAACTCCCCGCGAGATCCTAAGCGTGGCTTTAAATCCGGAGGCACCGGCCCCCGCCGCGACTCCGGCACCGACTGCACCCGAGATGACACCGGATTAGGTTCCCCCTTCGACACCGGACCCCGATCGGTCTCCCCCTGACTACAGGGAATCTGCAATTCCCGCAAAATACTTTCCCAGCCCGGATCCTCCTCCAACATCAGTCCAGCTCCCAAATCTGGCTGCACTCCGGTGGTGTAGCACTGGGCCGCCCCTTCCCCCAAGCCCCCTTGCAGATAAATGCGGCCCCCATCGGCCTGCAACGCCGTTGCGAAGTCCTGGATCAGGGATTTGCAACTAATCTCCAGCGCCAAGTTCTGATCCAAAAATCCTTGAATCCGATCCATGAGCCGATTTTGTAGGGCCTGGGCTTCCACCTGCTCCAACAAGGCGACCTTGGCCAGCAGAATCGAAACCTGGCTCGTCCACAGTTGAATTTGTTGCAGTTGTTGCTCAGAAAAACGGTAGGGCTGACTGTGGTGCAACGCGAGGAGTCCCCACAGATTTTGCCCCTCAAAAATCGGCACCGTCAGGGACGACATGACCCCCATGGCCCGCAGATATTGAAGATGACAGGGATCCACGGGACTGTAGCGGATATCTGAGCCTGCGGAGGGTTCCGATCGCAGACCCGTCCAGAGGTTTGCGCCTAAGGGCAGGGGGGCCAGGGACTGGTGAATTTTATGCTGAGCGGTCACATCCACAATGACCCGCTGTCTGGCTCGCACAAACAGTTCGCGGGCCTGGGGCGGAATATCTGCCGCCGGAAAATGTAGGCCCAACAAAGACGGGAGCTGACCCTGGGCATCCCGTGCTTCCGCCACCACTTCACCGCTTTGATCCGAGGCAAAGCGGTACACCTTGACACGATCGATCTCCAACTGGGACTGAATGACCTCAGCCACACTGGTTAGGACCGGCAACAAATCTTCCGCAGATTCCAATGCTTGGTGCATCTGGTCCAAGAGTTGTCCCGGTGTTGGGATCAACATGCCCATGAAAGGTTCTCCTCGTACGCGAATAGCATCGACTTCAAATCACAGTGTATGGCAAGGGATCGGCTTCTTAAGACCGGTTGGGACAAGGGAATCTCGCGCAGCGGGAGACTCCTGACCCAGTCCGATCCGGGTCTCGTCCTGAAACGCTTGGCCACTGCCATGGTCCCAGT
>JAYKIB010000130.1:0-3084 GCA_035285005.1 Prochlorothrix sp.
GGGCCAAGGACAGCCTACTGGGGGGACTGGGAGGCTTGGGATATCAGGGTTTGGGGTGCGAACAATTCCGGCTTGCGCAAGTCCGAGATGCTGATGGCGGTGAAGAGGAGGGTGCGGCAGCAGGTAATGGCGGTGAACATGCTGGTCAAGACACCGATCGCCAAGGTCAGGGCGAAACCCTTAACAAGACCGCTTCCCAGGTAGAACAGGGCCGCACAGGCGATCAACGTGGTAACGTTACTGTCTAAAATGCTGCTAAAGGCACGATAGAAGCCGGATTCCACCGATCGATACAGGGATTTGCCCGCTTTTAACTCCTCGCGGGTGCGCTCAAAGATCAAAACATTGGCATCCACCGCCATCCCAATGCTGAGGATAAATCCAGCAATCCCCGGCAGGGTCAGGGTTACGCCCAGGAGGTTAAAGGCGGTGAGGGTGAGCAGGGTGTAGACCACGAGGGAGATGTTGGCAATACCGCCGGGAAGACGGTAGTAGACCACCATAAAGATCAGCACCAGCACAAGGCCGCCTAAACCGGCGTAGATGCTCTGGCGAATACTTTCTTGGCCCAAGCTAGCGCCCACGGTGCGGTTCTCCACCACTTCCACGGGCAAGGGCAAGGAGCCGCCCCGCAGTTGAATGCCGAGGTCGTTGGCGGAATCTGCGTCAAAGTTTCCGGTAATCGTGGCGGCACCGCCCGTAATCCCAGCCTGGGCAAACTCAGGCCCCACAACGGGACTACTGATCAATTCGTTGTCGAGGAAAATGCCGATCGATCGTCCGGTTCCGGCCAAGTTCTTACTCAGCTCGGCAAACATATCGCCCCCTTCCACATTGAAGCGCAGATAAATCTCCCAGCCACCGTTGCGGGTTGCCTGGGGACCGGCATCGGTGAGGAATTGTCCCGTGAGTTCGGCGGGCTTAAAGAGATCGGCGATCGCCTGGCGGCTTTGGTCAATTTTGACCTGGTTCGCCGCTAAAGCTTCGGGATTCGGGTTGGGGTTTGGTCTCCCCTCCTCGTCGAAGAAAATCTGTTGTCGCTCTAGCAAATGCTCCGCTAGAATCTGTCGCTCAATGCGGAGTTGCTCTTCGGTGTTGGGCAGTTGCTCCCGGAAGGCAAGCTGGGCGGTTCCCCCCAGCACCCGTTCCGCCTGTTCCGGGTCGTTGACCCCCGGTAGCTGGACCAGAATTTGGTCTGAGCCTGCGGACTGGACGATCGGCTCCGAGACTCCCAGCCCGTTCACCCGGTTCTCCACCACTCGGATCACGGCCTCTAGCTCCCGTTCGGTCACCTCGGGAATGTCTTCCGTCGGCTTGACCAAAATCGTCAGCTGGGATCCCCCTCGTAGGTCCAGACCGAGCTGGAGGGGATATTGGAGCAGGATAAAGATGGATCCGGCCACCAATACGGCAATCAGGGCCAGAAGGCCGCGCTGCTTCCCCATTAGTAGCCTCCTGCAACCATTGTTTTGACGGCATCGACGATCGCCGCAGGCTGAACGATCGTGAGGTTTTCCAGGGTGCCATTGTAGGGGGTGGGGATGTCCTGGGAGGAGAGACGGACGGGGGGCGCATCCAACTCGTCAAAGAAGCGCTCGTTGATACAGGCCATCAGTTCCGCCGCAATACCACCGGTTTTCATGCATTCTTCGACGATGATGACGCGGTGGGTTTTCTCGATCGAGGCGCCGATCGTGTCAAAGTCAAAGGGCTTGAGGGAAATGAGGTCGATAATTTCGGGATCGTAGCCGTCCTGGGTCAGGGTTTTGGCGGCTTGGACCACATGGTGGCGCATCCGGGAGTAGGTCAAGATTGTCACGTCTTTTCCGGGACGCACGACTTCGGCCTTGTCCAGGGGGCAAATGTATTCTTCGCTGGGCAGGTTCTCTTTGAGGTTGTAGAGGAGCACATGCTCGAAGAAGAGAACGGGGTTATCGTCCCGAATGGCGGCTTTGAGCAGTCCTTTGGCGTTGTAGGGGGTGGAGCAGGCGACAATTTTGAGGCCGGGGACGGCATGGAAGTAGGCTTCTAGGCGCTGGGAGTGCTCTGCTCCCAGTTGGCGACCGACGCCACCGGGTCCGCGAATGACGAGGGGGATCTTGTAGTTGCCGCCGGAGGTGTAGCGCAGCATGCCGGCGTTGTTGGCAATTTGGTTAAAGGCGAGGAGCAAGAAGCCCATGTTCATGCCCTCGATGATGGGCCGCAGGCCGGTCATGGCTGCACCGACGGCCATACCACTAAAACTGTTCTCGGCGATCGGGGTGTCGAGTAGGCGCAGGTCACCATACTTCTGATAGAGATCCTTGGTGACTTTATAGGATCCGCCATAGTGGCCCACATCCTCCCCCAACACCAGCACGCGGGGGTCACGACCCATTTCTTCGTCGGTCGCTTCTCGAAGGGCATTGAATAAGAAGGTGTCGGCCATAACGTTAACTCTAGTCTGAATAAACCCAGGTTCTGCACAGCCCTTAGATTGTATAGCAGTCCTTGCAGTCTTCGATCATGGGATCTGAATCGATCGGCCCAGGGGGACTATCCTACTGTCGGTCCCTTGGCGCTCCTGGACGCAATCTCTACAAACCCGATCGGGGGTCTCTATCGGGGGTCTTTTCTGGACACCTCGATTCAATTGGGTTGCGCGGCTTAGCCGCGCAACCCAACCCTGACTCTGTCGTGGGTACTGCGGTGAAAATCTGTATTAATCGAGGTGACCTTCTGATATTCCCTATTTCGATCGGTCCTGGGCGATCGATTCGGTCTTGGTGCCCGGGGAGTGCTGGTCTGGCTGCCCTGGGTTGGCGCCAGGAGATTATTCCCTCAGGGGTTCTCTGTTATGTAGCTAGTGTCGATCGAGGGGGGATCTGATTTTGGAGCGATCGATCGGGGAGTCTAGGGCAGGTATATCTATGGCTAGATTTGTGAGAACGGATACCCTCAGAGTTTGTTGCGGATTGTAAATACTCCTTTACAGGAAAAAGATCCGCCAGTTAAGGTGATTTGCAAATCAAAAACTCTTCTTTTGAAAAGGTGCGCGCTTCGACGGTTGGACATAATCTCAGCGTCGCCTCACGGGTCTGGCCT
>JAYKIB010000131.1:0-3670 GCA_035285005.1 Prochlorothrix sp.
GCGAGCAAGGGTTAAGTTGTTAATGAGGATGTTGGGAAACTTCGGCTAAGGGCCGTAGGCCCTTGTAGAATCCCCCTCAGTCCTCCTTTTGAAGGGGGAAGAAGAGGTCGTCCCTTGACAAGGGGGGTTAGGGGGGATTCTCTTCGGTTTCCAAACATCCTCTAAGGTTTTAATGCTTTCATCCCAACCCTTCTCCTGCTGGGAGAGGGGTTTTTTGCTGTGTCTTTGTTCTTCTAGGCAGTTCTATCTGGGCAGTCTGGGCAGTTTGATGCGTCCAAATGTTGGGAGATAGCCTAGGCAAGCATTAGGGTTTGGGTTGGATGGCTTTGTCGCCCAACCCAGTTAATTGAAGTGCGATTAGGGTCTACGCGATCGGGTTTGCACTAGGGTCCCCACCGCTAAACCCATGACGATCATGCCATTGGGCTAGGCTTTCGTCGGAATAACCCGCAAACTGCTGATCCTGGGGGCTATCGGGGACTGTGACCCAGGAAGCCTTGAATTGCAGCAGCATATGCTTGCGATCGGGGGGTGTGGGTAGAGGCGTGTCGATCGCGCTGGCATAGGGATAGATAAACTCAGGCCAGCGCGGATCCCAGCCCCAGAGGTGACTACCGCAGTGCTGACAAAAATGTCGTTCCCCCGGTCCTTCTCGCACCAAGTTCCCCTGGTCATCCCGGTACTGGGTTCGGTAAATCTTGATATGCTCCTGTCCTTCCACCTGGAGCGTGTCCCGTAACCCGCCGATATTGATGCCGTAGCCACCGCTGCCGTTGGTTTTGCGGCAGAGGGAACAGTAACAGCGGTTATAGGGGTAGGGGTAGGGCGATTCCAGGGAAAAGCGAACCGATCGACAGTGGCAGGAGCCTTGGAGGTGCATAGTAAAAGGAGGTTAAAAATGGTGCCGATTGCGAGGGCCGGGGGCCGATCGCCGGGGCCTTCCCACGGGGGGCGGCTGTCCTAGGAAGACTGGGGCGCAGTCTTGGGAGTCTCTTTGGTCGTTGCCTTGGCAGTGGCTTTGACCTTGCTGGTGGACTTGGCGGTTCCCTTGGGATTCGTGGGGAGATCGGGGGAGTCCGAGGGGGTAGGGTCGGGATTAGGGGTGAGATATTGGGGCGGCAGGGGGGTCGCTCGGCCACTGTGCTGCATCAAAATGACCTGGGATGATCGCTCCTGGTCCATATCACTGGGCTGACGCTGCCGATAGCTGCCGTCTGCTTGGAGATCCCAGGCTTGGCGATTGTCATTGAGCATCAGTTGCAGCAGATCCCGAAGATCCTGCTTCAGTTCCGGTTGCTCAATCTGGACCACGGCCTCCACTCGTCGGTTCAGGTTTCGGGGCATCCAGTCTGCACTGCCAATGTAAATCTCATCTTTGCCGCCATTGTGAAACTTAAAAATGCGCGAGTGTTCTAAAAAGCGGCCAATAATACTCATCACCCGAATATTTTCGCTCACACCGCTGACTCCGGGCCGTAGGCAACAAGTTCCCCGAATAATCAGATCAACTTGGACTCCCGCTTGGGATGCGCAGTAGAGATTGTGGATGATCTCCGGATCCACCAGGGAATTCATTTTGGCGATGATCTGGGCTTTTCTTCCGGTTTCAGCCTGTTTAATTTCCCGCTCAATCATTTCTAGCATCCGGGCACGCATATTGACCGGGGCCACCAGTAGACTCCGATAGGATTGCTGCCGTGAGTAGCCGGTGAGGAAGTTAAAGAGATCGGTGAGGTCTGCCCCCAGGTCCTCCCGGCAACTGAAGAGGCCCAGATCGGTGTAGAGTCCGGCGGTTTTGGGGTTATAGTTGCCCGTGCCGATGTGCACATAGCGACGGATGCCGTCCTTTTCCTGGCGCACCACGAGGGTGGTTTTGGTATGGGTTTTGAGACCGGTGAGGCCATAAACGACGTGAACTCCCGACTGTTCCAGGTGTCGCGCCCAGTTAATGTTGTTTTCCTCGTCGAATCGTGCTTTTAGCTCCACTAGCACCACCACTTGCTTGCCATTTTGGGCTGCTTCAATGAGGGCATTGATGATGGGGGAGTCGCCGGAGGTGCGGTATAGGGTCATTTTGATGGCTAAGACCCGATCGTCGTGGGCGGCTTCGGTGATAAATCGCTGCACCGTTGCTTTGAAGTCGTGGTAGGGGTGGTGGACTAGGAATTCGCCCCGACGCACTTGATCGAGGAAGCTACTGCTGTGATCCTGGGTGCTCTGGGCGCTGTTGAGGGTATCGATCCCCTTGAGGCGGTAGGGGACTTTGGGGGTCCAGGGTTGCTCCTTGAGATCGCTGAGGGGCAGGCTCAGAAAGCTCATGAGGTCGTGGAGACCGAGGGGGCCTTCTAGGGTGTAGATATCGGCCTCAGCTAGATCCATTTCCCGCATCAGGCGCGATCGCACGGACTCATCGACGCGGGAGCTGACTTCTAGGCGAATGACGGAGCCGCCCATGCGTTGTTTTTGCAGTTCCTGCTCGATGGCCAGCAGCAGGTCATCGGCTTCTTCTTCTT
Source organism: Prochlorothrix sp. (assembly GCA_035285005.1). Taxonomy (GTDB): domain Bacteria; phylum Cyanobacteriota; class Cyanobacteriia; order Prochlorotrichales; family Prochlorotrichaceae; genus Prochlorothrix. The sequence goes on from JAYKIB010000131.1 coordinate 2,514, forward strand.
CGAGGGCGAGGTTGGCATGGCGTGTGACCCGGAAGGGATACCACCCCACGATCGTCATGCCGGGGAAGAGGGCACCTAGGTTGTGGGCCACCACCTGTTCTAGGGGGACTCCGGCCCAGTGTACGGTGTCGGGGCTGATTTTGGGCCACAGGTCCGGAGGTAGCTTGACAAAGCGGGGTAACATGGCCGGAATTTTGATGCGGGCGAATTGTTCCGGGTTGTCGTCGCCCCGATCGTCGCGGACCACAACGGCGAGGTTGAGGCTGAGGTTGGAAATGTGGGGGAAGGGGTGGCTGGGGTCAACGGCGAGGGGGGTTAGAACGGGGAAAATATGCTGCTCAAAGTAGTTTTCCAGGTAGCGCTTCAGTTCTGGGATGAGGTTGTCGTAGTCCAGGAGGTGGATGCCCTGTTCGGTGAGGGCGGGGCGGAGCACTTGGTTGAAGTGGCGGTGTTGCTCGGCCACCATGGGGGCGAGTTGGCTGCGGATGTCGTTGAGTTGGGTTTGGGGATCGCGTCCGTCGGGGGTGCGTTTGTCTACGTTGGCGGCTACTTGTTGCTTGAGACCGGCGACCCGGACCATGAAGAACTCGTCCAGGTTGTTGCTAAAAATGCCCAAAAATTTGAGGCGATCGAGTAAACGGGTCCGATCGTCTAGGGCTTCGTGGAGAACCCGGCGGTTAAATTCCAACCAACTCAGTTCCCGGTTGAAGTAGTAGCGCGGGTCGTCCAGATTGATTTGGGGTGCGGAGGGCATTTTAGTTCTGGCCATGGTCACGTCTAATGCTCGCGTAAGTCCAGAATACCGAAAAACGATCGGTTGCCCCGTGTGGCTGGCTACATCGCCTCCGGAAGTTTGGGGAAAGTTTGGGGGGTGGGGCGATCGATCGTGGGGGGGATGGGGGCGCGACGGCGGTGTACATGGCCATTGCTTCGCCACCGGTGCCCCATCCTTGCTTCTCGGTTCCCCCAGAAGGCTAGTGGAGGTGTTGGGGTTTTCTTCATTACTTGAAGGTGGGCATCTCGAAAAATCAAGGTTTTCGCCCAGTGACTCACGTAAGAATCAGGGTTGGGTTGGGCGGCTTCGCCGCCCAACCCCATTAATTGAGGTGCCTAGGTGTAAGATAGTTTTTTTGTACTATTTTGGGGGTAAGAAAATG
>JAYKIB010000132.1:0-6073 GCA_035285005.1 Prochlorothrix sp.
GGATATGGGTGCCACCGCATTCAGGACACTGCATCGCTGTACCTCTTTACTTCATACTCCCGTTATGCAACGCCAAATGCTATCTCGCATGGAAGCTTCCTTAAGTGTGGGGGAGGATGGCCTGGAGCTCAGTACCGGACAAAAAAGTGATCAGAATGGCCCTAAACCCTTACAGGGTAGGCATTTGAGTCTGATCGTCTGAAACCCTTGTATGGTAGGCGTTTCCAAAGTTTTGTCCGGTACAGAGTCTCTAGGGCACCTCGAAAAATCAAAGTTCTTGCCCAGTGTCCCACGGCGGAATCAGGATTGTGGCAGGCGGCTTCGCCGCCTGCCACAATCAATCGAGGTGCCCTAAGATGTAATGCCGCGCCCTAAGCGTCGTCTAGGGCCGCAATACCGGGCAGAACCTTGCCTTCCAGCAGTTCCAGACTGGCACCGCCACCCGTGGAAATGTGACTCATTTGGGCCGCCAAGCCAGCCTGCTCCACCGCAGCCACGGAATCACCACCGCCGATGATTGTGGTCACGCCCTGGGGCGTGAGGCCCGCCAGGGTTTGGGCCACACCGTTGGTACCCGCCGAAAACTTCTCAAATTCAAACACTCCCATGGGACCGTTCCAAATCACGCTCTTACAGGACTTGAGCGCCTCTTGGAAAGTCTTAATGGAATCGGGGCCAATGTCCAGACCCATCCAACCCTCAGGAATCGCATCCACGGAAACCGTTTGGGTGTTGGCATCAGCCGCAAACTTATCCGCCACCACCACATCCGTGGGGAGCAGCAGTTCCACGCCCTTTTCCTTCGCCTTGGCTTCGAGTTCCTTGGCCAGTGCCAGCTTATCCTCCTCCACCAAGGAGCCTCCCACAGCTTTGCCCTGGGCCTTGTAGAAGGTGAAAATCATACCGCCGCCGATGAACAGCTTGTCCACCTTGTCCAATAGGGTTTCAATCACCCCAATTTTACTGGAGACCTTAGACCCGCCGACGATCGCCGCCAGGGGACGCTGGGGGTTTTCCACCGCTGCCTGGAGGTATTGCAGTTCCTTCTCAATGAGGTAGCCAGCAACCGAGGGCGAGAGATACTGGGTCACCCCCTCCGTGGACGCATGGGCCCGGTGAGCCGTACCAAAGGCATCATTGACGTAGAGATCTGCATTTGCTGCCAGTGCCTTGGCAAATTCAGGCTCATTCTTTTCTTCTTCGGCATGGAAACGCACATTTTCCAGGAGGATCACCTGACCATTGGTCATGGCTTCCACTTGGCGCTTCACTTCTTCACCGATACAGTCACTGGTCTTGACCACAGGCTTACCCAGCAGTTCTCCCAGACGCTCCGCCACGGGGGTCAGGCGCATGGACTCCACCACCTTGCCTTTGGGACGACCAAAGTGGCTGGAGAGAATCACCTTCGCTCCCTTGCCCACCAAGTCTTGGATGGTGGGAAGGGCAGCCCGGATCCGAGTATCATCGGTGATCTTCCCGGCATCATCTAAGGGAACGTTAAAATCAGCCCGCACGAGCACACGCTTCCCTTCCAGGTCCGAAGCAGAGAGATTTGCTACGCTTTTCTTGGCCACAACAAGAGTCTCCTAAACTGGGTCTAATCTGAATCAAATTTTTAATGGGGCCCCTCGAAATAGCCCCCCTGTTTACCCGAGTACCCAGCACCGCACTAGGGTGCAGCACTGGGGTGCGGGACTAGCGCTGGGAGGGGTAACAAAACCGCTCTCCCCGAGTCATCGCAGAGTCCAATAGCTTCGGACCCCCTCGATCGCTCCCCAGGTGAACTGGGTAACCCACGCAACACTCAGAACGGTAAAGATGTACGGCTCAGCGCCCATCCCTATCTCTCGAGGTCCCCACGGGGATTTGCAGGGTTGCAATCTCCCACGTTTACATTGGCAACTGCCACGTTGCTAGCGGCAGGTCTGGGGAGTGCCCACTGCGCGAGGGGGCTACTCTTGATACGAACCAGTCGGTCCGTTGCCATTCGGGTTACTAAAAATTGAACCGTGCTCTTTCCCCGAGGGAAACAGCCGTTCGTTTTCCATTGTCTTATAGATTTGGTTGCATCCCTTGACCAAATATCAAAACACATCACGATTTCCCCTGAAAGGGCGCATTGGGGACCGAACCCCGCTACACTATCCCCTGGAAACCCCTAATTTCTAGACCCCAATTTTCCCAACGCTAATCTCCATGGAAGGGGGGGAGGGGGGACCAGGCCCACGGGGAACGGTAGTCCGGCGGGCAGAACACCTTGAGTGATGACCAGGAGGGCTTATGTTTAAGACCATCCTTTTTCCATTGGATCAAAGTCGAGAGTCGCGGGAAGCAGCGGAAGTCGCGATGCAACTGGCCAAAGCCCACCAAAGCGACCGCATTATTTTGCTGTCGGTGATGGAAGAGGCGGAGTCAGCCCACAGTCCTGCCATGGCTTCCCATGACGCGATCGCCGAATTACTGAAAACCGCCCAACAGCTTTTTGAGGAGAGCGGGTTGAAGGCGGAGGCTTTGGAACGATCGGGCAAACCGGCCTTTGTGATTTGTGACGTGGCGGATGAGTTGCCTGCTGATGTGATCATCATGGGCTGTCGCGGTACGGGCCTCACGGAGGAAGGTGCTGCGGATAGTGTGACGAATCGGGTTATTAACCTCTCTCCCTGTCCCGTATTGATTGTGCCGTAACGCTCTTTCTGGGCCAAATTCCGAGGGGAAGCTCGAAAAATTCAAGCACCGATCGACGAGGAAACCAGCAGGGGACCCTAGGCCAGACCCACCCTTCGCAATTAGGCGGTTCCCTGTTTTCTTCCAGCCCTGGCCCGGTATCATGGCTGTCACATTTGGAAGGTCCCCCCATGAATACGCCCTTAACCGCGCACCTCGATCCAAGCTATCGGCACTTCAATTTCCAATCCCACATTCAAGGTCGGTACGACATCCGTAATTCAGTTTCCCTGGCCCTTGCCTGTCATCTCGCCTATCGGACAGAAGCGGAGGTCACAGCCCAAGCCCAGGCCTGGGGGTTTCCTCGGGTGAAATTTCTGGAAGATAAGGTGGTGGGGGTGGATACCCAAGCCTTTGTGATGGGGAATGCGGAGACCGTGATTGTGGCGTTTCGCGGCACGGAAAGTTCCACGGATTGGCGCACGGATCTCAACTTTCCCAAGGTGGACGCGATGTTTGGCAAGGTGCACAAGGGGTTTCGATCGGCCTTGGAAGCAGTCATTGATGATGTGCTCGGGGCTGTGGCGGAGATGCGAGATCAGGATCAGGATCTCTGGATTACGGGTCATAGCCTGGGGGCAGCCCTAGCCACCTTGACCACGGCCTTCTATCGCCACCAACGCCAGACCGTGAATGGTCTCTACACCTTTGGTTCGCCTCGGGTGGGAGATAACCGGTTCGATCGATTCTTTGAGCCGGATTTTGGCCGCCACAGTTTCCGAGTCGTCAACGGAAACGATATCGTCACCCGGGTGCCACCCCGGAGTTTTGGCTTTCATCACGTGGGCACCTGTGTGTTTTTTGACGGCGATGGCGACTGGCAGGTGAACCCAGGCCCCTGGCAAAAGTTTTTAGATCAGCTTTCGATCATAATGGAGAATATTACCCAACTGACCATGGTAGATAGCCACTTGCTCGGGGGGGAACGGGGGTATATTGCGGCTCTGCTGAAAGAGTACCAGCGTCAAAATCCCCGCCTCTTCCATTACATCGAAACCCAGGCCCTAGAAGAGCACCTCGATTAATACAGATTTGCACCGCAGTCCCCACGGCAGAATCAAGGTGGGGTTGCGCGGATTCGCCGCCCAATCCCACCCCTGATTCTTGCGGGGATCATCTCCCAAACATTTGGATTAATCGGGGTGCCCTAACGCGAGTCTTAAGGAGAAGAACCCATTTCTGTTTCCCCCTCTCCCCCTGTGCCCAAGTTCTCGATCGATCGATCGTCTCCCGCCCAAGCCGCCATTGCTCTGGGCAGTAATTTAGGGGACTCGGCCCAAATTCTACGCCATGCCCTGGATCGGATCGATCGCACCCCAGGGCTGCGCCTCGTGGCCGCATCCTCCCTCTACCAGACGCAACCGATCGGCCCTCCCCAGCCCGACTACCTCAATGCCTGTGCTTGGGTCCACACCACCCTAGATCCCCTGCCATTACTGGAGGCATTACTGGACATTGAACAGCAGTTTGGGCGAGTGCGGCGGGAACGCTGGGGGCCTCGCTTGCTGGATTTAGACCTGCTGCTATACGACGATCGCATCCTCACCTTGCCCCAATTGGAACTTCCCCATCCCCGCATGGTCGATCGGGCCTTTGTGCTCGTACCCCTGGCCGAAATTGCGCCCCACTGGCAAGACCCCCGATCGGGCCAGACGATCGCCCATCTGGTCCAACAGGTCGACTGTTCTGGCGTCCAGCCCTACGACCTAGCGCTGTTTTGACTCCCTTCTCTGTCACGTCTTCCGTGTATTTTTTTCCTGACCCGCGTCCCCTTGCACCCCTCCCCCTGCACTCCCATGACGACCGCACCGACTCCCCCCCACACCACCCTGGGCCAACGCCTCCACTACCAAGGCCGCAAGTTTAACTACGAAGTCAGCCACCTGCGTTTACCCAACGGGGCCGAAGGGGAGTGGGAATGTATTCGCCATCCCGGCGGTGCCCTGGCGATTCCGGTCACGGCCGAGGGACAGTTGGTGCTGGTGAAACAATATCGGTTTCCAGCCCAGGGCTGGTTGCTGGAGTTCCCAGCCGGAACCGTGGAGGTGGGGGAAAGTCCTGCGGTGACGATCCAGCGGGAAATTCAAGAGGAAACCGGCTACCGTGCCCAGAACTGGACGAATTTGGGGCAGTTTTACCTGGCTCCGGGCTACTCCGACGAAATTATCTATGCTTTTTTAGCCCAGGGCTTGGAAAAACTAGAGACTCCACCCGCCCAGGATGAGGATGAGGATATCGAAACAGTGCTGATGACCCCCGGGGAGTTTGAGACAGCGGTGCGGGCTGGGGAGCCGATCGATGCCAAGTCTGTGACCAGCTATTTCCTGGCCCAACCACACCTCTCGGTCTGATTGACTGACAAGAGTGGGACAAATCCAGGCACAGCGTGGGGATCAGGTTTGCTGATCCCCACGCTCCCAAACGTCTGGTGGGGGCGCGAAAACCGCGCCCCTAGCAGAATTTGTTGTTCGTCAACCAGCCTATCGGTTGAGCTGTATTGATCCAGGGCACTTCGATTAATTGGGTTGGGCGGCGAAGCCGCCCAACCCAATCCTGATTCTGACGTGGGTCAGAGGACGAAAACTTGGATTTTTCGAGGTGTCCCTCTAGTGGGTGATCCAGTGGGATGCGCGACGCGGAGCTGTAACGCACCACAGCCTGAGGCGGGGTTGGGATCGATCGGGAGGGGCACCCTGACCAATTTTTTGCAATGCTCCTGAGAAAAAGTTTAATTTTTGTTGCAATCTTCTTGCCTTTTTACAACCTTTGCAAATGGAGTATAAATACTCACTCATGTTTCACGGCAGGGAGAATAGCAGCCCTCAAACCCTACCCGTTTTGGCCCAGAGAACAGCCCACTTCCCACCAAATTTTGGCCAAGACCGTGCGATCGGGACCGATTAGTGAGAGCATGGACAGCGGGCATGGGTTCCCTTCCCCTCCCTGGTTTTGGGGAATCTTATTTCAGCGCAAGCCTATCCCAGCGAGGATCCCAGAATAAGGTACGGTTCGCTGACCTGCAGCCTCCGTTTCCCCTCGGTTCGGGACCCCGGCTCCGCCAGTCCTCGATCCCCACTCTGGCGATCGGAAGTCTCCAAGATGAGAGGTTTGTGATGAAGCCTTAAGAGGTTGCAACAATTTATTAAGTGCGTAAGATAATAAAAACGATAACCAGCTTAATGCTTGCAATCTTCTAGTTAAGCAAGAGGTTTTATTTCCATGACAACCGCAGTAGGTCGCATTAGCGATCGGGGATGGTTTGATGTCCTCGATGACTGGCTGAAGCGCGATCGCTTCGTCTTCGTGGGTTGGTCCGGACTGTTGCTGTTCCCCTGTGCCTACATGG
>JAYKIB010000133.1:0-2739 GCA_035285005.1 Prochlorothrix sp.
ACTGCGCTCAGGACATCGCCCGTTCGACTGCGCTCAGGACACCGCTTCTCCCAAGCCGGAAGAAGGGGAATAGGATTACAGTCCCTCTCCCAAAAAAGGAGAGGGATTTAGGGTGAGGGCTTCCAAAACGGGATGCACCTCAAAAAAAGGCCACCCCGAAGGGTAGCCACCATTGGAGTTCACGAATCGGAAACACTGGAGTTGGATCGGGCCATTTGGAGTGAGATTCCCCTGCCCTGTGCTTTAGACGTTGGGCTGATTCCCTGGGTTTAAACCCTACGGGATGAGGACATTGGCCGATCTCCATTACAAATCCTAGGGGAAAGCGGAGCACTTACTCCGTTCCCTAAACAGAGATTTACAACAGGGCACCTCGATTAATTGTGAGGTGGGTCATGTCCCAAAAACTGAGGTTTTTCGAGATGCCCAGTGCGCTAAAGAAACTGGGCATTTCCATCGATGTGATGCCCTTTAGAGAACGCGATTTAAGACGATCGCGGCGATCGCTGAACCGGCGGTAATACTGAGTGCGATCGCTGGATGCTGACCATTGGCAAGGGCTAAGGTTGTGATGACACCGGCACCAGCAGAAGCCACAATCACATCGTTAAGCAGGCTAGATTTTGGGGAAGGCTTATACATAAAGATCTCTTAAAAAATGGTGATACTCAGAAACAGTTTGTAATCCAGCGGTTGCCAGTTATATGAGGTACATCCAGCCTCAGTTAAGTGTTAGCCGCTATGGGACATCTCGAAAAGTTCTAATTTTTGCCCGGTGACCCACGCAAGAATTAGGGTTAGGTTGAGCGGCTGCGCCGCCCACAATTAATCGAGGTATCCGAATAGCTCTGTAAGGAAAGGGGAGATTTTTCGATGCCCGACAGATTCAAAAGCCTGCTGTGCAGACTAGCATTTCCACTGCGGTCTTCTGGGCTAGTCTTCTATCCTTTGAAATAAACCTTTGGACTTGTTGAGATTCCGTTACATTTCCCATGCCGCAGGGCAGCTTGCTGCCTGTCGTGATGGCGATCGGCTTTGCTGCTCGTTGTACAAATGCTCAGGGGGGCGTTGCATAATGGGAGTATGAAGTAAAGAGGTACAGCGATGCAGTGTCCTGAATGCGGTGGCACCCATATCCGTAAGAATGGGAAAAAGCAGGGTAAGCAAAATCACATTATAGTCCGGTTCTCCGGGCCTTTTATCAGCGTCTCCTCGATCACGGCAAACTCAAGCGTGTTGCCCTGGTTGCTGTCATGCGGAAGCTTTTGGTGATCCTCAATGCCTTAATCCGCACTGGCAAATCTTGGCAGCAACCCGACCTTCATCGGGCTTAATTCCGACTGTCAGCTTCCAGACTTCGGCCTCTCCTAGCGCCACACACGGTGGCTCAAACTTGGCGGCAATCTGGGATAGACCCACCTGAGTCTATCCATTTTGTCATGCTTGAATCTGGGAATCATGACTTATTCCACTTACGATCGCCCCATGGAGGAGCTACCGGGGGCGGATGAAGCCCACTCCATACCCTCGGCCCTGTGGAAGGTGATTGATTCCGGCGATCGGGTTCAGGCTTGGCTGTTTGAGAATGATCGATCGGCGGCGGGGGGGAGATCCCGTTGGAGGTGCTGGAGCAGTGCACGGGTTAGGATTTCCCCCAAAATGGCTATCAGGATTAATCCCGATGGATTTCCTAGCGGGCACCTCAATTTAGTGATTTTAGCAACTGCGCTATTATGAATGGGCAGCAGTTCATATTTACGCATCAGCCATGGCAACGCAATCTATCCCCAGAACTAATATCACTGAACCTCCCACGATGAGGACATTCAACACTATCAGCGGATCGTCGTTGCCCTTAAAGAAACGATCCGCCTGATGGCAGAAATCGACGCAGCAATCCCCAGTTGGCCGATCGAATAAAATAAGAAAGCCAAGATTGCCCCGTCTACTCTTCCTTGGAACCATGACCTCGATTGACCTCCAACCCCCCGTCAACAAGCCCCTCTACGATCGGCTCAACCTCACCCCCACCGAACTACAGCAACTCTGTCAGCAGTGGCAGATCCAAGAATTTGCCCTCTTTGGCTCCATCTTGCGCTCCGACTTCCGGCCCGACAGCGACATTGACATACTCCTCACCTTCCAGCCCCAGGCCACCTGGACCCTCTTCGACATTGTGCATCTCCAGCAAGACCTAGAACACCGCACCGGGCGCAAAATTGATCTAGCCGAGAAACCACAACTACGGAACCCCTACCGCCGCGCTGAAATCCTCAAAACCCACCGCATCCTCTATGTCAGCGCCTAACCGCGACTCTGCCAGTCTCTGGGATATGCTCCAAGCCATCCAGAACCTTCAGAACTTCCTGACCCACACCAGCTACGAAGACTACTGCCAAAACCTCTTGCTCCAAAGTGCCGTAGAGCGCCAACTTGAAATTCTTGGAGAAGCCGCCCGCCGTCTCTCCCCAACCCTGCAAGCACAACACCCCGAAATTGACTGGGCTGGACTGGTTGGTCTGCGCAACATCATTGCCCATCGCTATGACGCTATCCGTCTTGATCTGATTTGGGAAACCACCCAAACCAAACTAGACCCCCTAAAACAGCAACTCCAGGCCATCCTCCCCCACACTTAAGGAAGCTTCCATGCGAGATAGCATTTGGCGTTGCATAACGGGAGTATGAAGTAAAGAGGTACAGCGATGCAGTGTCCTGAATGCGGTGGCACCCATATCC
>JAYKIB010000134.1:0-23907 GCA_035285005.1 Prochlorothrix sp.
ACAGCGCCGGAATTTGGTCATGGTGGCCTAAATCATCCAGCCGCACCGCCTCCTGCTGGAATAGCTCCGCTGCCTGCTGCAAATCTCCCTGTCCCTGGGGTGCGAACACCTTAATCACACAGCGGGGCTTGGAGGGCTTGCCCCGGTCTTCCCCCAAAATCGTCCGCCCAAAGCCCCCCTGCCCCAACAGCCGCAGCCCAAAATAGCGATCCTGTAATTGAAGGGGCGTTTGGCAGTGTTGACACGCTGCATCGTCACTGGGGGTTTCCGGGGCAGGACAGCGGGGATTGAGACAGTAGGCCATGGAGGGAGATCCCAAAATGATCGGGCAACAGGGCAAGCATTTCCCTTAGCTTACGGAAATCCGGCAAAACAGCAAGCCATTCTCACGCCTTTAACCTCCTAAACACTCCTTCACGATCGACTGCACCAACTTTCCATCCGCCTGCCCCTTCAACTTCGCCATCACAGGTCCCATCACCTTCCCCATCTCCTTTGGCGAAGTCGCCCCCACCGCCGCCACAATTTCCTGCACCACCGATCGCACCTCCGCCTCCGACAACTGCTTCGGCAAATACTCCTCCAAGATTGCCAACTCCTGCGCCTCCTTCTCCGCCAGCTCCGGTCGGTTCGCCTTCTCATACTGATCGATCGAATCCCGCCGCTGCTTCGCCAACTGCATCACGATCGCCAGTTCCTCTTCCTCCGTCAGTTCCTCCCGTCCCTTCGCCCGTATTTCCGACTCCTTCTCCAGAATCACCTTCTTAATGCCGCGCACCGTCTCCAGACGAATCTTATCCTTCGCCTTCATCGCCGCCTTAATCTCTTCACCAATGCGATCCTTCAAACTCATAGCATTCACTCCAACACTTGACGATTAATTTCTGGGCACTTCGATCAAATGTGGTGGGTGGCGCAGCCGCCCACCACACGCCTGATTTCAGATCTTCTCACCCGCGCAATACTACTCCCACTCGATCGTTCCCGGCGGCTTCGAGGTAATGTCATACACCACCCGGTTCACCCCCTTCACCTCATTCACAATCCGATTCGAGATCGTCTCCAGCAAATCGTAGTCCACCCGGGACCAATCCGCCGTCATCCCATCCTCACTACTAATCAGTCGCAGCACGATCGGATGGGCATAGGTACGCTGATCCCCCATCACCCCCACACTCCGCACCGGCAACAGCACCGCAAAAGCCTGCCAAAAATCATGGTATAGCCCCCGCTGGTTAATCTCCTGTCGGACAATATAATCCGCATCCCGCAGAATATTGAGCTTTTCCGCCGTCACCTCACCTAAAATCCGAATCGCTAGCCCAGGCCCTGGGAACGGATGCCGCCGAACGATTTCCTCCGGTAGTCCCACCGATCGGCCCACCTTACGCACCTCGTCCTTAAACAAGCGTCGCAGCGGCTCCACCAGCTTAAAACAGAGATCCTTCGGCAAACCGCCCACATTATGGTGGCTTTTAATCTTCACCGCCACCCGTTCGCCTGTTTTCGGGTCCACATTCGTGTCCGCCGATTCAATCACATCGGGATACAGCGTCCCCTGGGCCAGGTAGTCGAACGGTCCCAAACGACGAGACTCCTCTTCAAACACCTTGATAAACTCATGGCCAATGCGCTTACGCTTCTCCTCTGGATCCGTAACGCCCTCAACCTGAGCTAAAAACCGCTCCCGCGCATTGATATATTCCACATTAATGTGGAATTGCTCCTTAAAGAGCTTGACCAGGCGCTCTGGCTCATACTTCCGCATAAAGCCCTGGTCAATAAACATGCAGGTGAGCTGGTCTCCGATCGCCTGGTGGAGCAAGAACGCCAACGTCGAGGAGTCCACCCCCCCCGACAGCGCCAACAGAACTCGACGATCGCCCACTTTGGCCCGTACTTCCCGGATCGCCTCTTCCACAAATGCCTCCGTGGTCCAGGTCGGCTCACAGTGGCAAATATGGTAGACAAAGTTCCGAATCAGAGCCATACCACCAATGGAGTGGACTACCTCCGGGTGGAACTGAACCCCATAAAAGTTCCGATCGTGATCCGCGATCGCCGCACAGGGAGTATTCGTCGTGTGGGCCAGAACCTCAAACCCCTTGGGCAACTGAGTCACCGAATCCCCATGACTCATCCACATTGTGGACTCCTGCTCCACATTCGTTAGCAAATCCGTGGGATCGTCAATATGCAGCGAAGCCTTGCCATATTCTGCCCGTTTTGCCCGTTCTACCTGGCCCCCCAACTGCTGGACCATTAACTGCATTCCATAGCAAACCCCCAGAACTGGAACCCCCAAATTCCAAATCTCTGGATCACAATGGGGCGCACCCGCGTCATAAACCGAATTGGGACCGCCGGACAGAATAATGCCCTTAGGATTCAGATTGCGTAGGTGGTCCGCAGTGGTTCGGTAGGACAGGACTTCCGAGTAAACTTCAGTTTCCCGAATTCTGCGAGCGATTAGCTCTGAATATTGGGAACCAAAATCTAAAATCACGATCATTTGGCGGTTAAGATGATCGAGATCAACGCTAGGTGCGATCGGTTCTGTTTGAGTAGCCACGGCAGTAACCCTATTGAAGGTGGGCAAGATAAAGGTGGGCAAGGAGTATCGGCAAGATCGGAGAAAAGGGCCCCCCAAATCAGTCACCAGAGCAGAGAAAACGGCACTTTACGACCGTTATGGCGGCTAACGCTGAGGTGAGGCTGAAGGTACGCCGCCGAAGGCAGGGTACAGCTTAATCCTTGTACCTGATGCAACTGATAACCGCTAGGACACCTCGAAAAATTCCAATTTTTCCCAGGTCCCTGGGCAAAAATCAGGGTTGTGGGGGGCGGCGAAGCCGCCCCCCACAATTAATCGAGGTTCCCGCTAGGGTGCGTCTCGATCGACTGAATGGGAAAAGACCTTAGCATATCCTACTCTGAAGCGGGCACCCCGAAAAATTCAAGTTCCGGGTGGTAACCCACGCCAGAGTTAGGGTTGTGGGGGTGGTAGCGGATAGTTTCTCCGCGTCAGTAAACAGCAGCAAACCCATGGGGATTGTCATCGCAATTCTACGTTTCTTGAGATGATTTGCAAAGGGAGCGCAACGGCTCTAAGTGCTTCCCTATCTGGCTTTGGGGAAATTGAGTGTCCCCAAGATAGCCCGTTTCGGTTATAAAGAACAGCGTGTCATTAAAACTTGGGATTCCTTCATAATAATTCACTGACAATGACCCAAACTCCCATCCCATTTCAAACTCCCCAACAACTGATTGCCCGCGCTAAAGCAGGCGAATTGGTCAGTTTTCCAACGGATACGGTACCAGCCTTGGGCATTCGTCCTGATCGAGCTGCCCAAATCTTTGCTGCTAAACAGCGATCGACCCAGAAACCTTTGATTCTCATGGGAGCCAGGACCGAGGATCTCTGGCCTTATATCGATAAAACTGATGTTCCTAGGGCAGTTCTCGACCAGTGGCAGCAGCTCATGGCCCAACACTGGCCCGGAGCCGTCACCTTTGTCTTGCCCGTGGGCACTGCTGGCCATGCCTGGGCCGCCACCCTCAACCCTGAGAACCCCACCACCCTCGGGCTTCGGGTCCCCAACCACACCCTTGCTCGATCGATCCTCCAGGAAACCGGCCCCCTCGCCACCACCAGCGCCAACCGCTCCGGAGAACCCGCCCTCACCAACCTCGCCACCATTGCCGAGGCATTCCCCCAGGTGGCCGTTGTGGACCCCCAAGCCGGTCAATCCGGATCCGGCCAAGCCTCAACGGTCGTGCAGTGGCGAGGTCACGGCCAGAACCAGAACCCAACCCCAACCACTGCATCGGCAACTCCCGCACAATCAACCCCCTCAGCTGCCCCCGCATCGGGCTGGGTACTGCTGCGATCGGGTGCCGTCCAGCTCGACCTCCCCGTTTCCTAAGCCTTTCCCCACCCCTTCCCCCATGGACCTAAACGTCTATAGCCTCTTTCGCCTTATCCTCACGATCGTCACCCTCTACAACATCGGAGACCTCATCCGCACCCTATTGCGCTACAAACCCTACTACGATCGCATTCCCCAACCCGTCAAACAGTTTCTCTTTCGCCAAATTCAAGCCCAAATTCAGCAAACTAACGCCCCTCCGCCCTTTGTCTACCGCAAACTCAAAGAACATCGCCGTGACTTCATCCTTAACACTGCCTTGCTGCTTCTCCTAATCGTTCTCAACCTCTCTCTCTACTTCATTTGACCGGGGCATCTGAATTAATTGGATTGGGCGGCATCGTCGCCCACACTACACCCTGATTTTTGTGTGGGCTGTCTCCCAGCCATCCCCCTTGACAAGCCCCCCTCTTAATTAGAGGATGGTAAATTGTCGCTATCACTTGCTCGGATCAGGTTATTGATGCGGGAACTGCACTGCGGAGGCCCCAGCCCCCCCAGTCACAACTCCCAAAGTCTCGATCCCACAGACTTATCGCGATTCTGCAAAAAATCGCGGTTCCGCAAATCTGAAAAGCTGGTGTGTTGCTGGCTACCTGTACGGCATCCCTTGAGAATGAACCTATGAGTACTTACGCGATTGTTGAAGCGAGCGGAAAGCAGTTTTGGGTAGAACCCGGTCGATTCTACGACCTCGATCGCCTCGGCATTGATCCCGACTCTTCCCTGACCTTCGATAAAGTGCTGCTGATTCAGCACGACGGAGAGACCCATGTGGGTCAGCCCTATGTGGAAGGTGCCACGATCGAAGCCACGGTTATGAGCCACCTCCGGGGCCGCAAAATCTTGGTCTACAAAATGCGCCCCAAGAAGAAGACCCGCAAGCGCCAGGGCCACCGTCAAGACCTAACGCGGGTGATGATTGAATCCATCAGCGTGGGCGGCAAGCTTTTGGCCAAGAGCCAGGACACGGAAGATCTGCCGGTTTCGGAAGCTGAAGTCGAATAAGACTGCAAGGGCCTACGGGATCTAGTCGAAGTCTTCACATATCCTCTCAGCCCCACAACAAACCAAGCCAGGAGCTGCTGACTGCCCTGAATTGCCTGGGGTGCCCCAAGGCCCACAGAATCCCTTACACTAAATCAACTCTGGGTACCTCGATTCACTGGGTTAAGCGGCTGCGTCGTCCCCCCCAACCCCCAACTCCTACGTGGGCGATTTCCCAGGGCTTCTGGGATTGATCGAGGTATCCTCTCCTAATTATTCCCCTATTCAGAACGAAGGACGGTTAACCATGGCTCATAAGAAAGGAACCGGTAGTACCCGTAACGGTCGCGACTCAAACGCCCAACGCCTCGGCGTAAAGCGCTTCGGGGGCGAAACGGTACGCGCAGGCAATATCCTCATTCGTCAGCGCGGCACCAAGTTTTTCCCCGGTACCAATGTGGGTCGGGGAAGTGACGATACGCTGTTTGCAATGGCCGACGGTATTGTGACCTTTGAGCGTAAGGGCAAGAATCGCAAGAAAGTCAGCGTTTATCCTGCGGCCCAAGAAGCTTAGGACTCGCACCAGACCCAATTTCGATTTTCAGGACTTGAAACCCCTAAAAACACCCCGATTGTCCCTGAGACTTCGGGGTGTTTTTAGGAGGATTTGGCTCTCCGTCCCTCGTACCAGACGGGGAAACGCGATGCCCTGAGCGAGGCGGAGGTGGGCTAAGCAGGATGGAGACAGGGGAGGGAAATGCCCTCGCGTAGCGGGGGCATTTCCCAGGCTTGTCCCGAGGGCGTGTCATCGATTAACTGGAGAACCTTCGCGATATCAGAGTGACACGCCCGCCCCAGCGGCAGGAGCTCGGGGCAGGCTGTGTCCTTGACTCTGGGGGCATTCCAGGATTCTAATGATGACAGTCCCGAGTCCCAGGGCGCGGATCGCCCTCATAGCTAGGCCACGGGATTCACGGGTAGGCTGATGATGTAGCGCAGCCCAGACTCCGGTGTGTCCTGCATCCAGAGTTTTCCGCCTTGGAGTTCAGCCCAGTACTGGCATAGCAGGAGACGCAACTGGCTCGGACGGTTGCTGTGGGCATCCAATTTAGGGGCAACATTGCCCCGAGTGGGTAACAGATTCTTGATTTCGGCTTCCAGTTCTTCCAGGGCAGCGGCTTCCAGCTGTTCCTGGCTTAAACTGGCCGCTGTCCCTCCATAGTTAAAGTTCCGGTGGGGGATAGGTACAGGGGCCGAGTGGGTTACCGTGGACTCATCATCTAACCAGGCATGGGAAAACCAGAAGGTGAGGCGTAGTTGTCCTTGCTTTTGGGCCAGGTGAAGTCGTAGCACACTCTCAGCTTCGTCATCTTCGCCCACGGTTTGCACCAGCCCTGAAATGATGTTGTAGAGCATCTTGCGCATCTTGTCGCGATCGAGGCTCCAAGTGCGTTGCCCGGGTTCGCTGGAAATTTGAACGGTGGTGGTCATCCCCACCATCACATCTTGGACGTGATGAACCACCTGCTCGCAGAGGGCCTCCACATCCAAGGGCAGGACCTGGAGCGGCACACTGAGGTCTTCCACTTGGGCCAATTCTAGAATTTCCTGGCTCCAGAGCCGCAGGGTTTGGCCACTGTCTTGGATGACATTCAGGTATTCCTGCTGTTTGGCGTTGATACTGCCATAGATTCCCCGGTCCAGAATATTGGCCATGCCAAGAATTGCGGTCAGGGGGCTGGTCAGCTGATCTGCCAATTGGTGAACCAGGCGTAAACGGGCTTGGAGAGGCAGTAGCTCCGTGGAAAAGTCGGGGGGCGGAACCGGCTTCATGGCCGGATGGGTGGGCTTCTCGTCGGGGATTAGAGCCCAGAACTGGGAGAGGGGTGGCGGATTCACATCCAGTTCTTCCCACATGTCCGCGTAGTCGGGGTGGGCAGTGGCTGGCTGGTGAAGCTGAAGCATGCGCTCTCGCTCCATCTCACTGATACACCAGCGGGCAAACATTTGGAGTGTGTAGAGATCCCGGTCTTCAAATTGACGGGGTTTTTCGTCCATGAGGGCAAGGGTGCCAAGGCAGTGGCCACTGGACAGGAGGAGAGGCACACCGATGTAGGCACGAATGCCGTATTCCTGGGCGAGGGGGGAGTCGAGAAAGGCGATATTCGATCGGGTATCTTCGATGTTGAGGGGCTGAAGACTGTCCACCACATGGCTACAGAAGGTGTCCTCGCGTTTTAGGACCCGATGGGAGGCGAGGGGGTTCATGAGTCCAAGACGATGCAGCCCCGTTGAGGCTTTGAGGGCAAGGCGATCGAGTTCCATGAAGCCGACCCAGCCAAAGGGCATGTGGAGAATTTTGGCAGCAGTTTGAATGGCTTCTTCAAATACTGTCAAGAAATCGGTTTCGAGGAGACCACTATTGGCCAAGACCAACAGCCGCTCCTGTTCCCGGCTGAGGGCATGGCGATCGTCAATAGTGTAAAAGAGGCGATTGTCAAGCATAATATTTGTAGAACCTTCAGTAAACCCACACCCTAGGACACCTCAAAAACTCAAATTTCGGTGTCATGCCCATGACGAGATTAGGGCTGTGATGGGCGGCAACGGTGCCTACCATCAGGAATTCATGTATTGAGGTGCCCTGTCGTAATGCGCGGTGAGAATGGGACTGTCCGTTGTGTGTTCCAGACATTCCACCTCTAATTTCGCCAGGTTGTTAGAGAAGCAATTGCTCCTATCATATCAAGGAATCATTGATATGGTTTACGTGAATTAGCTGAGTCTAGGTATTGGTTATGCTTCTAGAATTGAGTCGTCGTAATTTTAGCGGATGGGCACGGGAATAGGCACGGCACTCACTTTTTGCAATCATTCACGGGGCACCTCGAAAAATTCCAATTTTTGCCCGGCGACCCACGCAAGAATTAGGGTTGTGGGGGGGGTGGGCAACTTCGGGCCTAGGAGGCGGCGAAGTCCAGCACTGCTCGCTTACCGTACCCGGTGGAGTAATGCCTTGTCCCCGGTGCATCTGCGGAGATGCTGTTTCTTCTAGGGCACCTCGATTAATACGGATTTTCACCGCAGTACCCACGACAGAATCAGGGTTGTGGCATGCGGCTTCGCCGCGCAACCCAATGAATCGAGGTACCCTTCTAGAGAATCTTTGAAGTGTTAGGGGAAAGGGAAGGCCCTGGGATATAGTAAATAACTTGTTGTGTACCCCCTGGGTTTCACTTCGGCTTGTCCTCCTTACCCCACTGTTTCCATGAAGATTATCTTTGTAGCCTCTGACTTTTCGGGTCTCGGTAAAGGGACATTTGGTGCTGCTCTGGGGCGGTTACTCCGCTCCCATGGCATTGATGTCCGAATCATGAAGTGCGACTTGTACTACAACTATGATGCGGGGACGATTAATCCGAAGGAACATGGGGAAGTCTATGTCCTCTCCAATGGTCTAGAAACGGACCAGGATTTGGGCATTTATGAGCGCTACTTAGATACGGAGTGTAACTCCTATGATTACGTAACATCGGGCCAGATTCACCATCAGGTTTACCTGAATGAGCGATCGGGTCAGTATTTGGGGCAAACGGTCTCTTTTGAACATGTTATTGAGGAGATTACCCGCCGGATCACCCGTTTTGCCCAGCAATGTGAAGTGGGGATTGTGGAGATTGGGGCGACGATCGGTGATATTAAAGGGGTCTTCTTTCTGGAAGCCTGTCGTCAGCTACGGGCCGAGTTGGGGCGGGTCAATTCCACTTTTGTTCTGCTGTCTCATTTTCCCTATCTCCAGAGCTGTGGTGAACTGAAAACCATGGGCTGCCAGCGCAGTGTCAATGATCTGCGCAGTAAGGGTTTAAAGCCGGATGTGCTGGTGGCGCGGACCCCGCAGGCGGTGAAGTTAGATGACTATTTGTTCAAGAAAATTGAACTGTTTTGCGAAGTGCCTCGGCAGGCTGTTATCCAACTCGCGGATGTGGATAACTCCTACGAAATTCCGTCGATTTTGCGATCCTTCGGACTCCAGGACTATCTGTCTAGCCACATGGAGTTGGAACTGGGTGAGGATACCCTTGATCAGTGGTACAAAAAGTTTGATCCCAAGCGGGATGTGAAAATTGCCATGGTGGGCAAGTACTCCCACGCGGACGCCTATGTGTCGATCTTGCACCAGTTGCGGTTTCTGGGGGTCAATGATGTGGAGTATATGGATCACCCGGAGGACTTGACCAACTATGATGCGGTTATTATTCCTGGGGGTTGGGGTAAGCGAGGCACGGAGGAAATGGTTGAGGCCGCCCGAATCTGCCGGGAAAATCGGATTCCATGCCTGGGCATTTGCCTAGGGCTGCAAATTATGGCGATCGAGTACTGCCGGAATGTCCTGGGGATGACCGGCGCGAATAGCACTGAGTTTGATGATAAAACGCCTTACCCGGTGGTGGTGATGCAGGAGGCCCAGAAGGAAACCCATGGCCTGGGGGGGACGGCCCGCTTGGGGAACTGGGTGACCCAACTGGTGCCCGGTTCAACAGCGGCTCAAATTTACGGTGAGGAGACGACCCAGCGCCATCGCCACCGGTATGAAATTAGCTCTGAGTTTGACTTTGGTGCCCTCAAGATCACGGGGCGGGACAAGAAGACGGACTTGGTGGAGGTGATGGAACTGCCGGAGCATCCCTTTTATTTGGGGGTGCAGTTCCACCCGGAGTTTCAGCCCGGCCGTAACCCGGTGTTTGAGGCCTTGATCTGTGCGGCGGAGAAGCGCAAGATGCTCAACAGCCAGGATTTGCAGTCGCTTAAACAGGGGCTGTCTGGGGGAACACCGGGTACCTTTTTTGAATGCCTGAACATTACCCAAACGGATAATTTCCGAATTATTGCGGGTTTAGATGATAATCAACTGCAACATGCGGGTATTTCCTACTACCAGCAAAAGATTGTGCGGGAGTTCCTGAAGATTTGGGATGAGAAGGAGGCTGTGATCGCAGACTTGGAGCGGGAAATTAGCTTCTGTGAGCGGGAAATGCGCCAAATCAATATCAATGAAAAGTATTCTGTGGAACAAATGCCGCTGTCGGATACCGATCGCAGTATTCTCTCCCAGTTGCGCAAGGATATTGAAACGAAGAACCAAAAACTGAAGGAGCTGCGTTTCTTCTATCAGGAGCAGATGCAGCGTTTTGATGAGGAAATGAACCGGACCTTTCAGGATGGTCCCTGGAACGCTACGGCGGATGCTTCGCCCTCTGCGGATCCGGCCCTAACGCTGTCGTAGGAGTCGGCTGGGGACGTAAAAACCGCGTCTCTAGCCCCTTCCCTTTCGTTCTCCTTATCCCCCTGTCCACACGTACCCTTGAATTCCCCGAAACCATGGCTAATGTCCTGAATCTGCCGGAAACCCTCAGTTGGGAGGCAGGCGAGTTTTTTTTGCTGGATCAAACCCAGTTGCCCCTCGCTACGGTGGTGGAGAAGCAAGAAACCGTCGAGCAGGTGTGGGACTCGATTAAGCGCCTCAAGGTGCGGGGTGCCCCCGCGATCGGGGTGGCCGGTGCCTATGGCCTGGTTTTGAGTGTCCAGCACCAAACCCAACTCGATCGCCCTGCTTTTCTCGCTGAACTGGAGCGTCAGGCTGCCTATCTGGATAGTGCGCGACCCACTGCGGTGAACTTACATTGGGCCCTGACCCGAATGCTCAACAAGGCTAAGGACCTGGGCGATCTGCCGGTGCCTGAACTGTACCAGCAGCTTGAGGCGGAGGCCATCCAAATCCATAACGAGGATCGGCAACTGTGTCGCCGCATTGGTGAACATGGCCAAAGCCTGATTCAGCCCAATATGGGGGTTCTGACCCACTGTAATGCGGGATCCCTGGCCACTGCGGAACTGGGAACGGCACTTGCTCCGATGTATCTGGCCCATCAAGCTGGGGTCCCGTTTAAGGTGTACGCCGATGAGACTCGTCCCTTGCTCCAGGGAGCACGGCTGACCACCTGGGAGCTCCAACAGGCGGGGGTGGATGTTACCCTCATTTGTGACAATATGGCGGCCCATTTGATGTCCCAGGGGCTGATTAACCTGGTGATTGTGGGGACCGATCGGGTGGCGGCCAACGGGGATGTGGCCAATAAAATTGGCACGTTGGGGGTGGCAATTCTGGCGGATTATTTCAAGATTCCCTTCTATGTGGCTTGTCCCTATTCCACGATCGACTTCGACACACCCACGGGCTCGGACATTGTGATTGAGGAGCGGGGTGAGGAGGAGGTGACCCACTTTGGCCTCAAGCGCACGGCACCGGAGGGCATGGGGGTGCGTAATCCGGCCTTTGATGTGACGCCCTATCATTTGGTGGCGGGTTTAATCACGGAGCGGGGAATTGTGCGTGCTCCCTTCGGCGATCAACTCAAGCAGGTGTATTCAAGGTAAGGCTGCCCTATGACTCCAATTTTCCCGATCGAGCCAGCTTCTACCCAGCAAACTGTGCCTCAGTCGATGCATAATCCTCTGAGTCCTGGACAGTCCCCTGTTATTGGGGTTGATCTGGGTGGTACCGTCCTAAAGCTGGGTCTCTTCCAAGCAGATGGTCACTGCCTCCAGCAGTTGCAGGTGCCCACCCCCCAACCCAGCACCCCCAACGCAGTGATCGCGGCCCTTGCCGCCGCGATCGATCAGTTAGATCCCCAACGCACTGCCCCTGCGATCGGGATTGGCACCCCTGGACCGGCTGATGCGGCGGGGCGCATTGCCCGGGTTGCCATTAACTTGGCCGGATGGCAGGATGTGCCGCTGGCGGATGCATTGGAGGCCCGGACTGGTCGATCGGTGGTGATTGCCAATGATGCGAACTGCGCGGGGGTGGGGGAAGCCTGGTTAGGGGCAGGACGGGCGTTTCAGGATTTGATTTTGCTGACCCTGGGAACGGGGGTCGGGGGAGCTGTAATTTTAGGGGGAGAACTCTTTGTCGGTCGTGATGGAACGGCGGGGGAGTTGGGTCTAATTACCCTAAATCCGGAGGGACCGGTGTGTAATAGCGGTAATCGAGGCTCTTTGGAGCAGTATGGATCGATTCAGTCGATTCGGCGGCGGACTGGCTGCGAGCCGAAGGTGTTGGGGGAGCGGGCTGGGGCGGGGGATCCGGAGGCGCTGACCTTTTGGCAAATTTATGGACGGGACTTGGGGGCGGGGATTGCGAGCTTGGTTTATGTCCTAACACCGGAGGCGGTGGTGATTGGTGGGGGGATTAGTGCCAGTGCGCAGTTCTTTTTACCGGCTCTCAAAGCGGAGCTAGAGCAGCGCGTTTTGCCCAGTTCTCGCCGTAATCTTCAGATTTGTGTGGCGGAGCTGGGCAATGAGGCGGGAATGGTGGGAGCGGCCAAGTTGGCGATCGATCGCTATGGTAGTGGATCGGTGGGTTAGGGCCTGGGGTCTAGGGGTTGTCATCAGTCCCCCCACAATCCTGATTCTGCCGTGGGCACTGCCGTGAAAATCTCCATTGTTCGAGGTGCTCTACCGTGAATTGATGACATGCCCTAGGAACGATCGCGATAGGCCAGATACAGGGCTTCGAGGAATAGATCGGGGGTGAGTTTGCCGGGTAATTTGGCAAGCTGGATGGTGTCCTTGAGGCGGCGGGCGAGGGTAAGACTTTGTTGTTTGCGTTGGTCAATGGGCAAGGTCGATCGATCGCGCAAATAGGTTTCCACATCCTCAAAATCCTGGCTACCCATGTTGTAGAGGCCGCCATGGTCGCTGAGGGTGGCGGCGATCGGCTCGGCTTGGGGCGAGATCCGGAGGGCCTGCCCCGGGGGAGTTGGCGCTGGGGGGGCTGGGCTGGGCTCGGAATCCTTGGAGAGGGCGGGAGGCCGGTTACGGGCAACCTGGGTTGGAATCTCGTCTTCATCGAGGGGACCGGCGGAGCTGGGGGGGGCGTCCGGGGTCTCTGGAGAGGGCGTGGGTTGGCGAGGGGTTTGGCCTGCGTTCATGGCCGCGATCGCCGCTGCCCATTGTTCATCGACGGGGTTTTTGTGGTTATGGGTGCTGGTGCGGTTCCCCAGGCGACGGGGTTTGCTGCGTGTGGCCGTGGCATCTGGGGTATCTGTCTCTGTTGGCTTGCCTCGACTGATTTTGAGATCTAATCCTTCTTGACGGCTACACAGGTCGTAGTAAAGCACCGCATTGATTGATTGCCAAAAGGCCATGAGAAGGAGATTCATGACCAAGAACAGGAGCATCGAGAGTAAAAAGGCACCGCCAAGGCTTGCGATGATCCCTGGAGACGGGACCGCTCCACTACTTCCCAAGCTAGCCAGACTGGCAAACATGGCTAGGAATAGGGGAATCGCCGCAATGATAAAGAAGGGCATCGTGACGAGGGAGGCCACGAGGAGAATCAGGGAAATACGGACTGCGAATCCCTGGGATAGCATCCAGCTGCGTTGTAGGGCTTTAGTGGGGGGTAGGGAGTCGGATTCCACCGCAATCGCTAAATCCGGTACAAATAGGCGGGCTAGAACCCAGTAGTATACTGCTGTCGCTCCTAAATTCAAGATTAGGCCGAGCAGTGATGCGAGGATGTTGTCTCCCATCACCAGGACGAGGGGAATATTCAGTATCCCTTGGACGATTGCAGTGCCAAGTTGAGTCGCTATTAGCGCAAGAACGAGCAATCCTTGCAGCCAAAAGAAGCGCCACAGACGGGGGCGCAGGGTATGGCGGGCTTCTGCCACGGATTCGGGCTGATTGACCAACTCCTGAAAGGCAAGACGGGCGATGACGGCGGCGTTCATTGCGGATTTGGCCCCGCAGTAGGCCATTAAAACCAGGGCAGCCAGACCCAACCCCAAGCCCACTAAAATACCGATCGCGGGCACGGTGATATTCCCGACAATGCCACCGATCAAAATCGCGATTCCCAACCCCAGGACTCCGCCAAGGGGCCAGAGGGCGGCGACAACGGCAATGGGGAGAAAGCGCCCTAGGTTCGATCGGTAGAGGCGGAGCCCCGCACTAACAACATCACCGACTTGGAGGGGGCGTAGGGTCTGGGAGTTCATGGGTCGGAACTGGGAATGCAGAGATGGGAGAACAGCCTGATTTTAGGCGGGAAATTGGCCCCTAGTGGCAAATTCCCATAATTCTTTAGGGTCTCTCGATTAAGCGTCCCTCGATTTAATTAGGGGGATCGGTCAGCGGGGTGAGGTCCAGGTGATATTGATAGAGGGCCACGGGTCGATCGCCCGCTTTGAAGTAGTCCGGGTCCTGGGGGGAGAGATAAATGGCCGTGAGCTGGGTGGCGCTGATGTGGGGGGGATGGGCGGACCGATCGATCGGGGTGGAATCCGGCACAGGGTCGGACACGGACTGGGACGGAGTGGTGATGTGGGTGTAGGCGGTTGTGGTTTCCACCCGATTCAGGAATGGACCCGGTAACCCTCTAAAAATCTGCTGGGAGAGTTCGGTGGCGATAAACTGGTCCGGGCTGGGGGTTTCCGTGGCGCGATCGGTCACGACTGTTAAAACTTGAATATTTTCGGGCAGTTTCGTCAACTGCTCATTGGGGTTTTGGGGATTCACCTTCACACTAATTACGCCTTGGTCGCCTAGGTAGGCTTGGGCGATGTGGAAGCCATTAAAGACGCGATCGGCAACGACCTGGGAAACAGGACGGGTGGGAAGGAGCAAAAATCGTTCTAAACGGCTGGGGGGTGGAGTTTGGGAAACAAAGCGGACGGGAAAGGTGACGGTTTCATTGAGGGCGGTTTTATTGCGATCGAAGCCCGGTGTGATCACCTCGGGGGCGAGGGGGGCCTGTTGGTCCAGCAGGGTGCTGGTCACTTGCCAGGTACCTTCAAACCAGTCGGGATAGATTAGGTCCTCACCGCGAACGGGTTGGGTGATGGGGAGGCTGGTCCATTGGGGAAAGCGATCGAAGCGATCGGCGAGGGATCCGGCATGGGTTGGGCCGGGGCCGAGGATACAGAGTCCCAGATAAATGCCCAGGCTAGACCCGATGATCTTTGCCCCATTGTGGGGGGTTAGTCTGGCAAGCAGTCTTCTTCCCCCGGTCCATGGCCCTAGGGTATGAACCACAAAACGTCGAAGCCAACGAACAAACAACAGCATCAGCACAGCGATGGGTGGGTGGACAGCTTTAAGCCTAGCGAAGTTCGGCCTGCGTTCGTCTCCCAGGCCCAGGTTTGCTTCAGTTTTGTCAACTTTTCTCGCAAATCAGAGGGGGATTCAGGGCGAGAGCAGGGGGGGTGGCGATCGATCGGGTGCCTTGGCAAGGGCGAACTTTCCCGAACAATTCACCGGGATCCCGGCGTGTACAGCCTTGGAAATCAAAATCCTTGTGTACAATACAGGGGAGCAGTCCCACGGATACCATGTTTTTGTAGGGCACCTACGGGGAACTTGACACCCTTGCCCACCCCAACGACTTGCCCGTTGCCGTAGGACTGCACATCCGGGAGACCCCCTTGGCGATCCTCAAAACAAACTTTACTGAATCCCCTGAATGCCCAATTTTTGACCACCCTTGAATCACTGGAGGTGAGAACCATGACAAACACCCTGAAGCGCCAAGGTTCACCGCGCCAAGATCTTCCTCGGCCTGACCTTCCGAAACGCTCAGATGCTGTAGTAATTGAACTCGCCCATGGGGTGGTAGCCCGTACTTCCGTTGCGCCGATGAATCATTCCGCGTTGCGATCGGGCTTTGCTGGACAACCGGCTAATCCACGTTGGAATGCGTCTAAGGTCGTGGCCTGGAAAACAGGTCGGCAGTGGCGATCGGCCCTAGCACGGGGTGAAATGATCGTGCGCCCGTCGGATTCGATGTTGGTCCCGGTGGTTAATCAGCCGGTGAAGGCCCATTGGCAGGTGGGACCGTTTTGTTTCCTGCGGGATGCATTTAGCCGTCGCCATAAATCGGCAACGCCAACCTCTTGAGGGATAGGGCAGTTGCCCGATGGCTCAATGGCTAAGGGCATGTTTGAAGAGTGGCCCTCGCTATGCGGGCGGGGGCCATTGCTTAGTTCTGGTGCTGGGCTCCGGTGCTGAAGGCCAACGTATAGGCGTCCCTGGGGCGAAAATCCCCCGCTGTGCGGGGGATTTTCGCCCCTATTGGGTTTGAATTGGAGGGGTCTGTATGATGTGCCCTGCTCCTATTCTTGGCCTAACATTTGCAGCTTGTAGAGACTGGCATAGAGTCCACCCTGGTCAAGGAGCTGTTCGTGATTGCCGGACTCAACGAGGCGGCCCTGCTTAAGCACAAGGATCCGATCGACCTTGCGAATGGTGGAGAGACGGTGGGCCACAATGATGGCTGTGCGATTGACCAAGAGCCGATCGAGCGCTTCTTGGACCCAACTTTCAGTGCCCACATCTAAATTTGAGGTGGCTTCGTCCAGAATCAGAATTTGGGGATTGCGCACGGCGACCCGCGCAAAGGCAAGGAGTTGTTTTTGACCAGCGGACAGATTGGTGCCGCGTTGCCGTAGCTCCGTGTCGTAGCCCTGGGGGAGATCTTCAATAAATCGATCGACATTCATGCTACGCGCCGCCGCCTGGATTGTGTCGCGATCGTAGGACTCACCCAGGCTAATGTTACTCTTCACATCCCCAGCAAAAACAAAGCCATCCTGCAAGATCACGCCTAAATAGCGCCGTAACTCACTTTGGGCCAGGTCTCGCACATCAACCCCATCAATCATCACCTGTCCTTCCGTCGCCTCGTACAGACGGCAGAGGAGACGGATAATCGAACTTTTGCCGGCACCTGTGGGACCCACGAGGGCAACTTTCTCGCCGGGTTGGATGGTGAAGTCGAGATCGTGGAGGACAAATTCACCGGGCTTGTAGGCCAAACTCACCTTTTCAAAGCGAATTTCTCCGCTGTGCTGAGCATTTGGGATGTTGAAAGCTGGGATGTGGGGATCCGGGGCAAGATCGGCGGTGTGGTGGGGGCGAGGTGCGGTGGGGGTAGCCGGGGAGAGGGCAGCAACGGCACTGGAGGTGTGTCCGGGTGTTAGGGTTTGGCGCTGGTGGGGATCTTGGATCTCGATCGGCTCGTTGAGCAGGTCCGCGACCCGTTCCACTGCGGTGAGGCCGGACTGAATGGCGGTGAATTTCTCTGCCAGCTGCCGGAGGGGGTCGAAAACCCGTTGGGAAAAGAGAATAAAAGAGGCTAGGGTGCCTAGGGTGAGAGTCTCTCCCTCAACGAGCCAACCTCCCATCCACAGTACGCCACCGATGGCCACCAACGAGACCCATTCCAATGTGGCTGAAATGGCGGAATCGTGGAAAATTGTTTTATCCACCGCTTTGATATAGCGCTGATTCGTCACCCGAAACTGCTCGGCATTGAAGCGCTCCCGCCGGAAGATTTGCACCACCCCGATGCCCAAAATATTTTCCTGGAGGCTGGCATTCAGCTGGGAGAGTTCTTCCCGGGCTCGGTAGTTAGCTTTGCGGTACTGCTGCTGAAAGTAAAGCATGAGGGCCGTGACGGGCAGGAGCAGCAATAGCAGGAGGGTGGCCAGTTTCCACTGCAAGGTGAACATGGCCCCGGTGACAATGATTAACGACAGGAGATCGCTGACGATGCCGATCGCGCCGGTGGAGAAGACATCACCGAGGGCTTCCACATCACTGGTGAGGCGGGTGATGAGTTTGCCGACGGGGGTGCGATCGTAGAAACGCACGGCTAGGGCTGTCACATGGTCGAACAAATCGTTGCGAATGGCAGCGGTAATTTGTTGGCCGACTTCCTGGACGAGGTAGCCCTGGATTCCTCGGAAGGCAAGGCGCACGGCGATCGTGACAAGGAGGAAGAGACTCAGCAGGTTCAATCCGTCCTGGAGGGGTCGATCGCTGAGCCAAGTCCAGGTGGATTCTCCCCGAATGAGGGAGATGGCTTGGCCGACGATAATGGGCTGGATAGCCCCGGCGATCGCGAGGGGAACCAGGAGAATCAGAGAAATTGCTAAGAGGCGGCCACTTTTGCGGGCATAGGGGACCAGACGTAGGAACAGTCTCCAGTCGCTTTCGCGGGGGCGGGAGTTGGGGAGCGCACTTGGGGTCACGGTGGGCATTAACAATCCTTTACATGTTTACCTTACCCTATTGGGCACCTCGAAAAATTCAAATTTCGACCGTAGTGCCCACGGCAGAATCAGGGGTGTGGCAGGCGGCTTTGCCGCCTGCCACAATTAATCGAGGTGCCCTATTGGTGCAAAATCCTAGGGGTGCAAATGCGGATGCGGGAGCGTTGGGGCATCCCTCTGTAGGGCGCGGGAGTAAGGTTTGGAGTGTGCAGTCTAGGGAGATCCGGAGTCAGGTCTGGACCTCGTTGACGGACAAAAGATGTGGCATGGGGCGCGAAAACCGCGCCTCTACCCCCTAACTTGGGGCAGCTCTGGCCATTAAAAAACCCCCCTCCAAGGTGGAGACGGGTCGCAGCTATGAACAATGTTTGCCCAGGCAAACATGTCCCCTGATCTAGCTCTGTTGGGTAGAGGCTAAAAAGATCACAACGGGACCAGCCAGGATAATCATCCCGAGAATGCCCAATTGGATAATCACTTCGACATTCAGGGCACCGAGTACAGAAATCATAAAACCGATATCTCCTAAAGCGAGCTAAGAGAGACAACTTCACCGCCTCTAATCTTAGCGGTCAAGCGTCATCTTGATTTAAGCTTTTTCACAAAACTCCACGAAACTTGCCAAAATTGCGACCCTAGTCTAAGTGTGCGGTGGCGGGGGCCTTAGCGGGTGCGGTTGAGGGCCGTGACCCGCTCGCCTGTGCCCAGGAGTCCTTCCACTTGGAGGGGAGAGAGTACGGGTTTGACTGCGATGCGGGTGACATTCTGGGTGTTAATACAGACGGTTTCTTCAGACAGTTGTAAAAAAATCCAAGGCTGTTTCAGCAAGCCTTGAATTTGCTGTCGGAGGTTTTCTACGGCGTTTCCATAGCCTGCTCCACTGCCATTGTCCTCAGTTGTGGTGTCACCCTCGGCTTGGGTATAGACATTGAACGCCTCACTTTCTCCCCCAATGTAATGGACAATCACCTGGGCTGTGGTTGCGCTGGTGCTGTACATAACGGTTCTTCTCCCTAACGGATCTCAGATCTATTACAGTAGGCCACTCCTCCCCCCAGTAAAGCTGTCCCGATAAGATATTTAAGAAAGTCTGGAATTGCGGGGTTCGGGGAAATAAACCCTTCAATGATGCCCGCAATCACGAAGAGGGGAAAGATGCCATAGACGAGCTGGGCAGCTTGGAGGCCCCGTTTGCGTAGGGCATCGCCGCGACCGTGGCGATCGGGAAAAAGGAGGCCCCGTGCCAAGAGGAGTCCTGCGCCTCCAGCAATGAAAATGGCAGGAAGTTCAAGGGATCCGTGGGGGAAAACGAAGGCCCAAAAAGGGATAGCAAGGTTATTTTGGCCAACGAGGGTGGCGATCGCCCCGATCAGAAGGCCATTGAAGAAGAGGATATAGAGGGTGAGGAGGCCAAAGGTCATGCCGCCGGCGATGGTTTTGAAGGCGACGGTGATGTTATTGACCATGATGGTGCTGGAGGCCATGGGTTCCGTGCCAAGGATCGATCCCATCCACAGTTGTCCTTCGTCTTGGACCAGGTGAATTAGGGAGTCGGGAACCAGAAGCCGGAGAAAACGGGGATCTTGCCATGCAAACCACCAGCCCAGCACAGCTCCACCCAGAAAAATACCCGTAGCCAAGGCAATGTAGCCCCCAGCGGCCTGGAGGGCGGCGGGCAGTCCCCAGCGATAGAAGGTGATGAGGTTATGCCATTCTTCTCGCCTTGCACCTTGGTAGATCTGACTGTAGGCGCGGGTGGTGAGGGTTTGGAGATCGGTGATGAGGGTTGGGCCGAGTTGGGCACTGCGGGCACGGGCCAGATCGGCGGAAACCGATCGATATAGGCTGGCAAATTCTTTGACTTGGGTGGCTGAGAGGCGTTTGAGTCCGGTTTTCTCGGCTTGGCTGAGGAGTTTTTCTAGTTTGCGCCAACTGGCCTCACGACGTTCAATCCAACGTTTGATATTCATGGGGTTTGGTCGAGGATGTGCTGGCTGGTGGCGACTTGGCTAGGGCTGAAGCCTGCTTCGATGAGATGTTCCAAAAATAGCCGATCGCCATAACGATGATCCAGGGCTAGGGCTTGACCATAGGCTTGAAAAGTGGCGAGTCGATCGCCCTGTTGCCAGTGTCCAAGGGCAAGGGCGACGAAGGGGTGGGGATTGTGGGGTTCGCGATCGCAGGCGGCTTCGGCGGTGGCGATCGACCAGTGGCTGAGGCCGAGGCGCTCGAAGGCGAGGCTAAGGTTGTAGAAGGCGATTTCGTTGTCGGGATCGAGGAGGGCGGCTTGACTGTGGGTGGCGATCGATCGCCAGAGACGGCCCTGGACCAGGTAGACAATTCCGAGGGCGTTGAGGCTGGGCAGGTGGACGGGATCTTGACGGAGGCTGGCTTCTAGGACTTGGGCGGCGGTGTGGCCCTGGCCGCTGAGGTGGAGGGTCCAGCCAAGAAGAACTTGGCCATTGAGGTTTTGGGGATCGTGGCGAACGGCTTCCCGGAAGGCGGCGATCGCGCCCGTGAGGTCGCCTTGCTGTCGTCGGGCGAGTCCTTCTAGGCGGTTGTCGGCGGCAGCTTGGGGGTTAATTTGGGAGGGGTTAATTTGAGCGGGGTTAATTTGGGAGGAAGTGGAGGGTTGGGCGTAGGCGGGAGGGTGATGCCAGGCGGATGTGAGGCTTAGCCCAACGTTGAGGCTGAGGCTGAGACTAAGACCAAGGAATAGGTTCCGGTGGAGGAGACGGTGCTGCATAAGGACAACGGACAGGGAGGTTGAGACGGGTCAGAGAGAGGTTTGGCTGACCCAAAATATTGTCTGGGGCGCGGTTTTTGCGCCGCCTAGAAAGGGGCTAAAACCCTGATTATGCCGTGGCCAGATTTTTTATGAAACCACCCTGAGGTGAGAAGTTGTGGTGGGGGCTGTGGGGTGAGGTTGCCGGTTTCCCTATGCCGTAGATCGATATCTATCGGGATCTATCGGGCACCTCGATCAATTGGGTTGGGCAGCTTTGCCGCCCAACCCAAACCCTGATCCTTGCGTGGGCTATCTCCCAAAATTCAGAATAATAAACCAAGGCGCTTCTCAGTCTGGAAGTGCTCCTGGGATATGAAGGTATGGGCGATACTGGATTTGAACCAGTGGCCTCTTCCGTGTGAAGGAAGCGCGCTACCCCTGTGCTAATCGCCCGAGGTGAGAGCTGTTTCTCTCAGGGTTATTACTATAGCAGGTTTTGGACCCTTGCAAAGTGGCGATAGGAATTTTTTTGCTGCCTAGCGCACCCGACTGGGTTGACGGTTTCCTCTGGGCTAAATCACTCCTGGGTCTCGGGTGGGAGGCGTTTGCTCCGGAGCCAGTAGGTGGGTAGGGGGGGGCGGCCTTGGAGGCGGAGAGGAGGGCGGGATTCGAGGTTGTATTGATTTTGGAGATGGGTGGCGGTGGTTGCGGTGACTTGGATGCAGCCCGCTGTGCCTTGGGCCTCGATGTTAGCGGCGATCGTGACGGTATCGCCCCAGAGGTCATAGATAAAGTGTTGGGGTCCGGTGCTGCCGATGATGACGGGACCGGTGTTGATACCGATGCGGACTTGGAGTTGTTGGGCACGGCCTAGGGGATGTTGGGCAAGGGCGGTTTGGAGCGCGAGGGCAAGATCAGCGATCGCGGCGGCATGATCAGCGCGAGGTTGGGAAAGGCCACTGACTACGAGGTAAGCATCACCAAGGGTTTGAATTTTTTCGAGACCGTGTTGGGCCACGAGGGTATCGAAGGATGCAAAGATTGCGTTGATGTCTTGGACGAGTTGGAGAGGGGGGAGGGTATCGCTGAGGGTGGTGAGCCGGACCAGATCGAGGAAGAGGAGGCTGACTTCGCGGAAAGCAGCAGCGGGGGGTTGGTTGTTGTCCTGGAGTTGTTGAATGAGGTGGGGGGGAAGCAGGCTAGAGAGGAGCCGATCGGATGGGGTGGTGGGGGAATCGCTGGTGTGATGGGGGGGAGATGCAGGTTGGGTTGAGCCCTGTTGTTGGATGGGACGTTGTTGTTGGATGAGACGTTTAAAGTTGTGGTGGAGCCGATCGATCTCGTAGATAAAGCTGGTAGGTGGGATAGGGGGATCGGTGGGATGATGGCTGGGTTGGTGAGGGGGGGGGTGATCTGGATTCTGGTGGGGATTTGGCCTTGTATTTTGGTCTGAAGGCGCTGTATCCCTCGAATTATTCGTGATAGCTGCGGTATGACTTGGGGAGGTGAGTTCTTGGGTGATTGTAGCTATA
Source organism: Prochlorothrix sp. (assembly GCA_035285005.1). Taxonomy (GTDB): domain Bacteria; phylum Cyanobacteriota; class Cyanobacteriia; order Prochlorotrichales; family Prochlorotrichaceae; genus Prochlorothrix. Next base: position 22,292 of record JAYKIB010000134.1, read on the forward strand.
TTGTCTGTTGTACTTTCTGTTGTACTTTCTGTGGCTATTGCTGTTGCGGCGGTTTCGGTGGTGGTGACGAGGGTGCGGAGGGGTTGGGTGAGAAGGCGAGTGGTGAGGAAGCTGGTGCTGCCGAGGATCAGGAAGATGCCAATACCGAGGAGGACCATGGTTTGTTGGTTACCGCGCACTTCAGCGATAAAGTCTGATTCGGGAAAAACCGCAACAATGAGCCAGTCAATGCCATAGGGATCTTGGAAGGGGGAAACCTGTAGGAAATGGCGTTCTTCGTTAAAAATAAAGTCGAGTTGATGGCTAGACTGAATTGCGGCGAGTTGACCAAACTGGGTTTCGAGGAAGGTGACACTAGACTGGATCAGCGGGCTGGCACTGTTGCGTGCCGGAATACGATCGAAGGGGAGGGTGGGATCGTTAGGGTTAGCTCGGGTGAGGAGGGGGACGGTTTTGAGGGAAGTGGCGACCAAATTTCCATCACGTTCTAGGATATAGAGGGTTCCAGACTTAAAGGATTGGACAAACTCTAAAAACGCACCAATTTGGTTTAATCCAAGCTGAGTGGTTAGGATTCCCTGGAATTCTCCGTCGCGATCGTAGTAGGGGGTGGAGGCGTTGATTTGGAGTAGGGGATAGGCGACGTTGGTGTAAATTTGGCTCCAGGCAGGGCGATCTTCCTGTTGGGCGATGGTATAAAAGGGGCGGAGACGCACATCGTAGTTTGGAATGGTCTGGGAGGGGATGGCTTCGCGCTGGCCTGAGTTGGGATTGAGGCCGTAATAGGCGAGGGTGCCGCCGCCGGGAGTAAGTTGGACGGCGGTTTCGAGTTGGGGCTGATCGGCGAGGCGATTGACCCAGCCGACTCGCAGGTATTGGGCGTTTTCGTTGGCAAATCCGACGTAGCCGATCGAGGGTTGGGAGAGGGCTTGGCGGCGGAAGTAGGTTTCGGCTTGGCTGGGGTTGTCCCAGGTCAACATGCCGAGGTCAAGGGCGATGCGGTTGGTCTCGTTAACGAGGTGGGGTGCAGCAATGTAGGTGCTGATCCGATCGTGAACATGCTCGATGATTTCGTTGCGGAGTTTTTGGGCGAGGTTTTGGACGACTGTGTCGTTGCTGCGCAGGGCAAGCCACCCGACGAGGCCGATCGCGCCGAGCATTTGCAGAATGAGGGGGAAGATGATGGCGTTGTGGAGTCGCACTTTGCCCGAGGTTTGACGATCGGGGGGAGTGCTGGACGGTGAGGGGGGCATCATCATGATGGCTCGGTATGGGTCGGTCGGGTGGTAGTGGGCGATCGGTGGTGGTGGGGGAGGACGATGTTTTGTAGCTCCATACAAGAGCATAGAGGTTCTGGGGCACCTCGATTAATCCAAATTTTGTCCTGTGATCCACCCAAGAGTAAGGGTTGTGGCGTGCGGCGAATCCGCACGCCACAATTAAGCGAGGTGCCCTCTGGTAATCGAGGTGCCCTCTGGTGAAAATGATGCAACTCTTATGTCGGTAGGTTTTGGGGCTAGGGCTAGGGGGAGGAGCTAGGGAACTAGGCTTGTCTTGTCCTAGCCTGAGACTCATTTGTCTTGAGGTGAGTCTCAGGTTGTGTCTTTTCCGAGACG
>JAYKIB010000135.1:0-6109 GCA_035285005.1 Prochlorothrix sp.
AATTGGGTTGGGCGGCGAAGCCGCCCAACCCAACCCTAATTCTGCCGTGGGTCACTGGGCGAAAACGTTGAGTAATCGTGGCGTGCGGCGAAGCCGCACGCCACACCCCTGACTCTGACGTGGGTTACTGGGCAAGAACAGCAAGAACTTTGATTTTCCGAGGTGCCCTCCAGTGGAGATCAGCACCGCTAGTAACAGCACCATACAAAAGGGAGTTGCCCCGCCATATGCAGAGCAACTCCCCGTATATTATGCATCTGGAAGATGCTATAACTTAGAAGCTATTGGAAAAGCTGCGACGGCCGCCATCCCGGAAGGAAGAACCCCCTCCCCCACGGTTCTGACGAGGCCGAGCCTTATTGACCTTCATTTCACGACCCATCCACTCAGCACCATCCAGCGCCTCGATCGCCGCTTCCTCTTCAGTCTCATTTTCCATTTCAACAAAACCGAAACCGCGCATCCGCCCGGTATCGCGATCCACAGGTAACTGTACCCGCTTCACAGAACCATACTCAGCAAAGACAGACTCCAAGTCCTCGCCGGTGACTTGGTAGGAAAGATTCCCTACATAGATAGACATAAAGCTTCTACTCCAAAATTAGAAAGTGGGAGAGTTTCAGATGATCGGAGAGAAGCCTGCCAGAGCGAAACGTGGGGAACCTCGTTAATGCTAGAAACAAATGCTTGCAACCGAATTCTTAAACCTCAGACTGTATGGTAGCACCTTCATCCCGGCATTGGGACTGCCCAATACGGGGAACTGCAAGGATATGCAACAGCTTTGTAACAAAAATTAAGCTGTCCAGTAAACCTTTTGGTCCAGTTTTTAGGATACCACCCAAACCCAATAGATTGAAAAGTCGATCGGAAAGTTTTTATAAAGCCCCCCAAAAAATCCATCTTTCCAGTCCATGACCGTTGTCAGGGAACCTCGAAAAATTCTAATTTTTGCCCAGTGACCTACGCAAGAATCAGGGTTGTGGGGGAGCAGCGAAGCCGCCCCTACAATTAATCGATCGCGTGAGATGCCGCCGCCGCCCGACCCACCACGGTCTACCAGACCACCTTAAACTGGTGCAACAGCTCCCCCGAGCTTTGCTTGACAACCCGCGCCCCAGCCGATTGGATGAGCGCTTTCCACCGCTCCATCGGCTCCAAAAATACCTCCGTCCCCAAATAAGTCTCTAAAATCGCCCAATTCTCGGCAAAATCCAACTCTCCCCGCACCACATCAAACACAAAGGGCTGACCAGGCTTCAAGACTCGCTTCACTTGCCGCAACACCATCTCCCAGTAGGCCAGCGGGAAATAATAGCTAAACCCCGTCGCGATCGCTAAGTCGAAAAACCCTGACCCATACTCATCCAACTGGTGCGCCGGTTTTAAGACCACCCCTTTGAACAACTTGGAGTTGAGCTGTGGACCCCGCGCCACCAGCAGATCCCGTGCCACTGAACTAATCTCATGGCCATGGAAAAACGCCTCCCACTCCCGCCAGGGATAAACCAAAAAACTAAGACCACAGCCCAGGTCCAAACAATGCTGCTTCTTCTGGGGCTTAGCCAACTCCCAGAAGGGACTCACCAATTGCGCCTGTAACTGACCCGATCGCCACTGCTGGGCAATCTCCATCTCCTCCACTTCCGGCGGCAACTCAGCCTTTTGTCCCTGATATTCCTGATTAAATCGCTTCGCTAACTGGGGCAAACTCTGTACCCCCGTATCCTGGGAACTGGCGCTGGGCAGGGTGTAGTGGGGGGCACTGGCCGAGGCAGCACCCACAGCATCACCGGAGGCGGACGAACGGGAAGAGGAAGATTTAGCCATGGGCAACAGGTGGGTAACACCAGCGGGGATTCTGGGGATTTCAGGGTGTCCTCATGTAACCGAGCCATGGGGAGACACCGGGCCTGTTCATCTTACACCCCCGCTAGAGCCTGGGGCGATCGATCGTCGCAAGCGCTAAGGGGACACGACCCTGGGCGACCTGGGCGACCCTGGGCAAAGTGGGTGCCTTGAAAGCCTGTCAAGAACTTCCGCACGTCCTAGGCCCGGATCAGAAGCGACTCTATTCGATCTCTGATCAAAAATGTGGCGATCGACTATGCCGATCGCCACATTTTGTCGAATAGAGCTACTCATCGAATAGATCTACTCATCGAAGGGTACCTCGATTAATTGGGTTGCGCGGCTTCGCCGCGCAACCCAACCCTGATTCTGCCGTGGGTACTGCGGTGAAAGTCTGTATTAATCGAGGTGCCCCGAATAGAGTCGCTAGATGCTACTCCAGAATGTCCAGACGAACCGGTGCGACACCACTATTGACCATGCCAATATAACGGGCCGCTGCCGCCGAGAGATCAATCACCCGGTTGCCCACGTAGGGCCCCCGATCGTTGATGCGCACCACCACCGACTGTCCCGTATTGAGGTTCGTCACCCGCACTTGGGTGCCAAAGGGCAGGGAGCGGTGGGCTGCGGTTAGGGCGTTCTGGTTGTACACCTCACCGTTGGCGCTGAGGCGACCATGGAATCCCGGTCCATACCAGGACGCCATCCCCTGGATCACCTGTCGGATGCCACCGGCCTGTTGCACGTCGTAGGCGGGAGCACTGGGGCGTTCTACGGTGGCGAGGGGTTCTGCATTCCCCAGGAGGCGACGCAGACGGTTAGCCACTTGGAGGGCATCTTCCGCCAAATCTCCCGTGGTGTCGGGGGAAATGGTGTAGTCATCGATCGTGATGAGGGTGGGGGCGCGATCTGCCGCCTCCCCGTTGGTCTCATCGGAGCTGAGGGGAGCGCTTGGGGGCGCAAGGGCTAGGTCCGAATCTTCCAGATAAACCTGATACACTTCCCCGGCTTCATCCCAGCGCACCTGGATCGAACTGGCATCCAGGCCCGACTGGTGAAGGTAATTCAAGAGGGCTGCAATACTGGTGGCCCGCAACACCGGATCCGTGTCTTCGGTGGTCTGTTCGCTGAGCTCATCCGCCGAGGGCTGGCTCGCTTTGCTCCCCCCTTGCTCATCCGCCGTTGTTTGGGGCTTGGTGGAGCTGGGTAGTTTACGGGTGGGAGCGATGGGATCGCGGGGTGTGGGATCTAAGAATGTGAGAACGGGAATGCCCCGGAGGTAAAGGGTAGCCGCCTGGTATTGATCGAAGGCGTGGGGAACCACCTGCACCAGGGTGGACGCTTGGACAGAATTCTGATCAGCGGACTGGGATGTACCCACTTTTGTCGTGCTAGGTTGACCCTGGCTCCGTTGAGCGGGGTGGGCTAGACTGTTCACGCTTACTTCCTGCTGACGATCGTCCCAGTGGGCCTGGGGATCAAAGGCAGCAGGACTAGTGGGGGAGGACAAAGGGGACTCGGCAGGACTGCCCAGTTCCGCAGTTGTCGCAACAACCTCGGTTTGGTCTGCTCGACTAATCGGCACAAAACCTAAGGTTGAAACCATTAGGGCGGCAGTGAAGCCACTCAATCGCTTTTGACTCATAAACTCTGTTTTAAAGAGCACCGAGGGCGTTAACAAGCTCTGCCCAAACCGCTGTTCCGATCGCAGGTGCAACAGGCACCCCTGGGGGAACGGGACCAACCCCTAAGACTGGGTCTAGGAGGAAGATCCACGGTGGCGCTAGTCCGGTTTGCGACGGGCTACGCTGAAAACTCCTAAGGGAGGGTATCAACGGAGCTGTCGATCGCAACGGGTGAACCAGCGTGCTGGTGAGAGTGAGCGTTTCCGGTCAGTTGTCGGGCTGGGATTGACCCAACCGTTCGCAGCCTTTGACGGTACTCTCCTCAGAAACAGGAGCCTGGGGTTGCCGCTAACTGCAACAAGTTGTCTAGAGGCAGGGAGTTTGTGTTCGGGTTTAGACCAAGGGCCGCGTTGAGCGACGCCCAGTTCAGGGTCCGATTCCCTAGTTTTCCTCTGACACTTCCACAGGTTTCACCAACCGCAACGCATCGATGACGTTGTCTTTCCTAGGGCTAAATATCCAATGGCCATAGACTTCAATGGCTCTGGACCCAGGAAGCTGAATTTCTAGGAACTTAGGGAGCCCTAGGCTGAGGAACGCTGAGGATGCGTTCATCAAGGTGTTCATCTAACTTCACAGAACTGACACAGACTAACACGTTTTCCCCGGGGTCGATGCCTTGGGAGGGGACCCCCCCCGGGCTCTTTCCTCGACTGGCTCGGCTCGCGCATTTTCTTAAGATTTGCCCCAAGTCCTACCCCCCACAGGGGTTGACCCCTTTGTCCCCCCCGCGCAGCGTCAGCATTCTTCATGACTTCATAACCGATAGATTTGAAGTTTTGATAAAAAACCTTGCGATTCTTGATGTTTTTGCCGACGCTAGAGGTTTGTGGTGACTCGAACGCCGTGTCTGTCCCCTGCGCGATCCCTTGCGATCTCTATAGGGTTCTTAGAATTCTTTCTATGGATCCTCGGGATCCCCATTGATCCCCTGCGATCGGGGGGCGGGTCGGGTCCGATCACTCCTGTCCCATTATCAGCGGGGGAAGCAGCCCCTAAACAGCTATGGATTATCGATCGGCAGGCGTAGACGTAGAGGCAGGGCGGCAGTTCGTCCACCAAATTCGCGATCTCGTTGCCCAAACCCACCGTCCTGAGGTGATGGGGGAACTCGGCGGCTTCAGTGGCCTGTTCAAACTGGGGACTTACCAGGAACCGCTGTTGGTGGCAGGGACAGATGGGGTGGGGACGAAGCTCAAGCTGGCCCATCGTCTCGATCGCCATGGCAGTGTGGGCCTTGATCTGGTGGCCATGTGTGTCAATGATGTGTTGACCTGCGGGGCGGAGCCGCTTTTTTTCCTGGACTATGTGGCCACGGGACACTTGGATCCGAGCCAGTTGGTGGAGGTGGTGCGGGGGATCACTGAGGGTTGCCAGCAGGCGGGGTGTGCCCTGTTGGGGGGAGAGACTGCGGAAATGCCGGGATTCTATGGCCGGGGAGAGTATGACCTGGCTGGGTTCTGTGTGGGGGTTGTGGAAAAGGCGGATTTGATTGACGGGACACGGGTCACGGTGGGCGATCGGGCGATCGCCCTGGCCAGTACCGGCGTCCACAGCAATGGCTATAGCTTGGTGCGCAAAATTGTGGCGGAGGGGGGCTTTAGCTGGACCGATCGCCTGCCGGAATTCCCGGATCAGACCCTGGGCGAGGTGTTCCTTACCCCCACCCAAATCTATGCCCAGCCGGTGCTCAAGGCGCGTCAGGCGGGTATTGACCTCCGAGCCATGGCCCACATCACCGGGGGCGGATTGCCGGAAAACTTGCCCCGATGCTTGGGATCGGGGTCAGAGGTCGCGCTGGATGTGGCCATCGATCTGACCAGTTGGACGGTGCCTCCCGTGTTCCAATGGCTGGGCGCGGTGGGATCCGTGGCTCCGGCGGAGCTATTCAACACCTTCAATATGGGTGTGGGGTTTGTGGCGATCGTTCCCCCCGCCCAAAGTGACGCGGCCCTGGCCCATTTTCAGGATCAGGGTCTCAAGGCTTGGGTGTTAGGTGAAGTGGTGGCCGGAACGGGTACGCTCCAGGGATTACCGCAGTAGGTCTCCTTTCAGGGCGCAATTTGGGAGTAATCCGGGAGTAATCTGGGATCACGTCAGGGATCAACCGAGGAACCAATTTTGGCCAACGACTCATAACTGATCACTCCCATTGTTAATATTAAGGAATGCCTAAAGTTAGCCTGACCCTCCTCAACTCCGTCCCTGGGCCGAATTCCATCCTCCCAGCACCGTCGGGTACCGAGGAGGGAGCCATGTGGGCAGATCAGATTAACCTCGGCAGAGAAGGATTCTGGACCTTGATCCGGAACGGTCATCCTTGACCGACTTCCCCCAATATAGCGGTTAACGCTGGGGAGAGGGGGGGACGCTGCCTGTGGCAGGATGTGCCCGCCAAAACCCTTTCCCCGCGCCACTTGAAACCGCAGCAGCATAGCGAAAACAGCGTTTTAGCGAGGGAGATTCATGAGCCAACCCGATATTTTTAATGACGTTAAAACCCTTGTGGTTGAAAAACTGAGTGTGGACAATCCAGATTTGGTGACTCCGGCAGCTAGCTTCGCCGACGA
>JAYKIB010000136.1:0-29781 GCA_035285005.1 Prochlorothrix sp.
GCCGCCCAACCCAATTAATCGAGGTGCCCTACAGCTTGTCCCAATTTTCGAGAGATGGTCCACGCCAGCATCTCAGTTTAGGATGGGGTTTAGGATGGGCTTCGACTCCGCTCAGCCCCATGAATCGCGAGGCCCCTCCCAAAAACCAAATTTGTACCCCCCACTAGCCCTGCGCAGGGCACCATCAACCCTGTGAGGGGTCATGACCCCCACCCCAGACCGCCACTCTTCCATTAAAACTAAGGGCAGAGCAATCAGTGATTTCCCCCTGACATCAGGTTTTCGCCATTTGTGAAGTTGGGTTGTAACCCCAAACATGGCTATTCATCGGTGGCACAATCCGTGCTTAATCATCTTCATCGTCACAGAGCACTTTTCGCAATAGTGCTGTACACCAGGAGAATCGCTCCGCCGCACTCGGGGCAGTTCCCTGTACTCCATGCATTTGCAAAATGCTGTATAGACTTCGGGAGCGTAGCGTTGCTATGCTCCCCTTTTTGTTGCGCTTTTTTTGTTGCGCTTTTTTTGTCGCCTCTTTTTTGACCACGCCCCGGTCTGCCATGATCCGCCTTCTGAGCGTCCTTCCCCCTCACCTCCGGCCCCACACCAGTCCCCTCAGAACTGCGGCAGCAAGGGCTACCCCAGCCCTATCTCACCGCCTCACCGGGAGACCCCTTGCTAGCCGGGTCGATCGTGATGGGATAACAGCCCAAGGGCTAGGGCCGCATCTATCGAAACGTGGGGAGTTAACAACGGAAGAAGTGACATCTCCCAATCAACAGGGCAGCCGGTGGAAACCCTGCTCCCACCGGCTGCCCCCCGTCACAGGGCCATGACCCTATCCCGTCGTCGGTTCCTCCAGAGCGCTGCTGGCCTGGGACTCGCCGCCTGTGGCGATCAGCTGCATTCCCAGCCTCGATCGACCCCACCCCTCACGATCGCGGCCGCCGCCAGCCTCCAGGACAGCCTCCACACAATCCAAGCCCATCTTCCCCACCTACCCCCCGCCACCTTTACATTTGGGGGCTCCGGCACCCTCCAGTTTCAAATTGCCCAGGGTGCCCCCGTGGACCTCCTGATCACCGCTTCACCTCTACCGGTGGATCGGCTAGAGGCCCAGGGGCTACTGTTACCGCAGAGTCGGCGGGACTTGGTGGGGAACAGCTTGGTGTTAATCACAGGCCAAGGGGGAGAGGCGATCGAGGGCTTTGCCGATTTAGCATCCTTTTTCCAGGCCAATCCCCGATCGCGCTTAGCCGTGGGGAATCCGGCGATCGTCCCGGCGGGGGACTATGGTGTTGCCGTGCTGCGATTTTTGGGCCTTTACGATCGGCTAGAACCCCAACTCATTTGGGCCCAGGACGTGCGGCAAGTCCTGGCCTACGTGGAAACGGGTAATGTGGCTGCAGGGCTCGTATACGAAACCGATGCACGACTACGGGAGACGGTGCGCTCCCTGGCCACGGCACCGGAGGGCAGTCATCCCCCGATCGTCTATCCCGGTGCGGTCATTCGCGCCAGTCCCCAACCCGAAGCAGCACGGCAGTTTCTGGATGCCCTAGCTCAACCCACGGCCCAGGCAATTTTTCAACGTTACGGTTTCCGTCCCCTCCCCACCACGGGAACATTGCCCGCAGGCAGCCCATACCCTAGAAGCCCGCACTCCAGTGGCCCGCACTCACAGGAACCTCAATTCCTCCCCGTGGTTGGGAGCTAACCCACACAAGCATCGGAAGAAAAGCTGCGCCGCCGCTGAGGCCACCCCAGTTCCGGGACTCTCAGCCTCGGCCCATCTCTACCCCACCGGTTCGTTACGATACAGCGACATCCAACCCGGCCTAGTCCCCAGCTCACTCCAAATCAAGCTCAAATCACACTCAAATCAATCCCAAACCTGCCCCACAGCCCTAAAGCTTGCCCAATCTCCGCGAACGGTTAGCTGCAACACAGCCCCATCGCGATCGCAGAATTACCATATTGACCATTGGCAAAGCCCGGCAAAATCGTAATAATGTTGCAGCCCTGTGATAGTAATCATCCAGTTGCACGATAGGTTTGGGAGGAGCCCTTCCCCATGCCTCAACGGACCGCTCCGTTGCCATAACCGGCTATCGTGAGGGATTGATTCTAGGGGTTGCGGGTGGCTCCAATTGATTGCGCACCGTAGCGTTTCATGAGACGTTTCATGCAGCTTTTCATGAAACCTTTCCTGGGATCGCGTATAAAGGGGCGGGTAGCTCATCCACCAGTCGGCCACAACTCGACCACCGGATGCCCCCCCACAGCAACGGCAGCCGCCCCCTTGCTCCGGCCCAGTCCGGACGATGAACCCGCACCCTTGCTCAACAAACGGCTTTGTTGCCATCCCTAGGGCAGCCACCCAGTTTCAGAGGGCACCTCGATTAATTGGGTTGGGCCTCTTCTTTCCTCTTCAACAGGGGGACAGAGGGATTCTGCCAGGGCCTACGGGACCTAGCCGAAGTTTCCAAACATCCTCTTAGCCTTAGCCGCTATACCTCCCAGAAACTGGGATTACCCCACACTGGGGGGCACTTCGATTAATGGTGGGGGGCGGCTTCGCCGCCCCCCACAACCCTGATTCTGCCCTGGGCACTGCAGTGAAAATCTCCATTTTTCGAGGTGCCCTGGGATTAATCGAGGTGTCCTTTTCAAAGCTCTTCTTTAAAACACTTTTTTTAAAGCGCTGAGTTGAAACCACTATTCCCAGGCGCTTGTCTTGGCAGAGCCTCCTTCTCCAATCCTGCCGCTAGAACTGCACTCGCCCCGGGGCACGGTTCCGCTCCCATCCCCCCCTCCTAGGCCTTGACTGTCTTTTTACGTTGTTCTTTACCCTATGTCTGACGTTTTACCCCCCGTTCTCGAAATTGTAGGTCGCGCTCCCCTCCAGGGTGAAGTCCGCGTGAGTGGGGCCAAAAACTCGGCCCTTGTGATTCTGGCGGGAACACTCCTTTGTGGAGGTGATTGCCACATTCGCAATGTGCCCCAGCTGATGGATGTGGACCGCATGATTGAGATTTTGGCGTCCTTTGGGGTCAAAATCCAGCGCCAAGGTGAGGTGGTGGATGTGGATGCTCGCCACATTAACCAGTCGGCAGCTCCCTACGAATTAGTCAGCCAACTGCGGGCCAGTTTCTTCGCCATTGGTCCCCTGCTGGCACGGCTGGGGGTGGCACGGGTGCCATTGCCCGGTGGCTGCGCGATCGGGGCTCGTCCGGTGGACCTCCATGTGCGGGGGCTGCGGGAAATGGGTGCCCAGGTCCAGATTGAGCATGGGGTGGTTCATGCGGTGGTTCCGGGCAGCAGTCGTCGCCTGAAGGGGGCCAAGATTTATCTGGACTTCCCCAGTGTGGGAGCCACGGAAACCCTGATGATGGCGGCAACGCTAGCGGAGGGGGAAACAATTATTGAAAATGCGGCCCAGGAACCGGAAGTGGTAGATTTGGCCAATTTCTGCCGCGCAATGGGGGCTAAGATTCGGGGAGCCGGGACCAATACAATTCAGATTGTCGGCGTCCCCAACTTGCACTCGGCCACTTGGTCGATCGTGCCCGATCGCATCGAAGCGGGAACCTTCCTCGTGGCGGGGGCTATTACGGGTTCGGAGATTAGCGTCGGTCCTGTGGTACCGGACCATCTCACCGCTGTGATTGCCAAGCTAGAGGAAATGGGCCATCGCATCGTTCAGGATGGTCTCAACCACCTGCGGATTGTGCCCACGCGTACTCCCCAGGCCGTGGATCTAGAAACCTTGCCCTTTCCCGGTTTTCCCACGGATATGCAGGCCCAGTTTACGGCGCTGCTAACCTTGGCTGAGGGCACCTGTGCGGTGACGGAGACGGTATTTGAGAACCGGTTACGCCATGTGGCAGAGCTGAAGCGCATGGGGGCCAATATCCGCGTCCGAGGCAATAATGCTCTGATCACGGGGGTGCCGATGTTATCCGGTGCGCCGGTCATGTCGAGCGATCTACGGGCGGCAGCAGCGCTCGTAGTGGCAGGTTTGGCGGCGGATGGTAAAACAATCGTCCAGGGGCTGCACCATCTCGATCGGGGCTACGATCGTCTCGATCAAAAACTCCAGGGCCTGGGCGCTAAAATTCGCCGTCTGGAAACCACGGAAGAACTCGCCCATATTCCCCACCTTGCAAGTAAGGAGGCCTAGGGATACCTAGGAAACCCCCTAACCTGGGGAGTTCCTAGGTTGCAGGGAAGCTGTCCACGCCAGCATCAGAGTTGGGCTGGGCAGCTTCGCCGATCGCCGCAACTCTGGCATAGACGTGGGTTAAGGGATAACAATTTGGACTTTGCGCGTGTCCTAGGTTATATAAGCTTGACGGAGTGTGAGACTCACACGATGGGATTGGGCACCGCAGTGGGTTGGGGCACTGCGGGCACGGGCACGGGCATGGGCACTGGAGTCGGTGCTGGAGTCGGCACGGTATTCACCGGGTTGGAGCGGACCCCACGATACGTTAAGGAACCCGGTTGGGGCAGAGCTTCACCCGCGATCGCACGGTACTTAACCCCTCGATAGGAGCGTGTGATAACTTGAGCTTCGGGAGTAGAAGGTGAGGTGAGGGGATACTGCTGTCCGCGATAGGAGAGATGCTTTTGATAAGCAACAGCAAGGGTGTCGAGCCAAGCACTGTGTGAGAATTGAGGGTGCATATTCTTTACTGAGGGATAAGTGAACTCAGCAAACCCACAGATTAACAACAACGGATACCTCGATTCGTGGCGATCGGCCTGATGATGCGTAGTGATTGAGCCGATCACCACAGTCCCGATACCTAAGAACGGCATCAGGGCTAAATTGAAGGGTATTCAAGGCATCCAGCCGTTGTGAGTGAAAGAGTCTAGAGTTGCATATTCTCAAGACTCTGGCTTCAAAGCCGCTTTGGGTTTGGATCGTGTCTAGGGCACCTCAATTAATTGAGGCGAGCGGCGAAGCCGCTCGCCATAACCCTGAGCTCTACCGCAGGAACTGCGGTGAAAGCCTAGGTTTTTCGAGGTGCCCACTAAAAGAAGCGATACATTTAACCGATTGAGAATGACCGTGTTAGACAGTCAAGTCTTCTGAGCATAGGAAACACGAGCTATTCGGACAACTCCAGAAATTCCAGGACCTCTCAATGAATCGTGACAACCAGCAAAGTTACTTGACATCACCCCGATATCCACATGAATCAGTGGGCAAAAACTTGGATTCTTCGAGGTACCCTAGCCATAAACTTAGCCACTGCTACCGTCGCCTTCAGCGTTAGAGTCTTGATTTCGCAGATTTTGGGCCGCCAAATAGATTTTGCTCCACTCACTCATGACCTGACTGGTTTTAAGGCCCAGACGCTGGGCGATACTCTTGACCGTGGCTCCCGCCTGGAACTGCGTCAGCACATCCCGTTGTTGGTCCGATAAACTGGCCACAAATTGCTCCCATTGCTGGGGATTGAGGCCCAGACGATGATGTTTTAGGGAAATGCCTAGCCAGTCCTCCACTAACTCCGGGCGTACCTTCAGAGCAAAAACCTTGACTGCATGGTAATTCACCTTTTCCCGGAGACGATAGATTTGCTTGATGGGCAAATCGAGGTGTTGGGCGATCGTTTCCTGGGTTTCCCCTTGTAAATAGAGTCTTAACCAATCTACGGCCACATCTCCGAGGGTTTCCGCCAGGTAAATCTCAAACTCTTGCTGGACCATGCGCCGCTGCAACTGCAGGCTGCGCCACTCCTCTTCGGACTGGTACTGGTTGAGGGCTTGGTTATCAAACAGACTGATCCGACTTTCCTCTTCATCCGGGACAATATCTTCCGAAATCATACGCACGAGTTCGCCGCTGGGCACCTGGGTCATTCCTCCCCGTTGGACACGGTTGAGGTAGTTGACGAAGCGGTACACCAACAGCGGCTGGTTCCGGATGGGGCGGAGGCAGTATTCTTCGATACTGGTGAAGAGCAGGAGATTGCGGAGGCGGCTGTTGGTGCTACAGTGGCTGATCCACTGCATTTGTTGGCGTAGATGGCGATCGTTCTGCAACATCTCCTGGATCACTTCCCCCAGCACATCCATCACGCTACGGTGTCGATCGCGGCTTTGATCCACCCAGGTTCTTACCTTACTGCGCACCAAAAAGAGGCTCCCAAGACGGCGCATCAGCTGCTGATAGGCACGATCGGGGCCACTGTGAAGATAACGTTTGATCAGGATGCGATAGCGATAATCCATGGCCTGGGTCGCCAGCGCGAGTTCATCTTCGCCCAGGGTTTCATACCAGTCTCGATCTTCCCCTAATAGCCATTGCACAATACTGTCTTGGGTCTCGGGCGGCTGACTGCTACAGTCCACGGCCACCCGCGAGCGCCACTGTTCCGCTAGGGTTTCTGCTACGGTCATCGAGGGGTTCTCTGTCTTGGAGGCTATAAAAAAGGAGCAAGCAACAGTGGGGCACCTCGATTAATTGTGGCAGGCGGCTTCGCCGCCTGCCACGAGCCTGATTTTACCGTGGGCACTGCGGTCGAAATTTGAATTTTTTGAGGTGCCCAGTGGAATGATCTGTCAACTGGGATTGTGTCTGATACCCTCAGAGTTAAAAAAAAGGTATCGCATTAGTCTAGTCTAATTTAGGAAATTTCCTGAATAAAATTAGGGAAAAGACATCTAGAGCAGGGAAACAGAGCGCGCACCCGTTCTGGAAAACGCTAATTGGGGAATTCCGCTGTTGCTTGTATGAATCTTGTCAAGGGCTGACCCTGTAAACTGGGTGACTTTGTCTGGCGACCAATAGCATAGAAATCCGCTGCTACGCAGGGAATTCCATCCCCCGACGGATTCTACGCAACTTGACGATCGCGAGGGGCTTGGCGCAATCCCCATCACTGCGCCTATGGGAAACCTCGATAAATCCCAATGGGGCACCTCGAAACATTAGAATTTCCGCCGGGTGACCCCCGTAAGAATCAGGGTTATGGTGGGCAGCTTCGCCGCCCACTACAATGACGCCCACCACAATGAATCGAAGTATCCAAATCGAATTATCCAATGAGTAAAACCCGATGACAAACGTAATTCAGTTTCTCCACGCTGCCCTGGTGGTGACGGACCTAGACCGGTCTGCCCAGTTTTATGGTCAGGTGCTGGGCCTGTCGCTAGCCGATCGACCCCTAGACTTTCCGGGACTGTGGTACCAGGTGGGTGCCTTTCAGATTCATTTGATGACAGCGGAGCAGGTGCCCGCCGATCGAGTTAATGGGCAAAAGTGGGGCCGGAATCGGCATCTTGCCTTTGCTGTGACAGATTTGGAACAATTGCGCGATCGACTCCAGGCCGCCGGCTACCCGATCCAATCCAGTGCTTCAGGCCGTCCCGCCCTATTTACCGCTGACCCCGACGGCCACATTATTGAACTGAACCACATGCCCCAGTCGTAGCCTGATTCCATGCCCACCGGTCGCCTGCACGATCGCATTACACTTTGGACCCTGCCCTATGTGGTCGGGATCGCCTTTCTCCTGAGCCGGGATGGGGAGTTGACCCTAATCATGGGGGGGGGCTATTTGGTGGGCGGGTTACTGTTGGGGCCAGACTTAGATATTCGATCGCGTCCCTTTAAGCGCTGGGGACCGTTGCGGTGGATTTGGCTACCCTACCAGCGCGGACTGCGCCATCGATCCACCTGGTCCCATGGCCCGATCGTGGGCACAGTGGGACGGGTCCTGTATCTGGGGCTGTGGCTGGCCTTGCTCTGGACGGTGGGGGTCGTAACCTGGAGCATCCTGGCGGACGGGGCCGCGGGGATCGATCGATCGGGGCTTCTGTGGCTCCGGGGCTGGCAGGTCTTGGGTCGATCGATCCAACGTCATCCCCTTGCCTATACCATGGCCTATCTCGGCTTAGAAACCGGAGCAATGAGCCACTCTCTGAGCGATTGGATTGGGTCAGCACTCAAACGTGTTAAGCGCCACGGCTGGCGCAGTTTACTGCCCAAACCGTCTCAGCCCAGCAAATCCCGCCGGTCCCAAAAGTCCAGCAAGGCGCACCAATCCAGCAAGGCGCGCAAATCCAGCAAGGCGCGCAAATCCTAACAATTCCGGCAAGCCTCGCCCCATAGCCCTTTTTCCCTATCTCCTCCTCCACTTCCCCCACCTCGTCTCTCCTGGCCCAATTCCCCTAAGGACACCTCGAAAAATCCAGAGTTCCGTCCTGTGACCCCCCTAAAAATTAGGGTTGAGGCGTGCGGCTTTGCCGCGCACCTCGCCGCGCACCTCAATGAATCGAGGTAATGCGTCGAGGTACCCCTACCCCGTATTCCTCACCCCAATGAATCGAGGTTCCCTGCGGTAAACTCGCATCGATTTATTAAAATGGGGCTTGCATCCCCTTAACCTAAATGGTCCATTATGCAAACCCTCGACCACCCTCCCAGCCCGATCACCCCATCCGCTCCTGCCCCAAGCCGCGTGGGATCTGTCCACCGTATTACGGGGGAAACCGATGTTTTTGTGCGCATTAACGTGGATGGTACCGGACAGTGTAGTGTCGAGACGGGGGTACCGTTTCTGGACCATATGCTTCACCAAATTGCCTCCCACGGTCTGTTTGACCTGGAAATTAAAGCAACGGGAGATACCCACATCGACGACCACCACACCAATGAAGATGTGGGCATTACCCTCGGCCAAGCCCTCGCCCAAGCCCTGGGCGATCGGAAAGGCATCGTCCGCTTTGGCCACTTTGTTGCCCCCCTCGACGAAGCGCTAGTCCAGGTGGCCCTCGACTTTTCCGGGCGGCCCCACCTCGGCTATGGCCTAACGATTCCCACGGAGCGCGTCGGCACCTATGACACCCAACTGGTGCGGGAGTTTTTTGTGGCGGTGGTGAACCATGCCCAGATGACCCTCCACCTGCGCCAACTGGACGGCATCAACTCCCATCACATTATTGAAGCCAGTTTCAAAGCCTTTGCACGGGCGATGCGGATGGCCACAGAAGTGGATCCGCGCCGCGTTGGAACGATCCCCAGCTCCAAGGGTGTGCTTTAGTAGGATGCCCCCAGATTGGGGACTTCGCGCTTTGCGATCCTGCAAGGCGTTACAGGATTCTGACTCCCGCATCGCAGTACCCGGTAGATTGGTGACCCCTAGATTGATTGGTGGCCCCGAACACTTGATTCCCGGTCCCCTTCTGTGGGACAATCAATCCTTGCGTCTTATTATGTCCCCCTGTTGCACACGCTATGGCTAAGAATAAGGGCGTTCGCATCATTATCACTCTGGAATGTACCGAATGCCGGACCAACCCCGACAAGCGCTCCGCTGGGGTGTCTCGGTACACCACGATGAAGAACCGCCGCAATACCACCGCTAGATTAGAACTGAAAAAGTTCTGCCCCCACTGCAATAAGCACACTGTCCACAAGGAGATCAAATAGATCTAGGCCCGCACTATGTCCTATTTTCGTCGTCGCCTTTCCCCGATTAAGCCTTCGGATCCCATCGACTATAAGGATGTGGATCTGCTCCGGAAGTTCATCACGGAGCGCGGTAAGATTCTGCCCCGCCGCATCACCGGTCTGACTGCCCAGCAGCAGCGGGATCTGACTACGGCTATCAAGCGGGCACGGATTTTGGCCCTGTTGCCCTACATCAACGGCGAAGGGTAATTGCGGTTGGTGCCTGCGGCTCTGCTGCATTTCAAACCTCAATTGTAGATCCACCGTTATGATGAACCTTGAGGATCCTGACTTCCCCGTGCCGTCAGGCCGGGGATCAGCCTCGATTTAATGTTTTAACGAATTCATTACTGAATTTCCTAGCGAGTTCCTCGCTCTAATTATATTTTTTTCTAAGAGGGGCGCCTCGAAAAATTCAAACTTTTATCCCGTGATTCACGTGAGACTGAGGATTGGATTGGACAGCGAAGTAACCTCACCCAATTTATTGAAACGCCCAGATCTGTCAGGGCTTCTCGATTACTATAAATTTTCACCGCAATACCCACGGCAGAATTAGGGTTGGGTTGCGCGGCTTCGCCGCGCAACCCAATTAATTGAAGTACCCGTCAGGCTATGGCATGTGTCAGGGATGACCTATATCAGGTAAAACGAGTTGCCCCGCCGCAGGTGGGGCAACTCGTTTTTTAGGGTTTCTGCACGGCACTGTTGCAAACAGTGCTGTAAGGATGGTCGGGCTGCACCCTAAAATAGGGCAGCTAGCGTTTGGACCGTGCCCGTGACTGCTCCCCAGTCCCTTACTCCCCATCTCCTCAGTGTGGCCCCGATGATGGACCGCACCGATCGCCATTTTCGCTATTTAGTCCGCCTAATCAGCCGCCATATCCTGCTCTACACCGAGATGGTCACGGTTCCAGCCATTCTCCACGGCGATCGATCTAAATTGCTCAGTTTTGACCCCCTAGAAAAACCGCTAGTCCTGCAATTGGGGGGAGATGACCCCCGCACCCTAGCGGACTGTGCCCGCATCGCCGAGGACTGGAACTATGATGAGGTCAACCTCAATGTGGGGTGCCCCAGTAGTCGGGTACAGGAGGGGCAGTTTGGGGCCTGTTTAATGGCTCAACCGGAGCGAGTGGCAGCGGCAGTGGCGGCCATGAAAGGGGCAACGGGGTTGCCGGTGACGGTAAAGCACCGGATTGGCATTGACGATCGGGACTCCTATGCAGACATGCACCACTTTGTAAAAATCGTGGCCGAGGCGGGATGCGATCGCTTTAGTGTCCATGCCCGGAAAGCCTGGTTAAAGGGTCTCGATCCCAAACAGAACCGCACCATTCCGCCCCTGCGCTACGGGGACGTGCATCGTCTCAAACAGGACTTTCCCACACTTTGCATTGAGATCAACGGTGGCATCACGGAACTGGATCAAGCAGCGGATCAACTCCACCACGTTGATGCGGTCATGATCGGTCGGGCAGCCTACGATCGACCCTACGATTTAGCCCCGGTAGATCAACGTTTCTACGGTGCAACAGCACCTCCCCGCAGTCGCCATGGGATTGTGCGGCAGATGTTGCCCTATGTGGAAGACTGGGTCAGCCAGGGGGATAAACATCGCCTGCACTCGGTTACACGCCATATGCTCCAGCTGTTTGCCGGACAACCGGGAAGCCGCGCTTGGAAGCGCTATATCACCGAACAAAGCTGCAAGCCCAAGGCCGGATCCGCCGTACTAGCCGCAGCCCTTGCGTTAGTGCCCGAGGTGTCTAACCGTGAGCAACGGGACGATCGATCGCGGGTTGGGCGGCCAGAAGCGCTAGTCTGAGAGAGCCGAGGCATCATAGATACAGGGCACCTCGCCAGGGCACCTCGATTCATCCCAATCTTTGTCCCATCGCCCAGACAAGCATCAGGGGTGTGGCGTGCGGCGAAGCTACAGGCCACAATAAATCGAGATACCCGTCAAACTCAGGGTTTAGGTTAGGCAGCGAAGCTGTCCAACCCAATGAATCGAGGTGCCCATACAGAACGACTCGTCTCCCAGGAGAGACCCCATGAACCTAACCCTCACCGCCGACAGCCTCCGCATTACCTGGACCGGTCCCGAGCGTATTTGGGCCATTCTCCTGAAATCCGAACTGGTCATTCCCCTGACCGCGATTACCGCCGTCAGCACCGAACCGGCGGAAATGGGGCGCTGGGATCTGCGGGCACCGGGCACGGCATGGCCTCGGGTGATTCGATCGGGCACCTACTACACCCAACGGGGGCGGGAACTGTGGTCGGTCAAGGCCCCCCGCGATCCGGAGGGATATCTGGTGCTGGACTTGCAGGCGTGCCACTACCAGCGGGTGGTTCTGAAGTTAGATCAAAATCAAATGTGGTGCGATCGACTTCGATCGGCCCTGGCCTAAGCATTAAGCATTCAGCCACAGTTGCCCAGTGCCACCGTTGCCCAGAACCACCGGTGCCCAGAACCAGGGTTACACCAATCCCTCCAGTGGCCCAAGTCACCAGTTCGCTACTCGCTGGGACAACAATTAGGGTAAATTAGACCAATGTAAAGAAATGTTAGGCGGTTCTCATAAAGTATGCCTGTTCCGTGCTACTCGCCGCCATACCAGGCTCCCATGAGATCCCGCCCTGGGGATTCCCAGATTTCCTGCCATCCCCGCTTACCCCGCAGTCGGAACGGTAAAAACGCTATGACCCAACCTTTTACTCCTCGGTTTATCGGGCTGGTCACCCAGCCCGGGTTGACCTCGTCCTGGAGCCAACGCTTCGTACAGATGGCCTGTGCAGGACTCCTGAGTGTGCTCCTGGTGCTGGGATGGGAAGTCCCGGCTGCCCAAGCCTACGACAACCCGGAACTGTTGCCAGACTATCCCACCCCCATCATCGACTTGGCAAATTCCTTTACGGATTTTCAAGCCCAGGACCTGGCGGAGGAACTGACGGACTTTGAGGCGGAAACGGGCTGGAAACTGCGGGTGCTGACCCAGTACGATCGGACCCCAGGTCGAGCTGTGAAGGACTACTGGGGTTTGGATGGCCACAGCTTTTTAATCGTGGCCGATCCCCGAGGGGGAAACCTGCTCAATTTCAATGTGGGCGGCGACTTCTATCGCATTATCCCCCGCACCTTTTGGGTCGAGTTGCAGACCCGCTTCGGAAACCAGTATTTTGTGCGCGACAACGGGGAAGATGGCGCAATTCTGGGGGCGCTCCGGGCTGTGGAGACCTGCATTCGTCAGGATGGCTGTAGTGTGGTGCCGGGACTACCCCAAGAACAGTGGGTTTTGACCTTTATTAGCTCGATCGTGGGGGGAGTCATCTGTGGGTTGGCAGCCTATCCCCGCAAGCCCGGACAAATTTTTGCATGGCAGTGGGTTTTGGTGCTCTCGCCGCTATGGGGAATTCTGTTTCTGGCTTTTGGCGTGGGACCGGTGGTGACTCGCACTGAGGAATGGCTACCCCTGGCCCAGAATGGAGGCGGCTTTATTGTGGGTCTTCTCGCGGCCTACCTGCCTTCCCTATTCCGGGACTCTGCGCCCTCGGAAACCTAAGAGAATATTTGAGAACTGCGGCCAAGGGCTGTAAGCCCTTGCCGAATCCCCCCAGCCCCCCTTTTGAAAGAGAAGAGGTTGCCTCTCCCTTTACAATGGGGGTAGGGGGGATTCCCTTAGATTTCCCAATATCCCCGAAGGACACCTCGACTCATCCGAATTGTTGGAAGACAGTCCACACAAGAATCAGGGTTTGGGTTGGGCGGCTTTGCCGCCCAACCCCATTAATCGAGGTGTCCGAGTTGCTGTTGGGCATTCCGATTCATTATGGCGTGCGGCTTCACCGCACGCCATAACTCTGGCTATAGTGCGGGTCGCTTCTTCGTTTCGTGACTTTTTCAGGGTGCATCCCGTTTTGGAAGCCCTCACCCTAAATCCCTCTTCCAAAGAGGGAGAGGGACTTTTCCCCTTTTCCCAGCTTGGGAGAAGCGATGTCCTGAGCGCAGTCGAACGGGCGATGCCCTGAGCACAGTCGTTGGCTTCACCTGCCCGGAGGGCATAGAGGGCTAGGGGATGAGGGCCAGACTCACCAAAGTGAGATACGCCCCTTTTTCAAACGTCAGCACTGGGAGTCCCCCAAATCGCACGGGCTATCGGGAGTCCCCCTAACGGGACAAGACCTCTGCCTCTGCAGCAGGTGACGAGGGAGACAGGGGACGGGGGGTAGTGATCGATCGATCGGCCATTTTTCGCAGCATCACCTCCCCATCCGGCCCCAGGGTGACACCGCGACGATGGGGCTTGAGGGTGCGTTGGGTCTCTAGGCTAAAATCCCAATGGTGAACCAGATGGGCCACGGTCAACTTCATTTCATAGAGCGCCAAGGCCGAGCCGACACAGCGCCGCACCCCGGCCCCAAAAGGCATGAACTCATAGGGGGAATACTCCCGCTCCAGAAAGCGCTCGGGCCTGAAGATATGGGGATTCGGATAGAGATCTTCGCGCTGGTGGAGCAAGTAGATAGAGCCCATTAGAATATCGCCCACCTCCAGTTCATGGCCCAGCAGGGTAGTCGGTTGCTCGACCCGTCGAGGGAAGGTAAACATAGCGATCGGGTGGATACGCAACACCTCATTACAGAAGGCCGAGAGATAGGGCAAACGCAGCAATTCCATCGGATCCCAGGGGGTAGAAACCGAGGCCAACTCCGATCGAATTGTCGTCAAGGTTTCGGGCTGGCGGTGCAGCCAATATAAGGCCCAGGTTAGGGCTGTGGCAGTCGTCTCGTGGCCCGCCATCAGCAACGTCATCAGCTCATCCCGTAGCTCGGGCGTGCTCATGGCCTCACCATTCTCATCGGTTGCCGTCATCAGTAGGGACAAAATATCGCGCCGATCGGCAACTCCCGCTTCCCGGCGTTCCTGAATTTCCGCAAACAGAATTTCATCGGTCGCAGCCTTGAGCCGATCAACTTTGTGGCCTGCGCTCCAGGGTCCCCAGTCCTTTTGTAACCAGGGCAGAAAGAGGGCCAGGGACGTGAGGGGGGTGGATGTCATATTGAGCCGATCGGCCAGCAGTTTTTCCAGGGTCCGGTATCGATCGCTCTGGTGCATACCAAAGACAGCTTCCAGAATCACCCGCATGGTCAACTGCTGCATACGGACCCGGGCGGAGAAAGCCCGATCGGTCGGGACTTCTGCCATAACCTCCTGGGCGATGGACAGAATTAGGTCCCCAAACACCTTTAACCGCTCCCCATGGAACGGTGGCGTAACCATTTGACGACGGCGACGATGGGTTGGGCCACTGACCAAGACGATCGAGTTATTCCCGAGCAGTGGAGCCAACATGGCGTTGACTTCCCCCGGTGCGGAAAAGATCTGGCCCGTATCCTGGCTCAGCATCTGTTGGATTGCCTTGGGATCGCTGAGGATCAACAGTCGCTGATACTGGCTCGGTGTCAAGGTGATATAGGCCCGGAAGAGATCCCCCAGCTGACGATGGTTACGTTCTTGATACCCGACGGGATCAAAGGCCCATTGGAAGAATTGCAACCAAGGCGGTGTGGTGGATTCGGGAATAGTGGTCATAGGACAGAAGAAGAGGAGGGTTTGCGATCGAGACAGAAGCAGTCGAGACCAAAGCAGTCGAGACCTGAACAACGGGGTTGGGCTAAGATTAGAAGCCTCTCTCCACCAGTATGCGAGAGAACATGGCCTCTGCTGCCGCTGGGATCGGATGCCCAAACTTCAAGGCTTACCCACGCTAGCCTAACGCATCCTCATCCGGTCGCAATCCAGTCACAACAAACGGGTTTGTCGCCATGCCATCGGCTTTGGGGCCAGTCCCTTGCCCTGCCGTAACATCCGGATCTGGGGTAGAGAAGTTGGTATTGCTTAGAAGCAGCAAAGTGTCAACGGTGGCTCCCTGCTTTTCAATTTAGGGCACCTCGATTAATTCAAATTTTCACCGGAGTGCCTACAGCAGAATCAGGGTTGGGTTGCCCTTTTAGTAGTTAGATACCAGTCCAATTTCCAAGGGGCACCTCGATTAATTCAAATTTCGACCGGAGTGCCCACGGCAGAATAAGGATTGTGACAGGCGGCTTCGCCGCCTGTCACAATTAATCGAGATGCCCCAAGGGCACAATCAGAGCAAAACTAGGGCAAAACTGGAGTAAATTCCCGTTCTCGTCCCATGGCTCCCCAAGCCAAACTGTTAGACTAGGCTGTGGGGCCACGCCAGGGAGCTGTTCTCAGCCTCCGCCCCCTCTGTAGCCACACGTCCGCTGTACTTTCACCGTCATCCGGGTTCCTCATTGATTGGGTTGGAGGACATTGGGTTAGAGGTCACAGCCCTCTCGCCGAATCCAGACTCCACCGGGGATAGTACGCCGCAGCTTGAACGGTTCAAGCTGGCGATCGGTCTATCCTGCTTCGCACCGCTAGCAATCGCCCAGTTGTGTCGGCCCTGTCTGGGTCAGAAGTCCCCCACAGTATGGGAGACATCTGGCCTACCAATTGGCCCTAGCAACCGGTCCGTTGTTATAACCTTTCTCGCACTGCGTCTTCCTGGGAGATTCTGCATGGGCAGTTCCCCTCGGGCAGGGCTGCAAGAAGGGCTTCCATGGGAAGCATGTCGATCGCGATTCTATGCGGATGGAGTCCCCAGGCTTCAGAAAATGACTAGGAGTACGACCCCTGGCGATCGTTCCCAGAGTCGTTGAGTTCTAAATTTGGCCGTTTAACGAGCTTCTGTCCTAGAGGAGAACCACATGCAGGGCAAGCGAATGCCAAAATCTAAGATCCTGATTGTTGACGATGAACCCGACAATCTAGATCTCCTCTACCGGACCTTCCGACGGGAGTACAAGGTGCTGCGTGCATCCAGTGGCCCGGAAGCATTGGAAGTTCTAGGACAGCAGTCTGATGTTTCCGTAATTATTTCTGACCAGCGGATGCCCCGCATGAGCGGGACGGAGTTCCTGAGTCTCACGGCAGCTCAATATCCCGACATTGTTCGGATCCTCTTGACGGGCTACACCGATGTGGATGATTTGGTGGATGCCATCAATGCGGGCCGAGTCTTCCGCTATGTGACCAAGCCCTGGGACGAGCAGGAACTGCGGGGTGTGGTGGAACAGGCCCTGGCGACCCACAATTTACTCCAGAGTCGCACCCGTGAACTGCGCCGATCCCTACGCCAAGAGTCTCTCCTCAACGCCATTTCCACCGCCCTACGCAGTGCCCTCGACTACCGCCAGTTGCTCCAAACCCTAGTGGAAACCGTAGGTGAGGTGTTCGAGGCTGATATTTGCATGTTGAAGCTGCTCCAGGGGGTACAGTTCACCTCCGAGGACTGCTTTTTCCATCCGCGTTCGGGTCAGCATCCTAACCCCACTCTGGCCTCCAGTTACCTCACCCTCCTGTCCCAAACCGTGTGGGAGACGGAAAGCCTGCTGGTGATTCAGGATGCACAGCAGGAAGACTTGCTCCAGGCTATGGTGAATGATCAGCAGTCCCTGGCCGATATCTATCAACTTCTTTCCATTCGATCGTCCCTGATTATTCCCATGGTTTACCAGCAGGAATTGCTGGCGGTGCTGGCGTTGCACCAATGCCATGAGGTGCGGACCTGGCAGAGTGAAGATACCCAATTGGCGGGTCTTGTAGCGGCCCAGGCGGCGTCTGCCGTTTCCCAAGCCCTAGCCTATGAGCAGGTCCGGGCCTTGGCCCAGCGCCAAGCCCTGGTCAATAGCATTACCAATACCATCCGCTCTAGTCTGGAGCCGGAGGCCATTTTCTCGGCCATTACCCAGGAATTGGGCGAAGCCCTCGGAGTCGATAGCTGTGCCCTATCCCTCTGGACGGAGGAGGATGACTACGTCCATTGTGTGGGGCTGTATACCTTGTAGGAGCGCCTCAGTTGGCTCCAGTCGCAGCCGGAGGCGGATGAGTCCTGGCCGACGATCGGCCCCGCGTCCCAGGTGGACAGCGCAACTCGGGGCATGACCCATGGAACAACGGCTTGGCATGAGGGGCCGGAGGGCACGGAACAGGAGGTGCTAGCAGCGGCTCCGGTGGCGGTGACCACGGCGGTGCGATCGTCCGACGGGACCGTGGCGGTTGAAGCTCCGGTGGCGGCCCAGACCGACCGCCGATCCGTTGCGGCGACCAGTCCTGAGAATGGCAAGGCTAGCCATGGGCCCGTGGCCTTAGCGGAACCGTCGGAGGCATCGGTCGATATGGCTCCGAACCCATCCCCGGGATCTTTGGACTACGGTGAAGAGTTGCCCCAGTCCTACTCACCGATCCAGGGGAATCCGGTCCTGACCCGCCTCATTGAAACCCATCAGCCCATAGCGGTGGATAACCTGCGGGAGCATCCGGAATTGGGGGCGGAAAGTCTGTCCAGTGAAAAACCCACCCAAAGTCTATTGGTGGTGCCCTTGCTGATTGAAGATCGGCTCATTGGTAGCATTTCCCTGCGCCAGGTGGAGTATGTGCGACGCTGGCGGGCGGCGGATATTGAATTGGCCCAGTTGGTGGCGGCCCAGGCCGCGATCGCCGTGCAGCAGTCCCATCTCTACGAAACAACCCGGAACCAAGCCCAGGAACTCTCCAACCTCAACCGTTACCTGACGGAAACGGTGCTGGGTCGTTTTTTGCCCCCCGCCATGGTCCAGAAGGCCGCCGAGGGCACCCTGACCCTGGAGTTACAGCCGGAGCCGCGTCTGGTCACGATCGTCTTTACGGATATTATCGGGTTTACGCCCCTGTCGAACCAGCTCCAGGCCCGGGGCATTGCTGAGCTGCTGAACCAGTACCTGGGGGAAATGAGCCAGGTGATCTTTGCCAATGGGGGCACGATCGATAAATTTATCGGGGATGCGGTGTTGTGTCTGTTTGGAGCACCGGAAGAGTTGGCCCCCGATGAGCAGGTACGGCGGGCGATCGCGACGGCACGGCAGATGTTCAAAACCTTGAATCGCCTCAATGACCAATGGACGGCGGCGGGAATGCCTTCGGTGCAGTTCCGTTGTGGGATTCACCAGGGGGATGCGGTGGTGGGGCTGTTTGGTAGTCGGGAGCGATCGGACTATACGGCGATCGGCCCCTGTGTCAATATTGCTGCGCGTCTGCAGGAGGCCAGCAAAGCCAATCGTATTCTTGTTTCCGCGAAGGTGGCGAGCTATCTCAGCCCAGACGAGGTGGCATCCGTGGGCGATCTCAGCCTAAAGGGGGTTGCTGAACCGGTTTCTGCTTATATCGTCAACCCCTAGGGACTGTTAAATCGGAGCCATCCGCCTGTATTATGACCTGTAGGGCACCTCGATTAATGGGGTAGAGCAGTTGCTGCCCCACCCCAGCCTAATTCCTGCGCGGGTCACACGGGGAAAATTTGGAGGTTTTGAGGTGCCCTGTAAAATCTGGACACCTCGATTAATACAGATTCTCACCGCATACCCACAGCAGAATCAAGGTTGGGTTGCGCGGCTGCGCCGCGCAACCCAATGAATCAAGGTGCCCATCTGAGAGTTTCAGATCGAGAGTAGGGGAATTCTCGGATCCTCTTGGGGTTGTAGCTCAGATGGATAGAGCGAGTGCCTCCTAAGCGCTAGGTCGCGCGTTCGAGTCGCGCCAACCCCGTTTACTCTGCATAGCAGAGGGGTTTCCATACATCAAACTCTCCTGAATAGCATGGCGGCTGCCCTAGGGCGTGTCGTCAATGAATCCTAGGAACACCCTGCGCTATCAGAGTTCCACGCCCGCCCCAGTTTTATAAGCCAGGGACTGTGTCCCTGATTCTGGGGGCATCTAGGGTTAAGTGATGACAGCCCCCAGGGCGCTGGCCAGACTAGCAGCGGGTGAGTACGGCAGATCCCCGGACTGGTATCTCGGCCCCAGGCCTCTCAAGGCGTAGGACTGGGGTTGGGCTTCGACTCCGCTCAGCCCCAGTCCCATGCGTTTTGCATGGGGGGTGCCTCGAGCAATGGTGGCGTGCGGCTTCGCCACACGCCACCATTGATTTTTAGAGGGGTCACAGGACGGAACTCTGGATTTTTCGAGGTGCCCTGGGGTATTTCCCAAAAACCTGGAAGGAGCCTCGATAAATCTCTGAACTTAGACCAGGGCAGGCGTTGCCGCGTTGAGGTGGGGGTAGAGGGGGAACTTCTCGCACAGGGCAGCAACCCGCTGGCGACACTGGAGTTCAACCGAGGTGTCCTCGGGATTAGTCAGGCGATCGGCAATGATATTGGCGATTTCCTTAAACTCCTCGGTGCCCATTCCCCGGGTAGTCATTGCTGCCGACCCCAAGCGCAGGCCGCTGGTGACAAAGGGTGATTCGGGGTCAAAGGGAACCGTATTTTTGTTGGCCGTAATCTTCACGGTGCTCACCAACTGATCGGCAACTTTCCCCGTCATCCCGATCGATCGTAGGTCCACCAGCACAATATGGTTGTCGGTGCCGTTGGAGACAATTTTGAGCCCTCGGGCTTCCAATTGCGCCGCTAGAGCCTTCGCATTGGCAATCACTTGGCCGCAATACTCTTTAAATTCTGGCTTGAGGGCTTCCCCAAAGGCCACGGCCTTACCCGCAATCACATGCTCCAGGGGACCGCCCTGGGTGCCGGGGAACACAGCCTTATTGAACTTCTTGCCCAGTTCCTCATCGCGGGTCATGATCAGGCCACCGCGAGGACCGCGCAGGGTCTTGTGGGTGGTGGTGGTGACGACGTGGCAGTGGGGCAGGGGATTAGGGTGGTGACCGGTGGCGACGAGCCCCGCAATGTGGGCAATGTCCGCCATCAGGTAAGCACCCACCTCATCGGCGATCGATCGGAATTTAGCAAAATCAATCACCCGAGGATAGGCAGAATAACCACAAATAATGATTTTGGGCTTGTGTTCCAGGGCAAGGCTCCGGATTTGGTCAAAATCCAGTTGCTCTGTCCCTTGATTGACACCGTACTGGACCACATTAAACCACTTACCCGAAACATTCACCGGGGATCCGTGGGTGAGGTGGCCACCATGGGAGAGATCCATTCCCATAATGGTATCGCCCGGTTGCAGCAGGGCTAAAAAGACGGCAAAGTTTGCCTGGGCACCGGAGTGGGGCTGGACGTTAGCATGGGTTGCACCGAAGAGTTCCTTAACCCGATCGATCGCCAACTGCTCCACTTCATCCACAAATTCGCAGCCGCCGTAGTAGCGTTTTCCAGGCAATCCTTCGGCATATTTGTTGGTGAGCACGGATCCCTGAGCTGCCATCACCGCTGGGGAGGTGAAGTTCTCGCTGGCGATTAATTCTAGGTGCTCCTGTTGCCGCTGAAGCTCATTTTGGAGCATGGCGGTAACAGTGGGGTCGTTTTGTTGCAGTAGATCAAAGTTGGTATCGGTCACAGGTTTCAGTCCTCTTGGGCCAAGGTTTCAGTTGGGGGAGTTCCCAGGGGAGCAGTCCCCTTGTTGAGTCCCGAAGTCGGGAACAAGTCCCTGCACAGGTCGAGCGAAGTAGGCCCGTCGGGGGTGCAGGTTGGGCGCAACCCGTTGGGAACGATCGGGCAAGAAGTCTTCCCACGCAAATCTCGATCATACCTCTCCCCCCCAACCCCTGGCTAGGGGATCCTCGATCGGTTCTTGACCTCTGAACTCTCGATCGCTGGGCTTTCGATCGCTGAATTCCCGATTGTGGGGTGCTCGATCGATCGGTTCTTGACCTCTGAACTCTCGATCGCTGGATTCTCGGTTGTGGGGTGCTCGATTGTGGGGTGCTCGATCGATCGGTTCTGGATTGCTACATTCCCGATCGCGATATTCTCGATCGCAGGATTCTGGATCGTTCGGTTCCCGACTCCCAAGTTCCTCAGCTCTGAACCAATTGAGGTATGCACACCGGGGCACTTCGATTAATCCAACTTTTTGGGAGACAGCCCACGCAAGGATAAGGGTTTGGGTTGGGCGGCTGCGCCGCCCAACCCGATTAATCGAGGTGCCCACCGGGAGGAGATGGACTTGTTAAGAAAAATCAGAAGTCTCGTCCACCGGAACCGACCTTAGACAACAATGGCCCTACGGGACGCTGGGACTCGCCCGCTAGGGGCTGTCATCACTTAACCCTAGACTTCCCCCAGAGTCAGAAACATAGCCCCTAGCTCCCACATCTGGAGCGGGCGTGTCACTCTGAATCTCGCAAGAGTTCTACCGTGAATTGATGACACGCCCTAGGAGGCTGGGGTGTTCCGTTCCCGCTGTGCAGAATCGACTCGTGCCAAAGGATCACCACTATGCGCATCGCCAGCAACATCACCCAACTCATTGGGAACACGCCCCTGGTGCAACTGAATCGAATTCCCCAGGCCGAAGGCTGTAAGGCAAAGATTTTGGTCAAATTAGAGAGTATGAACCCCTCCTCCTCCGTAAAAGACCGAATTGGGGTCAATATGATTGAAGCAGCCGAGCGAGATGGGGTGATTACACCTGGCAAAACGGTCCTGGTGGAGCCGACCTCGGGGAATACGGGGATTGCCTTGGCGATGGCGGCAGCTGCGAAGGGCTACCGGCTGATTTTAACGATGCCTGAAACCATGAGCCTGGAGCGACGGGCCATGTTGCGGGCCTATGGTGCGGAACTGGAGCTGACCCCAGGACCGGGGGGAATGGCGGGGTGTATCCAGCGGGCCCATGAACTGGTGAACAGCCTCGAAGATGCCTATATGTTGCAACAGTTCCAGAACCCGGCTAACCCGGAAATTCACCGTCGCACCACGGCTGAGGAGATTTGGCGGGATACGGATGGGCAGGTGGATATGGTGGTTGCGGGGATTGGGACCGGCGGCACGATTACGGGCGTGGCTGAGGTGCTGAAGGAGCGTAAGGCTAGCTTCCAGACGATCGCCGTGGAGCCGACCAATAGCCCGGTGCTGTCTGGTGGTGAGCCCGGTCCCCACAAAATCCAAGGCATTGGCGCGGGTTTTGTGCCCAAGGTGCTGAAAACGGACCTCATCGACGAAGTGGTGACGGTCAGTGATCAAGAGGCGATCGACTACGGACGGCGCTTGGCCCGCGAAGAGGGGTTACTGTCAGGGATTTCCAGTGGTGCAGCCCTCTGTGCAGCCGTAAAAGTGGCCCAGCGGGAGGAAAATACCGATAAGCTGATGGTGGTCATTCTGCCCAGCTTTGGCGAACGCTACCTCAGCACTCCCCTCTTCCAGGACCCCGATGGTGTGTAAGCGGGAATCGATTCGAGCCGATCGCCTCAGGCCATCTGGGACGTCACACCGTCATACCGGATCGGTCTACTGTCCAGGAGCACAGCAACGCAGTGGATTCCTGAAAACGGTGTGGCGTCAACATTTCCGGACTTGGGCAGCTTGACGGCTTCTGGGCTGGGTCTGGTAGGGTGAAAGTCGTCTCTGTTTGGTTGAGTTCCGATCGGGAGCCGTGTCCCTTGCCCACCACCACTGCCCATGTTCGTGTTACCCGCCAGTCCTGGAATGAGGGCGTTATTGCGGGGGAGGTGCAAGCCAGTCAGTTTGAGTGGCAGTTTGAGTGGCATTTTCGCCAAGGGGAGCTGAAGTTACAGCCTTCTCTCGGTCGGGCTTTGATTCAGGACGCATTAAACCGATTTTTGGTGCAGCAGGATTACCAGCTTGAACCGGGGAGTGACTATTGCTTTACGGTGCGAGCTAAGTTTTAGCGTTTAGGTTTCGTGTTTTGCCAGCCCATGCGCTGCTGGCGGGACGATCCCAAGGCATCATCACCTCCAAGGCGTGATCACTTCCAAGG
Source organism: Prochlorothrix sp. (assembly GCA_035285005.1). Classification (GTDB taxonomy): domain Bacteria; phylum Cyanobacteriota; class Cyanobacteriia; order Prochlorotrichales; family Prochlorotrichaceae; genus Prochlorothrix. The sequence goes on from JAYKIB010000136.1 coordinate 23,268, forward strand.
CATCATCGCCGTGCTCTTCTGCTTGCGGGGGCGATCGCCCCGCCAGTTGAATTAAGCGAAGTGCTCCCCAAGCAGATCCCTATGGGTAAAGGCCTTCGCCGCCTCACCGCTGTAGGTCGCTGCAACATGACCCTGACCTACTAGTTGGTACTGATAGGTCACCAGCCCTTCGAGACCCACCGGTCCCCGAGGGGGCATTTTTTGGGTACTGATGCCCACCTCCGCGCCGAAACCGTAGCGGAACCCATCCGCAAACCGGGTTGAACAGTTGTGGTACACCCCGGCACTATCCACCTGAGCCAGAAATCTGTCGGCCACTGTCTGATCTTCAGCCACGATCGCGTCAGTGTGGCGAGAACCATAGGTATTGATGTGGTCTAGAGCAGTGTCGAGGGAGTCCACCACCCGGATGGACAGGACCAGATCACTATATTCCGTAGACCAGTCTTCTGCAGTGGCAGCGGCCAGGGTGGGTAAAACCTGGCGTGTGGCAGCATCCCCTTTGAGCACGACACCTGCAGTTTCTAGGGCCTGGGCGATCGGCTGCAAATGGCTTGGGACAGCTTCCTGGTGGATCAGGAGGGTTTCGATCGCATTACAGGCGGCGGGATATTGGGTTTTGGCATCGACGGCGATCGCGATCGCCTTGTCCAGATCAGCACTGGGATCGACATAGAGGTGACAAATGCCGTCTGCATGGCCGAGCACCGGAATACGCGTGTTTTCCTGGACAAAGCGCACGAAGCTATTCGATCCCCGTGGAATAATCAGATCTACGTACTGATCGAGGCTTAGCAGGGCTTGGGTTTCTTCCCGCGTGGTCAGCAGTTGCAAGACCTGGGGGTTAACATCGCTTTGGGCTAGACCGGCCTGGAGCGCAGTCATGATCGCTTGGCAGGATCGCACGGCCTCTTTCCCGCCCTTGAGGATAGCCCCATTACCGGACTTCACAGCAAGGGCAGCAATTTGGATCACTGCATCGGGACGGGCTTCAAAAATGACACCTAGCACACCCACGGGGCAGCTTCGCCGCTTAAGAACCAAACCTTCGTCCAGTTCCCGCAAAATTTGCACACTTCCCACGGGATCCGCCAGTCGGGCCACATCTCGGACTCCGGCGATCGCACCCCGCAGCTTAGTCTCGCCCAATTTGAGGCGGGCAGCGAGGGCCGGGGCAATGCCGTCTTCTTGGGCGGCGGTGCAGTCGGTGGCGTTGGCGGTGACGATCGCCTCAGCGTGATCGGTGAGGGCCTGGGCCATGGCTTCGAGGGCAGCGTTGCGCTGCTCGAGGCTGAGGGTGGCGAGGTGACGGGCGGCGGTGCGGGTTTGGCGGGCGAGGTCGGTGAGGGCTGGGGTAGCGGTGGGGGCCATAAGGTTGGGGCGATTAGAGTGGGGGCGATTAGAGTGGGGGCGATAGGGGCCAGCTGGAGGTGGGGATGATCGGGACCGGTTGGTTGTTGGGGTCAGCGGGATCAGCTGGGGTCGGTGGGGACCGGTGCTAAGGCTGTCGTTGTGGGGGGGAAGCCCAGTTCAGCGTTGCCCATTATCCCGGAGAGGACCGCGCTTGTTCAAGTCCTGGCAGGCTGATTTCCCTCAACGCTGAGCAGCGGTGAGATCGTTCATGGCGTTATGGCAACAGGATTCGCACCATACCGCACAAGATGGGAGTGGCCCGCTTGTGGCAGGGCAAATCTCCGGGGATACCATCCATTAACTGTCGATCCCTTGCGCTATCAGAGTGCTACGCCCGAGGGCAGGTTTAAGCCCTTCAGCACCCGATCGGGCGTTGGGATCGATCGCAAATGAGTGCCCGCCGGGGGATCCGCTGTTAACCCCTTGGCCTGGACCAACACCTCAAACTTACCAAGACCGCTAGAACTCATATCAATTAACTGGTGTAAGGCATCTCGCCGCTGGAGTAGCTGGGCAAAGTCCGAGGGCGCAGTGGCGGGATTAGACAACGCCGCCAGTCGATCGCCCAGCCCCAAGGCCATCAGAAAAAAGCCCTGGGGAATTCGCCCCAAATTTGCCAAGCCCAAAGCCTCACCCCACTGTTCCAAGGCGGTGAAGTTGACATGGGCCGTGAGATCCTGGTGACCCGGTGCGGCATACGGATCGTTGTGGCGACGGTGCTGCCTGTAGGCTTGGAGGGTGCCCTGGTTGCGGCTCGGTTGGTAGTAGCGATCGGCCCCATAGCCATAGTCGATCGTCAGGATATAGCCCTGGTCCAGTCCCTGGGCAAGGGTCGCTAACCACTGCTTCGCCGCCAGGTTCACCTCTGTGCAATAGCCCTCGGGATAGGGAGGCTGGGTCAGATCGAGGCCGAAATCAGCAAAGTACATGGCTAAATCTGGTGTGGAAAGTTCCCCCAGGACTTCGATCGCCTGATTCCCAGCGCCATCCCAGGTCACATACACCTCCTGCAAGCGCCCATCCTGCACCTGAACCCGATGCACCGGCAAGGCATCCACCAACTCATTAGACAAACAACAGCCCACCATACCCAAACGGGGCACCTCCTCCCAGCGATACCACCGCACCTTCGGGGAGGGCGAGGTGAGCCAGGGCGCAAGGGTTTGTTGCTGGCGCTGCTGCAACTGGGGCGATCGTTCCACAATGCCGTAGTGCAACGCCGCAAAACAAGCCGGAAACGCCTGCTCCAAAAAGGCCACGATATCCGCCGCCATCCGCCCATCTCCAGCCCCCATTTCCAGCACTGTAAACGGGTGGGGCTGGCCCAAGTGCTGCCACAGATCCTCCAACTGCACCGCCAACAACTCACCAAAATCCGGCCCCAAATGCGCCGACGTAAAGAAATCCCCCGCCTTGCCCAAGGTCGCCCGCTGGCTGTAGTAGCCCTGGTCTGGGTCGTACAAAGCCCACTCCATGTATTGGGCAAAGGTCACCCGCTGCTGGGGCTGGTCTTGCAGGTATTGAGCCAGGGGCGAAGCGACAGCGATCATGGGGCAGAATCAGAACAGAATCAGGGCAGAACAGTACAGAACAGTACAGAACAGTACAGTACAGAACCAGGGCAGGGGCAGGGCAGGATCAGAACAGAGTCAGTACAATACAGAACATTACAGAGTCAGCACAGAACAAGTAGCACACAGCTTAGATCCCGCTTCCCGTTGAGCATGGGATCGCACCCACAAAGTGGGTGCGATCCCCGAACGATCAGGGTAGCTGTACTGAGGCCGCAGAGTAATAGTTGGGGCTGTAACTAGTTGGGACTGTAACCTGCGGCCACGATCGCAGCCCTAATCGCATCAGCTGGCTGCTGCGTGTCGATCGTCACCACCTTGGTCTCCGTATCCGCTTTGACAACGGCCCCCGCATCCACCGTAGTCACAGCCTGGGTAATGGCCTCAGCACAGGCAGAGCAGGCCATGTCGGGGATTGTTAAGGTCAGGGTCATTGTGAATCTCCGGAAAACGTCAATACCAATACTCCATCTTGCCAGAAGCCGGAGATTCCCGATCGAGAATCCACGGGACCGGGCATCTTGGGGCATACGCTGGGCTGCGCGGAGAGCATGACCACCGGATTAGTCATACACGTTGGTCATACACGTTGGTTATACACGTTGGTCATGCACATTCATCACCCAATCACCACCTTAGTCATCCCAGAGTCCCCAGCGGGGGTAGTGGCCCTTTGGCGACTACCGTATGCTAATTTGAGGGGGGCACCTCGAACAATTTCAAGTTTTGGCGCCGTGCCCACCACAGCATTGGGCCGGAGCTTTCTGTGGCGCGGTCTACGGAAGCCACCCCCCGGGAAACTGGAGCACAATCACCATGGATTTCAGCGAGCTCGCACCCGCTGAAAAGCGCGATGTCTTTATCTATAAGCCCTATTACTCCAACCAAGATCAGAATAAGCAGCAGGTTCTTCCCTTCGCCCTGACCCTGTATCGATCGGAGTCCTTGGAGGGTGAGCGATACATTGAAGGGGGTCGTCCCATTCCGTTTGTGGCAACCTGGCCCGTGTCGAACCTGCCAGCCGATTTAACCCGCTGTCGCCTGCAATTTGATAACAACGCCGAGCTGAGTTACGAAGTCACCCTGCCCAACCATGAATTTGTGGGCTATCTGAGCGATTTACTGGTGATTTACAAGCGTAATAAGCGCGTTGATTTCCCGATCGCCTTTTACCGCAAGCTCCTGCAGTACGACGAATAGAGCCACAAATAGCGCGACGCATCGCAATAACGCCCGGGGGCAAACCCCATCGGGTCCATCCTATGTTTGAAGCCCCCCTTGTAAGGGGATATTGGGGAAGGCACCTCCACGCCACGGCTGCACGGCATCCTATTGTCAAATATCACAACGGACAAGCCCATCCCCAGCAAAACGTTTCAATCTCCGGGGGCTTGATAAACTGTAACAATTGCAGCGATCGGGTCAGGGGAGTCAGGTCTGCACCAAGATTTGTGCCCAGGTCTGCGCCTCTATCCCTCGATCGTTGCTGTGACGATCGCCCCACCCATGGCGATCGGCCCTGCGTGTTAGGAGTAGAACCCATGCAAACCCACGAGCGGATCAGCCAGCCCGAGCCAGAGCAATCCCCGACAGCACCGTCGAACGGCACCCGTAAGACCAACTCCGGTACGACCCCAGCGGTCAAAGCCGCGATCGCCGCCAGCCAGAAATTTTTACTGTCCCAGCAATACCCCGACGGCTACTGGTGGGCGGAGCTAGAGTCCAACGTCAGCATCACCGCCGAAGTGGTCCTGCTCCATAAAATTTGGGGCACGGACCAAACCCGCAACCTACATAAGGTGGAGTCCTATCTGCGACGGGAGCAACGGGACCATGGCGGCTGGGAACTGTTCTACGGCGATGGGGGGGAACTCAGCGCCTCGATCGAAGCCTATATGGCGATGCGCTTGTTGGGTGTGCCGCAGACGGATCCAGCCCTGGTCAAAGCACGGTCCTTTATTCTCGATCGGGGGGGCATCACCAAAAGCCGCATTTTCACGAAGTTCCACCTGGCCTTGATCGGCTGCTTCAGTTGGCGCGGCATCCCCTCAATTCCGCCCTGGGTCATGCTCCTACCCGACTCCTACCCCATCTATGAAATGTCCAGTTGGGCGCGGGGCAGCACTGTCCCGCTGCTGGTGGTTTTCGACAAAAAGCCCGTTTTTCCCGTCGATCCCCTCATTAGTCTCGATGAACTATACGTTCCAGGGACGCGCTACAACACCGACCTGCCCAGCGCCAACGACTGGACCGACATTTTCCTGTATCTGGACAATGCCTTTAAGGTGGCGGAGGACTTTAATCTGGTTCCATTCCGGGAGGAGGGGATTAAGGCAGCGGAACAGTGGGTCATTGAGCGGCAGGAAGTGACGGGCGACTGGGGCGGTATTATCCCGGCCATGCTCAACTCCATGCTCTGTCTACGCTGCCTAAACTATAGTGTCAGCGATCCGGTGGTGGAGCGCGGCTTTAAGGCCCTGGATGGCTTCACGATCGAGGCCGAAGACGATTACCATGTTCAGCCCTGTATCTCTCCGGTGTGGGATACGGCCTGGGTGATTCGGGCCTGTGTGGAGTCGGGAATGGAACCCACGGATCCAGCCCTAGTCAAAGCAGGTCAGTGGCTAATTGAAAAGCAAATCCTCGATTACGGCGACTGGCGCGTTAAAAATGGCCAGGGAGAGCCGGGAGGCTGGGCCTTTGAGTTTGATAATCGCTTTTACCCCGACCTAGATGACACAGCGGTGGTGGTGATGGCCCTCAACCGACTGCAAATGGCGGGAAATCAGGAGGGTCTCCGGGTCCAGGCCATGAAGCGGGCCGTGGATTGGTGTGCCTCGATGCAGTGTGAGCCCGGGGGCTGGGGGGCGTTTGATATTAACAACGATCAGGAGTGGCTGAACTGGCTCCCCTACGGCGATCTTAAGGCCATGATCGATCCCAATACGGAGGATGTGACGGCACGGGTGCTGGAAATGCTGGGGGAAACCGGTTTAACCATGACCCAACGCCGGGTCGATCGTGCCCTCGCCTATTTACGCGAAACCCAGTGCGACGATGGTAGTTGGTTTGGCCGTTGGGGGGTGAACTATATCTATGGCACCAGTGGGGTACTGTCGGCCTTGGCCCTAGTAGCACCACCGGAATTCCGACCGATGATGGAGCGGGGGGCGGACTGGTTGGTCCGTTGCCAGAATGCGGATGGGGGCTGGGGCGAAACCTGCTTCAGCTATAACGATCCGGCCTATAAGGGACAAGGGGATAGTACAGCGTCCCAAACGGCCTGGTCGTTGATTGGTCTACTAGCGGCAGGTCAGGGGACGAATAAATGGGCCTGGGATGCGATCGATCGGGGTGTTGCCTATTTAACTCGGACCCAACTTCCCGATGGTCGCTGGGACGAAGATTACTTCACCGGAACGGGTTTTCCCTGCCATTTCTATCTGAAGTATCACTACTACCAACACTATTTCCCGCTCTTGGCCCTCGGTCGTTACGATCGTCTCCGATCGACCGCTGGCCACTAGGGG
>JAYKIB010000137.1:0-8803 GCA_035285005.1 Prochlorothrix sp.
TTTGCTTTCGGTTTCGAGGGTTCTGGGGTAGATATAAAGCCTTTGGTCATGAAACTTTTCCGGCAGAGGGGGACAGGGGTGATCCCTAGCATATTACAGACTCTTTTTTCTTGCGCTTACCCTGAGAGGCCCTGCTGGGAGATACGGATACCGACGCCAACGAAGCCATTCGCAGTAGCCTCACCACCAGCGAAGTCTCAGAACTTCAGGAGCAATTGGCAGATCTAGGCTACTTTGAGGCCACGGCGACGGGCTACTACGGAACCATTACGGAAGAGGCCGTGCGCCGCTTCCAGGCCGATCGGGGCTTAGTGGTGGATGGAGTTGCAGGACCGGCAACCTTCGAGGCCCTGGTGGCCAAGCGTGAACAGGATTTGGTTGCAAGCGAACCCATCAGTCCCTCCCCGGTTGTCAGTGAGCCGGCGATCCCGGTCAATGTTGACTCAGTGACCGCAGATCTTCAGTCGGACTTGGCCAGCCTCGGCTATTACCAAGGTCGTGTGGATGGTATTTATGGCCCCTTGACCTCCAGTGCGATTGAAGCCTTTAAAGAGGATTCCGGGCTGCCGGTGAACGGACTGGTCAGCGTTGATATGTTGGAGGCGCTGGACCAGGCCATTACGTCTCAGGTAAGCACTGTACGTTTGAGCGATAGCACAATCTCGGTGACCCCGATGTATTCGACTTCCACCGTGTCCACGTCCACCTCTGCTGAGTTGGTATCGTTTGTGAGTCGTGACACCCCTAGCCCGAGCGCCGATACGAAGCAAAGCACCGATAAGGTTATTCCGAAGCCCGCCGATGAAATTGTGGTCCGCCAAGGGTCAGGTTCGGGCAGTGTGGTGGTGCAGCAACGCCCAGAGCGCACGATTATCGAAGCGGTGCCCTCCACCTCGGTATTTGTAACGCCCCCAGCAGAAACAGTTCTTCCAGGTACGACCTACGCAACCTATCCCCCCGCTATCCCCTTTGGTAGCACCTACAGCGCGCCATACAGCAGTGGCACAGAAAGCATCTACAGCACCCCCGACTATGACAGCACCGGGGCTACGGCCTACGGATATGGCGGGCCGACTGCTCCCCCGGCCCCACCCCGCTATGATGCATCTTTCTACCCCTACGTGGTTGCGATTCCCTACCGGTCCCAGGAAGATTTAGCGACGGTGGCACGCTTCAGCCCCAGTGCTTTTGTGGCGGGTTCCCAGCGCGGCACCTATGTTAACGCGGGATCCTATGCAAGCCGGGTTGAGGCGGAGTCCCTGACTGAAGCTTTGCGCCAACAAGGGTTAGATGCACGGGTTATTTTCCGGCCTCGCTAGCCACTAGTCTTGCTCGCTACTGGTCTGGCTCACGACTGGCCTTGGGTGAGCAGACCTAGGGGTATGCGGTGTACGGCGGTGTGCTTCGTATGCAAGTTTCCTATCGCTGCCATTCCTGAGGTCGTGGGACGGGCGACCGTCGGTTCAGACCAGTCGAAGATCGGGGGAGTAAGGGATTTCTGGGCGTTTCTGGGCATTTCTGGGCGTTTCATTGGGGTGGGCAGCAAAGCTGCCCACCTTCAATTTTGGTTGCGGTTACAGGTGGTTGAGATCCTGGAGCACACTGGTGGCTGTGGGATAGCGATCGATACAGTTAACGTGGGTCAACCGCTCCAAAATTGACATGAGGGGCGACGATCGATCAAGGTGAATCCGCCAGTTGAGAGTTCCTGTATGCCGATCCAGATCTAACAGATGGGGCGGGATACCGATCAAACCTTGGATGGTGATCATGCCGAGGGAATAGAGATCACTGTTGAGTTGGGGATGCCCTGTCATCTGTTCGGGTGCCGCATAGCCTGGTGTCCCCACGGCAATGGTCTTGGCTTCGGCGGCATCCTTACCCGGTGCATTGAGGTACTTAACTGCGCCAAAGTCAATGAGCACAAACTTCCCGTCTTCCCGATGAATAATATTGCTGGGCTTAAGATCCCGGTGAATAACCTGGCGCTCGTGAATAAAGCCCAGCACCGGCAGCAATCCCCGCAAGAAGTCCAGGGCATGCCCTAGGGACCAGCGTTGTCCGGGCTGTAGCTCCTGGATCAGGGACTGACCACGAATAAAGTCCTGCACCAGATAAAATTCATAGTTTTCTTCAAAGTAAGCCAGGAGTCGGGGAATTTGATCATGTCTCCCCAAAAGTTCCAGAATTTCAGCTTCACTGTTAAAGAGACGACGGGCCACTTGTAAAAACCGTGCATCCTGACGGGCTGGACAGAGACGCTTAATCACACATTCCGGCTGGCCGGGTCGCTGTTGATCCTGGGCGATGTAGGTGATGCCAAACCCCCCTTCTCCCAACACCGATCGAATTTGGTAGCGTCCCGCCAGGACTCCATGGGGGGAGGCCTTGGCATCTAAGGACGATGGTGCAGGGGCGGACTGGGGGGATGGGCCTGGGGATGGACCCGGAGGCGGGTCTATGTCTGCTTCTGGAGATCCTTCAACGGGGCCTAGATCCGTGGGGGCCTGGGAGTGGGGAAAACTCGCTGGCGTGAAGGGGTCTGGGTCCGCACTAGGAAGCTGGGTTACGGCGTCTTCTACGGTCTCTGCTGTGAAGTCTGTGGCCGCCGCCTCAGGTTCCGCCGTCAGACTGCCCTCCAGGAGGAGGACAGCGCCGTTAGAAGCTCGATTGGGAGAGCGGTGAGCCGTCCCAGGGGCCTTAGCATTTTCACCCCCCCCACTGGCGGGGGGATTGGGAGAAGAAATGGGGGGGGAGATTGAATCGGGAGCTGGGTAGGAAGCTGGGTGCGACAGACTAGGAGGGAGGGGGATCGATGGGGCGATCGATCGATTGGATCGAGGCGCAAGGGCAGGATCGGCAAGGGCTGGGGAGTCGGATAACTGGGGGGCGATCAGTTGTTGGAGCGTGGCGATCGAGGCTTCCTGGATGCGAGCCTGTTGGGTCAAAAACTGCTTCTCCCGTTGGACTTGGTAATTGGCATAGATCACCATGGCGATCGCCCCGGTCCCCAAACTCAGTAGGGGCGCAACCCCCGGAGCCCAGATCCCTTGGCTGAAAAGTCCGGTGTGAATACTCAGTAACAGCAGTCCTGACCCACCCACGGCACCGAGCCAATGGAGGGGGTGGGAAAATCGGCCACTGACCAGGGCCCCCCAAAAGCCCCACAGCGCCAACCAACCCCACTCGGCCCACTCCGGCCAAAACCGTATCGGCAGCCGATCGCCCTGGGCCATATCCAATAAGTAGCTGGTGATTTGGGCGTGAATACTGACCCCATACATATCACTGTAGGGCTTGCGAGCACTGACCACGGATATCGGGTCAGTTGCCGCGTCTTCCCGGTGCTTGGCGCCGGTATAGGAGGTGAAAAAGAGATCTTTGCTGCTGGGTGCGACATTTCCAATCAGGACAATTTTGTTGTGGACCTGGTCGCGAAGGGTGGACCCGTTGGCGAGGACAGCACTGAGGGAGAGGGTCGGAGCAATATCGCAGGGGGTGCGATAGCGGAGTAGGAGTTGGTAGCCGCGATCGTCTTCGGCTTGGTAAGCACCGGCATTGGCGTGGAGGGGCCGCAAGCTGCTCTGGCCCCAGAGAATCCCCTCGGGATGCTCGGGATCGTTCTCCAGGACAAAGGCCGGGTCTAGGCTTTCGAGGTAATGGCGGGCAACACGCAGGGCAAAGGAAAAGTAGTGGTCTTGCTCCTTGGAGGCTAGGAGCAGGAGACGGCGCACAACTCCGTCTTGATCGAGCAATAGATCGTTAAATCCCACCTGGGCCGAGGGGAGGGGGGGGGGAGCCACGCCGTTCTGGGTGCCGGTGCCCAGCTCAAAAATGCCAATGAGGTTTGGGTTTTCCCAGTGGGCAGCAAGGATTTCAGTGCCCGGTGGCTGCTGAATATTGCGATAGAGATCGAGGCCGATAACCCGAGGTTTATGGCTTTGGAGAATATCCAGGGCTTGGGCTAGGATTTCATCGGACAGGGGGGTTTGGTAGCGATCGAGGTCTGCTTCGGTGATCCCTACGATGACCATGCGGGGGTCTGGTCCCCGATCGGCCTGGCGTCGAACCATCCAGTCGTAGGCTTCCAGTTCCATTGCCGTGAGCCAGCCCTGACCGGGCCCTGGGGTCTGGCCCAGGGCCCGAAGACCGCCCACTAGAGTAGTGGCCAGAAGTCCCATGACTAGGACCGATCGGGACCATGGGGTCACAACCCCGCTGGGGGCGCTGTGGACCGATCGGTGCCACCAGGTTTGGAATTTTGCCAACCACTGCATAACCTTTACCGCACAGCCCTTGCTGTCCTTAGTATGTATCGCAAATATGTATCGCAACGGACCGGGGTGGGGGGCATCGAGGGACTGGAAAGCCCCGGGCTGGTCCGACGCGAGGGGGGGCTTGCCCGGGGGCAACGCTTGAGTTGCCCACGATGCTGTCATCAAGGTAGGGCATCTCGATTAATCCACATTTTTGGGAGACAGCCCACCCAAGAATCGGGGTTTGGGTTGGGCGACGAAGCCACCCAACCCAATTCATCGAGGTACCCGATCCTCAATCAGTGTATAGTACCGGACCCAGTTGTTCAGACCGATGCTATTGCGCAAGTGACGGGGTAGTGATGGGTAGGGACTGCACAAGCTGCTGCACCACCATCCAGGCGGAGTAGCTAACACCAGCGGTGCCTTCGCCGGGGTGGGTGGAGTCACCCACCAGCCATAGCCCCGGTGCGGGGGTGCGTGTGGCGAAGCCGAAGGGGCCAAAGGTGGCGACACGCTGGCCGATACCGCCGACAATGCCCCGATCGCGATCGGTGTAACGGGCAAAGGTGCGGGGGGTGGCGGCTTCCTGGTGGCGGAGGGTGGATTCGTTGAGGTGGAAGACGGGACGGAGCCGATCGATCGCCTCAGCTAAATACTGCTGTTTGAGGGCTTGGTAGGCGACCCGATCCAAGTTCTGCCAGCGATCGATCGCGGTAAAGGAGGAGGCAATGATAGTGGCGCATCCCTGGGGAGCCCGTCCATCCCCGGTCCGACTCACGGAGACAAAGAGGGAATTGTTCTCGCCGATCGGTCCCGCTGGGTCGTATAGAAACTGTAGGTGGGGAGGGCAGTTTTCGGGCAAAGCCGCCTCGGTTACGCCGAGATAGACCACAAAGGCACCGGATCCAGCCGGTAGCTTGGCCACACGCTGGCGGTAGCCTTGAAAAGCTGGGAACTGGGGGGGCAGCAGCTGGACCAGATTTTGCACGGGAACATTGGCCACAATCTGGTCGGCGGCAAGGCTGTATTGGGTTTGGCTACGTTGGTCCTGGACCGTTACGCCCGTAATCTTCGGGTTGGAGGTTTGGCCCTGGGTTTGCGTCTGGGTCTCGATCGCGATCACTTTCTGGCCCGTGCCCAGGGTGCCGCCCCGCTGGACGAGGGCTTCCCCGAGTCGATCGGCCAGCACCTGCATACTACCTTCGAGGTGCCACAATCCCTGGGGGGCCTGGGATACGGCGAGGGCTGTGGCTGCGTAGAGGAGGGCTGTCTCTGCGGCATTGACCTGGGAGTAGAGCTTGAGTTGTAGATCTAAAAAGGTGCGTAACCGGTAATCCTGGGCCAGTCCAAACCACTGGAGCGCGTCCCCTACGGTGGATCGGACAAAAGGGGCTGTGATTAGGGTTTGGGGCCGCAGAGCTTGGAAAAGCTGGGCCAAATCCCAAGGGCTACGGGGGGGCAAAATTGGATCGCGACCTTGGAAGTCCCAACTGGCCACAAAGAGGCGCTGAAGGAGTTGCCAGAAGGGCTCACTACCCGGGAACTGGCGCTGTCGTTCTGCTTTCCAACGATCCGGATCCCGCCACACGGAAATTGGCTCGGTTTCTCCCGGTAGGTACACGGCACAGGCTGGATCGCAGGGGGTGGCTGGAGGCAGGTCAAGCCCCAGTTCCATAAAAATGCGATGGTGGATGCCCCCCGGCTCTAATCCCGCCACTTGGGTGGCTCCCACATCAAAGGTGAAGCCCCGGCGCTGAAAGGTTGAGGCACAGCCGCCCAGGACTTGGGCTTGCTCCAGGAGGGTGACGCGATAGCCCCGATCGGCCAATAGTGCGGCTGCGGTTAGGCCACCAATACCCCCCCCGATGACGAGGATATGGGGGCGAGAATTGGACTGACTAGCTGGTGGCTTGGGGGTTGGGGTCGATCGGGACGGAGGCGAGGGGGCAACACCCATAGGTTTGGGACCGAATCTATATTTACAATTCTTTACATTTTAGTACGGTCGCTGCGGGGATGCACCGCTCCATAAAATTTGAGTCTGATCGGGACCTCGCCTACGCCTAGGGCAGTCATCAATTAACGGTAGAAGCCTTGCCGTAGCTGCCCACTAGCCCTCCGGATGGTGTCCTACAGGGCACCTCAATGAATACAGAGTTTCACCGCAATACCCACGGCAGAATTAGGGTTGGGTTGCGCGGCTTCGCCGCGCAACCCAATGAATCGAGGTGTCCTACAGTAAGCCGCGATAGCGAATAAAAAGCAGCACCGCTGCCCACGATCCTAGGGCGACTTTGATGGCAACTAAAACATTGAGGACTGGGATCCAACCGCCGCTGGTCAGGGTTCCCATTTCCCCTGGGGCCAGGGAAATCCCCAGCAAACTGACGATCGACAGGATAATAAACACTAAAACAGAGATTTTTTCCCAGCGTGCAGCCTGCCAGCGCTGATACAGGGACTCCATATATTCCGAGGAAGCGGTAATGGCCACAAGACCGATCGCCGTTCCCCCGGCTACTCCCGCCGCAAAGCCGCCTCCGGGACTGAGGTGACCCCGAATCGCCAGTTCCACCGCAATCAACGCCGCGATCGTCGCACCGAGGCGAGCAAGGACGATCGAGGGCTGATCCGTAAACTGATAGACCGTCGGGGTGGGTTGCTCGTCGGAGAGGAGAAAGCGAACACCCATGATGGATAGGGTAAAGACAACCACCTCAAAAATTGTGTCATAGAGGCGATTGCGGAAGATAATACCAGATACGGCATTTGGAACCCCGGTTTCCTGAACTAAAGCCTCAATGACAGAGATTCCCCCCAATTCTCCCTCCGTCAGTTCTAGCCACCCTAGGGACTCAGGGGTGAGGTTCGGTAGGACGAGCATTTTAATGTAGAGGGCAATGCCCGCAATGATGTAAATCCATTTCATGGCTATACCGGGGAGATAGGACGATCGGGGGAAGGGGGAGCAGGGGAGGGACCGACGGGTTGGGGAGTGGAGGCAGGGGAGGGGGAGGTTAGGGTAAGCCTGACTAACGCTGCGGGTAAGGGTTGAAGGAGAGTATAGATGCGGGATAGCCGGATTTCTAGGTGATAAGTAGGACTGGGATCAGGATTAGGAGGGGAAACGGGGGGGGAGGAGGGATGGGGGGGGGCGGACTGGCTCGGGGGAGCCCAACCCCGGGGATCTGTATGGCGAGGATTAGTGTTGGCGTGCTGCGGATTGGTGTGCTGAGAATCCGTTTGGGATTCCGGTGTTGTTAAGACAAGGGGTTCGGAGTTAGCCAGGGCCTCAGGGCCGGGGATAGGAGAATCGTGACCAGTAGAGGGACGCGAGGGATCGGACGCGAGGATCCAGGCAATACCGTGAATTTCCTTACTCTGAAGGGCAGTATCTAAAGCCGATCGATCGGGGTAGGGAACCCACTCGATGCGTAGGTGCAGGGGTGCTAAAACGGATTGGAGGGGGGTGACCAGGGGAGCCAGGGGATGGGAAGCGGGGACGGGAGCATCCGGCTCAGGAAAGGGGACGGGTGTGCCCTGGAGCGAGGGCAGGGGAGCAGGTGCGTCGTCAAAACGGTGTAAGAGTTGATCGAGGGACAGAAAAGCAGGAGGATGGAGGGGTTGCTCCAAATAGCTAGCGGGTACGCCCAAACGCAGGGTGAGGGACGATCGCACGGCCACCGCATACAGGGTGATGGAGAGCATGGTACCCACGAGCGCCTCCGTCAGGGCCACATCCGCTGCGCCAAAGAGGGCATAGACCAAGGCCGCCACAGCACCCAAAATGCCACGAATGACGAGGGCATGGTACGGATTCACTTGGGAAACCGTCATCAGGGCGGTTAAGGGCAGCAGAAAGACGATCGCGCCAATATACAGATGTTCGCTAGCAGGAACCTCTAACCGCACAAGGCCGAGCAGCGGGTCCAAATCTACAGCCGAGCTAGGGCTGAGACTCTGGATCAGGGGATTGATCAGAGGACTGATCAGGTTTCCACTGGCCTCACCGAGGGTTTCACTGATTGTTGCACCGATAGTCTCACCGATAGTCTTACTCAGCATGGCACCATTCATAGTCTATCCCTCCCCTGGACTCCGGCTCGAACAATAGGCCAACACATAGCCTAGGACCGTATTCCAAATGGCTAAGGAAATTAAAGCTAGAAGCAGTAGAGGCCATTCACGGGAAATTTGCAGGAGTAAACCCGCGATAATAGCCATGGAACCGAGGGTGTCCGCCACAGACAGACTATGGAGCTTATAGAGCACCGATCGATCGCCCACTAGGGGCCAGGTACCCCAGAACCAAAAGATAATACCCAGGACCATCAGACCATAACTGATGCCGGTGATGAGCTGTGACTTATCCATACTTCAGATCTCCCAGTTAAAAACCAATATATTCCCCTTCATTTAAGAGGATGTTTGGAAACTTCGGCCAAGGGCCGTAGGCCCTGGCAGAATCCCCCTCAGTCCCCCTTTTGAAGGGGGAAGAAGAGACCGTCCCCCCCTTATAAAGGGGGGTTAGGGGGGATTTTCTT
>JAYKIB010000138.1:0-12638 GCA_035285005.1 Prochlorothrix sp.
CGGCCAAGGGCCGTAGGTCCTGGCAGAATCCCCCTCTGTCCCCCTTTTGAAGGGGGAAGAAGAAGCCGTCCCCCCCTTACAAAGGGGGGTTAGGGGGGATTCTCTTAGGTTTCTAAACATCCTCTTAGAAACTGGTGCCCTGTTGATGCACATCCATATTCATACCCTCTGCACCTATGGCTAAAACCTGGACTAACCTAAAACCTTATTTGTTAGCAACGCCTCAAGCAATTACCCTAGCCCTATTTTTAGTCTTTCCTATCCTGTTAATAGGAGTGGTGAGTTTCTGGGAGTTCAATGGTTATTCCATGACTCCAGCATTTACCTTACGAAATTACGTTAGTGTCTTCACCTCTGATGTTACTCTCAAAACCTATCTTAACACTTTTAAGTTTGTTGGGCTGGTTTGGCTATGTACCCTATTAATCGGTTATCCAGTCGCCTATTTTCTGTCCTTCCATGTGCTGAAACTACGTTGGCAGGTATTGCTTTTTCTAGTATGCACGATTCCCTTTTGGACATCCAACATCATTCGGATGATTTCTTGGATTCCATTATTAGGAAAAGAAGGACTGGTCAATCAGTTACTGATGGGAGCAGGATTCATTCAGGAACCGTTAGAGTTCTTGCTCTATTCAGACTTTGCCGTGGTCCTGGGAATGGTACACCTCTATATCATTTTTATGATTGCGCCGATCTTTAATAGTTTGATGCATATCGATCGGACCCTGATTACCGCTGCTGAAGACATGGGCGCTTCAGGCTTTGCCGTGTTTAAGGAAATTATCCTACCGCTATCAGCTCCGGGCATTGCGATCGGCTCTATTTTTATTGTCACCTTGGTCATGGGTGAATTTGTTACAGTCCGTCTGATGGGCGGAGGACAAGTCGCATCCGTTGGCAAATTGATTCAAACCCAAATTGGTAGTTTGCAGTATCCCCTTGCAGCAGCAAATGCCATAGTGTTACTAGCGGTGACGCTGCTCATGGTCATTTCTATTCTACGTCTGGTCAACATCCGCAAAGAACTATGAAAAAGCGTTCACTTTCCTTTTACCTATTGGCAATTTTCTTTGGGCTTTTTGTCCTGTTCCTTTACGGGCCAATGATTACGATTTTTATCTTGTCATTGCAAGGTCCCGATGGCACCTTGACCTTCCCTGTGCGGAGTTTTGGTTTTTATTGGTTAGGACAGGTTTTCCAAGAGCAACGGGTGGGAAATTTTATTGAACCGTTTCAGCGATCGATCATTTTAGGTGCAATCGTTACCGTGCTGGCGGCAAGTATGTCTATCCTGGCGGCAATGGCATTTCGCCTGCGATTCAGGGGCTCATCTGTGTTGTTCTATTTGACCGTTGCCAGCTTAATTGTTCCCAGTATCCTAATTTCCTTTGGCCTAGGGGTGATGTTCCAAGTCCTGAAATGGCCAGCGAACTGGTTGAGCTCGGGTTTAGGTGCGCATTTAACCTGGACGTTACCGATTGCCTTTTTGATCATGCTTGGTATTTTCAATCGCTTTAATCCCTATTACGAGGAAGCTGCTAAAGACCTAGGGGCTAGCGATGTCAAAACATTCTGGGGCATTGTACTACCCCTTGTGGCCCCCAGTATGGTGGGGGTTAGTATTTTGACCTTTACCCTGTCTTACGATGAATTCACTCGCACATCTCTTGTTTCAGGCCAGTACAACACCTTGCCCCTAGAGATTTTTGGAATGACGACCAACGTCACCTCACCAGCACTCTATGCCCTAGGAACGCTAACAACATTGTTTTCATTCAGTATGATTGCGATCGCCTACGGACTTTATCGTCAGCTTTCAAAATAAAAAAATCTGCCCTAACGAGATAACTCAACGCTTTTTGGGTACCTCGATTAATTGTGGCAGGCGGCGAAGCCGCCTGCCACAACCCTTATGCTGCCGTGGGCACTGCGGTAGAAATTTGAATTTTTCGAGGTGCCCTTTTTACGCCCTTGAAGTCGTGAAAATGAACTATGGAGCCCGACTCCTCGGCCCCCTAACACCAACTCAGCAATTGCTCCGCCGCCGCCAGCCCTGACAATACCGCCCCCTCCATCGGCGACAACTGCTGTGCCATCGCCTCCGTCTGAAACGCATCCCCCGCCAACACTAACCCCAAAGCCGGGTCCCCGCCCCACGTTGCCCCGAACACCCGATCGGGCAAACTATAGCGCCAGCGGTGGACCTGTGCCGCCACCACTGCCGACCCCAACCATGGCATCGCCGCCTCCGTTAACTGCTGCACAATCTCTCCATCCCGGCGATCCCAAGACGCTGTACTATAGCGAGGACTCGCATGGAGCGTTACCGCCGGAACCGTCGGCGAAACTCCCTTCTTTTGGTTACAAGCCACCCAAACCAGAGGCTCCGGCTCCACCTTCAGCCCCCCAGGATTCGGCACCTGGCTTGGGTCGGACAGCAAGGCCAGCACCGCAATACAGGCATGGTACGTCACCCGTTCCAGGGCCGCCGCTAAATCCGGCGACAGGGGCGTATTCGCCAACAGCGTCACCGACTGGGGCACCGGAGCCGTCAGCGCTAAAAACGGAGCCTCCCACACCGCGCCCCCTTCCGTCGTCGCCCGCCAACGATCGGCCCTACGCTCCAATCGATCGACCCGCGTTTGACGCTCCACCCGCAGCCCTTGGGCCAAAAATCCGGCGATCGATCGATTATTCGGCATCCCTCGGTAACAGGGGACATCCCCCCGATTAAACCAAGTCGTGACGACCCCCTGCGTCTCCCACTGGGCCACCAAAGCCTGGAACACTGCCGTCTGGGCCTTAAAATACTGGGCACCATAATCGAGCACTCCCTCCCCCCCCTGGGCATCGGCAAGGCGACGTGTGGCTAGTCGCCCCCCAATCCCCCGCCCCTTATCCAAAATCACCACCGATCGCCCCTGGGCTTGGAGCTGGCGGGCTAGGATTAAGCCAGACAACCCGGCCCCAACCACTAAACAATCGAAAGTCTGCCCCGCTGCATCAGCAGACACAGCAGACGCAGCGGATATGGGAGGCGTGGGCGACACAGACATAGCGATCGACACTCAAAAACAACACGCAAAGGGGCACCTCGAAAAATTAGAATTTCCGCCGGGTAACCCACCCAAGAATCAGGGTCGTGGTGGACGGCTTCGCCGTCCACCACAATTAATCGAAGTACCCAAAAGCAACAGGACACCTCGATTAATACAGACTTTCACCGCAGTCCCCACGGCAGAATTAGGGTTGGGTTGCGCGGCTTCGCCGCGCAACCCAATTAATCGAGCTACCCAACACTTAAGAACCACAGGACACCTCGCTATGATACAGGGCACCTCGAAAAATGCAGATTTTCACTGCAGTGCCGACGGCAGAATCAGGGTTGTGGGGGGCGGATTCGCCGCCCCCCACAATTAAGCGAAGTGCCCTACAAACGTCCGGTCTGGGACCCACGCACTAACCAAAGTTCCCCCACCCCAGAACCATACGCCAGAACAGCTTTCTGCCCAGATTCTGCCCAGCACCGCACCCATCCCCCCTAAAAACTCGCCGCCATCAAATCCTCCGTCATCTCAAAATTCGCCGTCACCGTCTGCACATCATCCAGACTATCCAGCGCATCCATCAGCTTCAGCAACACCTTCGCCTGCTCCGCCTCCGTCACCTCCAGCGTATTCCCCGGAATCCAGCGCAGTTCCGCCCCCGTCAACTCATATCCCCTCGCCTTCAGCACCTGGGTCAGGTTTTCCAGGTTAGTCACCTCCGTGAACACCTCCATCAGTGGTCGATCGTCCTCATCCATCAGCGGTTCATAGCTCTCCGCCCCCCCTTCCAAAGACGCATCCAGCAACCGCTCCTCATCTGTAAAATCCCCCGTAATCGTTGCCACTCCCTTCTGGGCGAACATCCAGCTGACACAGCCCGTTTCACCCAGGTTTCCCCCATTCTTACTAAACGCAGCCCGCAGATCCGCCGCCGTGCGGTTGCGATTATCCGTCAGTGCTTCAATTAGCACCGCAACCCCACCCGGACCATAGCCCTCATAGCGGACCTCCTCCAAGCTATCGGCCCCGTCATAGGTGCCCGCACCCTTGGCGATCGCCCGCTCAATATTATCCTTGGGCACTCCCGCTGCCTTCGCCTTCTCGATCGCCACCCGCAGCTGGAAATTCCCCTCGGGATTGGGAACCCCCTGACGGGCCGCCACAATAATCTCCCGCGAGATCTTGGTGAAAACATTCCCTTTCTTCGCGTCAACCCGTGCCTTTTGGCGCTTAATATTCGCCCATTTACTATGACCAGCCATGGAAAAGTTCTGCGTGAGTGCCTATGCTTACAATATCTTGCAACTACATTGGGGCACCTCGATTAATTGGGTTGCGCGGCGAAGCCGCGCAACCCAACCTTGACTCTGCCGTGGGTACTGCGGTGAGAATCTGTATTAATCGAGGTGCCCATTGGTTAAAGGGAGCTAATCTGCCAAAAGCAGGCCAACTCTCGTCTTGTACAGTCCTGCCGCGAACTGTGCGGTAAATGTCTAGGCATTTTAGACCGCCTAAGGTCGATCGTCCAAGGGGCAGTGGCGAGATCCACCCCAGCAGTCCACCCATCGGCCCACTGCTAGACCCCACTGCCAAGCCCTACTGCTAAACTCCACTGCCAAGTCCTACTGCTAAACCCCACCACCAGAGCCCACCACCGGAGCCAACCCGGCAATGACCCAACTCCAACAGCCCACTCCGGAGGCCCCACGGCCCCACACCGCCCCGCTAGCGCAACAGACGCTGTAGCCAACGCTGCACCTTCGTCTCCACCCAAGCCAACACCCGATCGAGCCAGTGCAACACTCGCTCCAAGGGATGCTGCTCATAACCCACCGGAACCGCAGGTGTTTCAATCCAAGGATCTTCATCGAAGTGGGATGTCTCGATAGGCGAGGACTCGATGCGTGAGGACTGAGTACGCGAGGAATCGGTACGCGAAGAATCGGCACGCGAAGAATCGGCACGCGAAGAATCAATAGAAGAGAGCTCAATCGAGACTGGCTCAAACTGCCGATCGATCGCGTCGAAGGCAGTCTGCCGGGGTGCTGCCGAGGGAGACTGATCCCGATCGGGCGGGGGAGCAGGCCAAGAATGCCAAGGTTCCGTCGAGGAAGGGGAGTCGGGCGGCGCGTTGTTTAATGGCAAATCGTTGGGTTGCGAGGAATTGGGTTGCGAGGAATTGGGTTGAGAATCGTTCGCCTGGGGGGACATAGCAGAAGAGGTAGGGCCAGAATCCTGGGGAACAGGGGACGCGGAAACGGGTACAGGGGCTGGGGGAACTGACTGGGCACCATGGGCTAGCGTGACGGGTGGCGTTGCTGTAGCGAGAGCGGTGGGCTGATCAAACCGAATTGGCTGGGCAGGCTGAACGGGCTGGATCGATTGGAGAGACTGGACCGACGGGTGGGGCCGAGAAACCTCAACCTGATCAAAAAATGTATCGAGCCAATCCTGAGCACCCGGGGACAGGGTTGGGGGAGGGGGTTGCAGGGGTTCCCCAGCCTCAGCAGTCCGGGAATTCCACAGCTCCGGCGTTGCCTCGGAAGGGACCACCAAAGATCCAGGGGGATCCCAACCGGGGAAGGGCGGGATCCAGTGACCAAAAAAGTAGCGATCGAGCCACCGCTGCGTGGGTTTGAGAACCGGCTGCAATGCCGGTCTCAGCACCGAATTCAGCAGCGTATCCTGCGCCAGCGTGTCCTGAAACCGTTGCCAGCCCTGGGTGAGCGGCACCAGAGCGCTGGACTGGTTTAGGCGACTTTCCCAGGTGGCCCAGCGGCGATCGAAAAAGTCCACTGGCTGAAGCGCACCGCGAGCGATCGACTGGAGGGAGGGGCGCAGACTCGCCCCCAGCAGGGGATGGGACGCAACGGGGCGCAGGGGACGAGCCTGGGGATCAAGGGCATCCAATGCAGTGGCCCAGGGCCGATCGGGTAAGGGCGGCGGCGGCAGCGGCGATCGATCGGCCCTTTCCTGGAACAGATGGGCCGCGATCGCCACATCTCGTGTTGCCATCCAATCCACCCATCCCTCCAACCACTGACCAATTCCGTACCACTGCCGCCGATCGCTCACCCGCACCACGCCCCGCAAAACCCAGGGGAGGGCTTGGGGCTGATGGCCATAGCTCCAGGTACTGACACTGAGGACCACCCGTTGCAACCGCTGGGAGCGCAGTTCAGGATTGAGCGCTAGGGATTGGTTTTGGCAGTCGATGAGGATCAAATTACGGCTCTGCCGATCGCAGGCAATCCCCCGCACTTGGGCCAGGGGAATGGCAGAGGCCCCCCACGCGATCGATCCTGTCGGGATCACGGACTGGGATCGCTGGGATATCTCGGAATCGGTACCATCAACCCCGGTAGCACTGGCCCCCAAGTGTGGCGTGTCCCCCCAGGTTCCGCCCCGCATCCGGCGGCCCGTCTGCGCCAGGGCATACAGCGGATACAGCAAAATTTGAGCCGTCCAGCTCAGGGTGGTTTGCACCGTCCGCCATGCCACTGCACTGCGATCGCGCCAGTCTCGCCACTGACGATCGACAAAGTTAAATAACCGGCTTTGGTAGCGACCAGAGGGAGTCATGGGACACCTTTACACAGTGGAGCATTTGGATCAAATACGCGTGCACCTGATGGCGGCTACCACCTGGGCGAGGCTGATCTCTCCCACCGGCGGTGGGGGAGATCCATCATAATGCCTATGCCTTGGGCGGGCACCTCGAAAAATTCCAATTTTGCCCAGTGACCTACGCAAGAATTAGCGTTGTGGGGGGCGGCGAAGCCGCCCCCCACAATTAACCGAGGTACCCGTGCAACAAATCACCAGCTTCAGCAGAAGGGTATCTGGATACCTCCCATACTCCACATCCCTATCCAGTTCCCACTTGGGGACGTCGATTTATGGGGTTGGGCGGCGCAGCCGCCCAACTTAACTCTGAACCCCTATCCAGTTCCCACTTGGGGACGTCGATTTATGGGGTTGGGCGGCTGCGCCGCCCAACCTAACTCTGATTCTTGTGTGGGTCACGGGATGACAACTTGGATGGTTCGAGGTGCCCACCCCTAGCAACGGATGGGTGGCCCGTTGCCATAGCCCAAACCTAGGTAATCACCGTGGGCTGATCCCGACCCGTCAGCGTCTTAATTTGGGCCACCGTATCCGCGATCGAGATCAACTCGCCCAACGCATCCTGGGGATCCAGGCCCTGCTTCGCTGGATCCGGCTCATAACTCTCCAGATACAGGCGTAGGGTCGCCCCCTGGGTGCCCGTTCCCGACAGCCGGAAAATAATCCGAGAACCATCGGTGAAGATAATCCGCACCCCCTGGTTTTGGCTCAGACTGCCATCCACCGGGTCCGTATAGCTAAAGTTATCCGCCTTGGCCACGGTGTAGGATCCCAAGGTTTGCCCCGCCAGGGTCGGCAGCTTCTCCTGCAGTTGGGCCATCAGGGCATTGGCCCGATCGCTCTCCACCGCCTCATAGTCGTGACGCGAATAGTAGTTCCGGCCATAGGTGCGCCAGTGCTCCGTGACAATTTCTTCCACAGACTGCTTGCGCTCCGCCAGGATATTGAGCCAGAACAGCACCGCCCAGAGGCCATCCTTTTCCCGCACATGGTCCGACCCTGTGCCAAAGCTCTCCTCGCCACAGAGGGTCACCCGACCCGCATCCATGAGGTTACCGAAGAACTTCCAGCCCGTCGGCGTTTCGTAGCAGGCAATGCCCAACTTCGCCGCCACCCGATCGGCAGCCGCACTGGTGGGCATCGAACGCGCCACCCCCGCAATCCCCTTTTTGTAGCCCGGAGCCAGGGTCGCATTGGCAGCCAGAATCGCCAGACTATCGCTGGGAGTCACAAAAAAGTTACGACCCAAAATCATATTTCGATCGCCATCCCCATCGGATGCGGCCCCAAAATCCGGCGCATTCTCCCCAAACAGGACTGCCACCAAGTCATGGGCATAGACCAAGTTCGGGTCCGGGTGTCCCCCGCCGAAATCCTCTAGGGGTTCACCATTTTGGACCGTACCAGCCGCCGCCCCCAGTTGGCCCTCAAAGATAGCCTTGGCATAGGGACCGGTCACCGCATGGAGCGAGTCCATCACCATCCGGAACGACCCGCCGCTCAGCAACTGGCGAATCTTGTCAAAGTCAAACAAGGACTGCATCAGCGCCGCATAGTCTGCCACCGGATCAATCACCTCAACGGTCATCCCCCCGAGCTGGGTAGTGCCGAGGGTATCGAGATTCACGTCCGCCGCTTCCAGAATTCGATAGGCTTCGATCGTCTTACTCGCTGCGAAAATCGCATCGGTAACCTTCTCCGGCGCCGGACCCCCATTCCCCGTGTTGTACTTAATTCCAAAATCTTCCTCAGGACCGCCCGGATTATGGCTTGCTGAGAGAATAATGCCGCCAAACGCTTTATTCTTGCGAATAACACAAGAGGCCGCAGGAGTAGACAGAATTCCTCCCTGGCCCACTAGCACCCGACCAAAACCGTTGGCCGCCGCCATCTTCAAAATAATCTGGATCGCCTGCCTATTATAGAAACGGCCATCTCCCCCCACCACCAGGGTCTGACCGCTAAAGTTTTCCAAGCTATTAAAAATAGACTGAACAAAGTTTTCCAGGTAGTGGCGTTGCTGGAAAACAGGCACCTTTTTCCGGAGTCCCGAAGTTCCAGGCTTCTGATCCGAGAAGGGTTGGGTCGCAATCGTATGAATATTCATGCAGGTAAATTCAAGGCACGACGGGCATCCAAAGCTTGGGGGATCTGCAATTACAAGGATTTTCTTCCAAAGAATTTAAGACTCCCAAGACTCCCTGAGTCTACCGTTTGATGGGGTCTAGCCGATAGGGTGCCTCGGTTGGGCACTTCGATTCATGGGGTTGGGCGGCTGCGCCACACGCCACAACCTTGATTTCTAGGTGAGTCACAGGACAGCCCTCTGGACTTGTCGAGAATCCCCCAAGGAGTATCTCAATTCATTGGGTTGGGTGGCTTCGCCACCCAACCCAAGCCCCGGATCCTTGCATAGATCACAGGACGACCATCTGAATTAATCCAGGTGCCCCCACGTTAATGCTATAATAAGTGGCCCTTTAGAAGCGGTTTGGGACTTCGCCCCCCCTAGGTTTCCTTGGATGTTAGGGATTATGAACTGCTGTCACCCCCAAAGGCCACCCCATGGCCATACTGGGCCATAACCCAACCCGATCGGGCTGCACGGGAAGCATTGCCGATCTTGACCGCAAGATCGCAGCCGACCCAACCTAATCCTGGATTTTCGTCTTGGATTGGTCTAGCCGCCCACGCGAGTTTTGGTTTATCATGGCCGGATGGAGGTTAACAGCCGAGGGCACTGGTTTCGGGCGAGATCAGTGTCTTTTGCATGGCACGCCTAGGTTCCATTGGTTCCATCTTGGACCCCATGGGCGGTCTCATTAGTTCAGTACTTTTCGTCCGCACGTTATTAAGCATCCCTTCCCCTGTCCCCCGTAGTCCCTAACCGTGGAGATCTCACCAGGAATACACTTAGCATGGTCAATCAGGAATTAAATACTGTCGATATTGGTTTCACTCACGAAGATTTTGCCGCCCTTTTAGATCAGTACGATTATCACTTTAGCCCTGGTGATATCGTCGCTGGAACAGTTTTCAGCATCGAGCCACGCGGTGCCCTGATTGACATTGGTGCAAAGACTGCTGCCTATATCCCCATCCAGGAAATGTCCATTAACCGGGTGGACGCTCCCGATGAGGTTCTCCAGCCCAACGAGACCCGCGAGTTTTTCATTCTCACCGACGAGAACGAGGATGGTCAGCTCACCCTGTCCATCCGTCGCATCGAGTATATGCGGGCCTGGGAGCGGGTTCGCCAGTTACAGGCCGAGGATGCCACCGTGCGTTCTGCGGTCTTTGCCACCAACCGAGGGGGTGCGCTGGTTCGCATTGAAGGGTTACGGGGCTTTATCCCCGGCTCCCACATCAGCACCCGTAAACCCAAGGAAGACCTGGTTGCGGAAGAACTTCCCCTCAAGTTCCTGGAGGTGGACGAAGATCGGAACCGTCTCGTTCTGAGCCACCGTCGTGCTTTGGTGGAACGGAAGATGAACCGCCTGGAAGTGGGCGAAGTGGTGATCGGAACCGTGCGCGGCATCAAGCCCTACGGTGCTTTCATCGACATTGGTGGTGTCAGCGGTCTGCTTCACATCTCCGAAATCTCCCACGATCACATCGAAACGCCCCACAGTGTCTTCAATGTCAATGATGAGCTCAAGGTCATGATCATTGATCTGGATGCTGAGCGGGGTCGGATCTCCCTGTCCACTAAGCAATTAGAGCCGGAACCGGGTGATATGGTCAAGAACCCGAATCTGGTGTACGACAAGGCCGAGGAAATGGCTGAGAAGTATCGGGAGCAAATGCGCCAGAAGCAACAGCAACTGGAAGCACCGAAGGAAACTCCCAAGCCGACCCTAGCTTCGGCAAACCCGCCGGTCCCCGCAGAGCCGGAAGCTCCCGCAGCTGCGGACGAGGAAGCTGCAGCCGAGGCCGAGGAAGAGGTGTTGGCGGTAGCTGAATAGGCTCCGAGCTAGATCCTCCAGAGGGCTTGGATCACAGGGGCGTCACAATTAATCGGGGTGTCCCAGAGAATAAAACCCGTGAAGGGCACCTCAATTGATCCAAATTTTGGGAAGACAGCCCGCGTATCTGAGCTTCAATGCTCGGTCACAATGGGGTGGGCAACAGCCCACCCTTTTTTGTGTCTCCTTTACTATGCCCACTTTTCTATGGGGTACCTCGAAAAATTCCAATTTTTCCCAGTGACCTCCGTAAGAATTAGGGTTGTGGGAGGCGGCGTAGCTGCCTCCCACAATTAATTGAGGTCCCCCTAGGCTCGCTTCTTTGTGCCGACTTGTTGGGAAAGATGGCGGGTTACGTCCGGAGTCGATCGCCACTAGCGTAGAAAAGCTAACCCCAAGCCTACGATCGCGTTTCATGTTCTGTTCCCCCATTCCAATCCGTTCCACACTCCTCTCCCTCGGCTGCCTCACCCTTTGGCACCTTGCGGCAATTCCTGCGACAGCCCCCGCCGCCAACGCCACCCCCCGCCCCATCGCCCAGCTGTTCTACCCTCCCACCGGACAGCCTCCTGGTATCCAAGTTGTCGGTCGCGGTCAAGCCAGTCAACCCGCCGATCGCGCCACCCTCCAGTTCTACATCTATCGGGATAGTTACTATTTTGACGACGGATTTGGGGAAAGTTTTGAAGAAAGCAGACAGTCCCCCCAACACGCTCCGACCCAGTTTTTCCCCCAAACTCCAGCCGCCATCCCAAGCTACGCCCAAGCCAGCCCAACTCCCGTCTCCCGCTTCCAACCCGTGGAGCATGACTCCTGGAGCGGAGAACCAGATATCACCGCAACCGATCTGGAACCGCTGCTTAATGCATTGGTAGAGCAAGGAGTTAAACCCAGTCAAATCACCCAAGAACTTGGCACCCTGGATGCTTACACCGCTACCGTGACTGTGGAACTGTCCCAACCCAGCCAAAGCCAAGTAAAGGCGATCGTTGAGACCGTGGAAAAAAGCCTATTCGAGCAGGAACCGCTGTTTTTGCAGGAGGTGTCGGTGGTCTATGGTGTGGAGGATTGTCGTGCTTTGGAGGCGGATGCCTATGGAGCAGCGGTGATGGATGGAGCGGAACGGGCCGGATCGATCGCTGCAAATTTAGGGGTTGAGTTAGTGGATCCGCCTTCAGTGGCAGAGTCTTTGTTTAATCTTGTGGTTCCTGGCTGTAGCAGCAATGGACCTGAGTTCCCAGACTTTTTCAACGGTTTTGGAGGTAGTGGTTACGATCCCACCCAACCGGCTGAAGTCGAAGTGTTGCGCGATGTGTTCATGACCTATCCAGTGCGATAGGAAACCTCGGAAGATCCAACCGTATAAAACAAGAACTGCCCCGCCTTCGGCGGGGCAGTTCTTAGAGGGCACCTCGATTAATAGTGGTGGGCGGCGAAGCCGCCCACCACAACCCTGATGCTTGCGTGGGTCACCCGGCGGAAATTCTAATTTTGCGAGGTGCCCAGATAAATCGACACGATGCTGTCCGTGAACCCTAGGTTGCTTGTGCTTGGGCCGCTTGCACTTGTGAAGGTGCAGCAGAACTGCTGGGGGCAGCGACACTGTTGACTTCCCGCAGTTCAATATGGTTGAGCAAAGTCGTCACAAAGGCGAAAAGCAGAAAAGGCAAGGACAGAACCAAAACAAGACCCAACGTCATAAAAGCGTAGACGGGGCGACCCATACCGACAAAGGACAACGACGCAGCAAGGCTGATGAAAATCACAGCCAACCACACAATAATTTGGCCGTAAATATCCCCAAAGCTGAGGGTGCAAACAAAGCGGTAGTTTTGCAGCTTGTTCATAGGGCTTCCTGTTGTGTAAAGGATTTTGGCAATCTATTTCATTAAGTTTAGAGGATAAAACTCAGACTCAACGGTGCTACACATCTTTTTCTAAGATTTTCTCCGGTTCTCGCAACTTTTCTTTACCTTAAGCTTTATGTTTCTTAAAA
>JAYKIB010000139.1:0-11876 GCA_035285005.1 Prochlorothrix sp.
AGTCGCACCGGGCTCACCTAGTCGCACCAGATCTCAACGGGCTGGTCTGCTGTCCAGTCCCACCAACGCAGTTGTCCTATCGACAGTTTTGGGTCGTAATAGTGGACTCGTAGGCCGGCAGAGACGGACTGGCAGGAAGCTCCTGGGAAAAATCGCTTGTGGCCCGTTGCATTTGGGCCAAAGCAAGATTGTAGTTGACGATCGCTGTCGCCAGGTTCCCCTCAGCTCGGGTTAGGTCCCGTTCCGCATTAATAACATCAATCTGGGTGCCCACCCCGGCTTGGAAGCGCAGTCGGGCTAAGCAAAGGGCATCCCGAGCCTGCCCGACCCCCAGATTTGCGGTCGCAATATTCTGCTGATTCGCTTCTAGGTCGTAATAGGCGTTCTCCACCTGCTGCCGGATCTGGTTGCGATTGTCGGCAAACTCTAACTCAGCCGTTTCGCGCCCCAGTTCCTGTTGTCGGGCAGAGGCACGGGCAGCGCCCCCATCAAAGAACCGCCAGTTGAGGTTGATGCCGATCGCATATTGGCGGCTAAAGGTGTCCTGACTGGTGTCGGTGCCGTTGCTGCTCGTCTCGGATAGGTTCGTATCGAGGGTGTACTGGCTAAACAGGCCCAGGGTGGGGCGAGTGGCGGCGAGGGCCACTTGGCGTTGGGCATCGCTGATTTCGCGGGCGATCCGACTCTGTTCCAACTCAGGGCGGTTTTCAAAGGCCCGGATAATACTATCCCCAAGGGCTAGGGGCCACTGCCCCGCAGGCGTAACGGTATCGGCTGCCACAAGATTAGTGTCCGGGGGCAGATTAAGGCGTTGGGCCAGTTGACGCTGGGCCTTGCGACGGTTGGCCTGGGCATTGACTAGGTTCTGTTGTTCATTCGCCAGCTGAACTTCGGCCTGGAGCACCGCAAATTTCGTGCCGACTCCTGCACGCTCCAGTTGGATGGCATCCTCTAGGCTACGCTGGGCTGCGGTCACGGCTCCATCGGCGATGCGCACCTGCTCGTCGGAGTTCTGGAGCTGGTAATAGTCGGACGTGGCATCCAGGCGTAATTGTTCGCGGGCTTGCTCCAACAGCAACTCTGACTGGCGCACCTGCTGTTCAGCGGCACGAATACTGGGGCGGCGATCGGGATCGTACAGGTCGTAGTCGAGCCGCACCGACCCGTTGAAGGTGGTGATGTCCCGGGTGGAATCGCTGGCAGCCGAGGGTAGGGTTGCGTTGGTGTCCAACACGTCCGTATCGGTACCGGTGTGCTGGATATTGCTATTGAAGCTGAGGCTGGGGAGCCGTTGGGCCTGCTGCTGCTTGAGGGCTTCCTGCTGCTGGAGGAGGGCAACTGCTTGGGTTTGGAGAGCAGGGTTGTTATGCAGCGCCACGGCCACCACCTCTGCCAAGGTCAGAGCCAGAGTTTCCGAGAGGACGACCTGGGAGGGGTCTAGGGGCAGGCTGAGGGGGTTGGAGTCCACCAGGAGCGATCGTAGGTGAGGCGCGTTGAGGTCTACTCCTGCCGGCATTGAATCCGTAGGCGCGGCTAATGGGCCGGTCTGGGTGACCCTCTCAGCTGGTGCTTCCGACTCAGCCCGTGGGGAAGACTCTGGGAGATCCGGTGACTCGGCCTGGTCCAGGGTGTTGGCGAGTTCGGGCGGGTCTGCCGGTTCTGATGGGGTTGCTAGCGTTGGTGTGTTTGCCAGTCCTGGTGTGTCTTCTCGTCCAGGGGAGACTGGTAGGGTTGGTGTCGCAGCTGGGTCCGGTGTCGAAGCTGGGGTCGAGATTGGGACTGGAGTTGGGATGAAAGCCTGATCCGGTGTTGAGGCTCTGGGCGATGCCGGAGGCTGTGAGGCGGTTAGGGTTCCGGCCAATGCTGTGGGGTCTAGGGGTTGGAGCGAATGGGGTAACCCGAATTGCTGTAGCGCCTGTTGGAACGCATGACTGGAGTCCAGTCGGGCGGATATGTCTACGCTGTCCGGATGGAATGGCGTTACGGTTGGGACGGGGAGGGAGGCCAGTCCCATGGAAACAGAGCCACCCGGATGGGTCGGGTCGGGGGCGGCATGGGCCACGCCAAGCCCCGGCACGAAAGAACCCAGCACCAGAGGACCGACGATCGTAAAAAGCGTACCTGTTCCCATCACAACCAGGGGATTCAAAGGATTCATGGTGACTCGGTGAAGATACAGCTTGGTGAATAACAGCAAATTTTGGGCAGCCGGGGGAAACCCGTCTAAGGTCTGAATCGAGGTGCCCTATAGGGTTCTTGTCTCACCGCTGAGTAGATCGTCCAAGGCACGGGCTGCGTACTCATCGGGACTCGTGGGATCCACATAGGGCGCTTCCACGCGCTCCGGCAACACGGCCTCACTTAAGTTAGCACCGCTCAGGTTGGCCCCTCCAGTTTTGGTGTCCCGCAGAATGGCCTTGGTGAAGTTCACCCCCATAAAGCTGGTGCGATCGAAGGTGGCTGCGGTGAGGTTTGCGCCGCTAAAGTTCGATCGATTAAACCGGCTTTCCGTGAGATTAGCCTGTTCCAGGATGGCGGTTTCCCAAACGGAGTGCATCGCCCGCGCAGAACTGAGGTTGGCCCTCTGTACCGGACAAAACTTTGGAAACGCCTACCATACAAGGGTTTCAGACGATCAGACTCAAATGCCTACCCTGTAAGGGTTTAGGGCCATTCTGATCACTTTTTTGTCCGGTACTGAGAGGTTGGCCTTGTGGAACTGGGTGGCCCGCAGGGTTGCGCGACTGAGGTCGGCCCGCTCTAGATTAGCCCCTTGCAGATTAGCACCACTGAGGTCGGCATGGGCGAGCTCTGCCCCCACAAGCTGGGCTGCGGTGAGGTTACAGCCGTTAAAGCTTGCGTTTTGGGCATCCACGCGGTTGAGGTTCGTTTTCACAAGCTGAGCATGATCCAACGTGGTCTTGGTGAGATCCGCCCCAAACAGTCGGGCTCCACTGAGGTTCGCTGCAGTCAGATCGGCCCCATTCAGGGACACACCGCTCAGGTCCGATCCCTGGAAGTTAGCCCCCCTAAAGTTGGCCCCACTCAAGATCCAACCAATTAACGCTGTGTTGCTCAAATCCACCTCCGCTTGGGGGTGGGACTCGCGCCACTGATTCCAGGAGTCTACCCCTTGTTCCAGCAACTGGAGAAGTTCTGCATTTGCCATTTACTTACGCTCCTCGATGGCTTACCAATTTGCCTCATCCAGCGAGAATCAGACCGCTGGTACCGCTCGTTTGTCTTGGGTGGAGAGTGGCTGCGGGGACTCTTCTAAGGCTTACTGTGAAGGCTTATTCCCAAGGGGCACCTCGATTCATGGGGGTGGGTGGCGAAGCTACCCACCCCAACCCTAATGATTACGGAGTCACAGGGCAAAAATTGAGATTTTTCGAGATGCCCTAGGGCCGATAGCGGCTATCTATGGCACGGGGTCCACGGATCGGGAGTGACCCTGCTTCTGGCGGGGAAACTCCAGCCTGACCTCAGCCTTAGCCGCGATACTTGGTTTTTTGTGTGGGATGGGAGGGTTACGGACTTTTGGGGACGGTAACGCCTCGACCCATCGAACGTTCGGGCTCAGCGCCATGGTGCTGCTGAGTCTGGGATGGGCTTGGGTTCAACCTGGCTAGGGCAAACCCCAGCATAGACTAAACCCATTGCTATAGGATACAGGGCACTTTGATGAATTGTGGTGGTTGGAAGCGGTGAGGTGATGCATTGGCGCTGGCTGGATCGCTCCCCTAAGGCAAGGAGAGAGCATCGGCCCGGAACCAGGATTCCGATCGATTCAAGGCCCCGGTGATCGTGAGCCTCTGTCCCGATCGCAGCATCAGGAGTTGAGCATTGATCTGGGGGCAGAGGGTGACGAGGGCGAGGTCAGCGGGAAGCTGGGGCTCGGGGGGATGGGGGGTAAAGCGGTAGTCTTGGCTGCCCTGGACCGTGAGGGTGCCGGTGAGGGTGAGGCGGGGTTGGCTGGTTTTGGGAAGGCGACTGGCGGGGGCTGGGTCGAGGCCAGGGGCGCGATCGGGGGAGTCAATGGATGCGGCGTCAATGGATGCCGGGGATGATTGGAGCCCCTGACGCTGGTGGGTGAGCCACTGGGGATGGTGGGGAGTGCAGGTAAAGCTGGGGAGAAGTGCGACGGGGGCGGTGGGATCCGTGAGGAGAGCATCCTGCAGGACTGCAACGGGTAGATCCTGGGGTTGGCATTGGCGCTCAATGCAGAGGGCTGCGGCCATCCCGGCGGCCTGTCCCACCCCCAGGACCAGGGGCTGGAGGCGAGTGGCACCGTTGGCCATGTGGGAGACGGAGATATTCTTCTCGCAGACCAGCAGTCCCGCCACATCCTCGGGCACCAGGCAACCGTAGGGCAAGGCAAAGGGGGTGCCGGTCCAGCGTCCGCCCCAACGGCAGGACTTGGGAGCGAGGGCGATGTCGCCGCTGGGATAGTGGTGGTCGTTGGGATAGTTGCCCAGGGCGATCGCGGTGATCTGCCCCGTGGCATCCCGAGGGAGGGGGGCAGTCTGGGTGTGGGGATCTGGCAGGAGGTCCTGTTCGCGCACGGTGACCTGGCCCCGGAGCCGGCGGCCTTCGCGGTAGTAGGGGTGGAGGGCATAGGCCCCGCCGCCCAGGGTTCCGGCTCCGGAGAGGCCCAGGTGATCCCCAAGGCCGGGGGGCAAGGTGGGAAAGGTGGCGGGGGCAAGGCCGTAGCGGGGGCCGAGCTGCTTTTGGATCCAATGGGCAAAGCCCTGGCTGTGCCAGCGGGCTTCCTGGAGAAAGGCCCGACGATCGATCGCGTCTCCGCGCAGCCGCTCCAAGCCTTCGCCGTAATCATTGCCCCGAATGGGCCAGTTGATCATGAAGCGATCGCCCCCAATCCGGCCATAGTTCAGAAAGGCTTCGGTCCCGTGTTTGGCCCAGGCCCCCTCAAAGCAGGCTCCCCCGTCCCAGTTGGGGGGTGGGGCGATGGCAGGAGCACTGGCCCCGGCTCCGTAGTCCTGGAGAAAGACGACCCAGGTGGGTACCTGAAGGGGATAGCGGCTATAGGGCAATGTGGGTGTTGCCGGATCTAATTGGGCGGCGGGCGGAGCGCTGGGTTCCTGCCACTGTTCCTGGGGTTCCCAGCCCCAGCGATGGGGGACATCCCCGAGGGCCAACAGGTCCCCCAGTTCGGTCCCGTCGAGGATCATTTGGGCCTCGACCTGAAACGGGGCAAAACGGACATGGGTGAGCCGATCGCCCGATCGACCCACGGCCAACGGTGCCCCCCCAATGATCCAGGTTAAATTAGCTTCCTGGGCGACCCACTGGGCAAAGATCTCGGCCCCGATCGCCGGCTCATAGGTCCAAAAACTGACCCAGGCATGGTCTAGCCCGCCCGGTTGTTGTCGCTCCAGTGCCCGCACAAAAGCGCCCCAAATGCCCGTTTGCAGGCTCTGTAATTCGTTACCATCGGGCGCGACGACCCCCGCACTGGTGAGCATCCCGCCCAACCAGGGCCCTTCGCTGACCAGCAGGGTTTTAGCCCCGCGCCGTGCGGCCTGAAGGGCGGCGGCTGTTCCCCCGGTGCCGCCCCCCACGACCAGGACTTCGGTGGTCACCGTGGGGGGGGCGGTCAAGGGATCCATTAGCAATAGGGGCGAACATCTTCGCCACAGTCATCGGCTAAATAGGATAGGGCGCGGAAGCGCAGGCCCACCAACTGCTCATAGAAGGGATTGAGCTTACAGAGGGGAGGAATATGTACGACCTTGTGGCCAAAGAGATTCACATCCCGTTCAAAGGGACATTGGGGGGGAATGAGTTTGCACAGGAAACGGGCCAGTTGGGGATCATGGATTTCCAATCCGTCCAGCCAATCCCGAGCCGGATGCAGCACATCGAGTTTGGGATGGTGATCCGGGTGATCGGGGGGATGGAGGGGGCTGGCGGCGGCGTGGGCCTGGACGGTTTCCTCTTCCCGGTGGTAGAGGGTGGCCCGCAGGGACTCAATGACCTCGTCCTCTAGGCCCAGGTCTTGGCAAAACTCATGTAAGACCGCATCTTCCGAATTGCTATAGACCCCATCGGCCAGGGCCACCATCACAGCGGTTCTGAGGAAGTTGTTGCGGAGTTTGGCATCGTCACCGAGGGCGGCAGCCAGATCTGCCCCGGCAATGGGGGTGAAGGGTTCGAGGTTGATGGTGGGAACGAGTTCCTCTTCCGTGAGGGAGGTAATGAGCTTTTTCTCTTCTTCGTCAAAATGGCCGTCGGCCCAAGCAATTGTTAGCAAGCCTTGCAACCAAGCCGTGAGCTGCTCACGGCTGTAGGGGGAATGCACTGTGTTAACCATAGGGATGTAAGGGAAATCGACGTTCACGCGGGCACTTCGACATGGGAGTTCCCCCTGAAGACCTTTAGGGTACCTCGATTAATTGGGTTGCGCGGCGAAGCCTTGCAACCCAACCTTGATTCTGTCGTGGGTACTGCGGTGAGAATCTGTATTAATCGAGGTGCCCTTTATGGGGACGGAGGTAAACCTGTGAATTTTTCGAGGTGCCCAAATCCTAACAGGGGTTCGTTAGGATAGGGGAGTCACGATCGGGAGTTAGGAGTGGGGTGTCTGTGGCGATTGAGTGCGCTGCTGCTCCTGATCCGGATTGATCGACCGTTTATCGACCGTTTATCGAACGTCTGACCTTAGGGGGATTGGGTCACCATGATTTTAATCTTGCAGCTTGTTTTTGCGCCGCTCACGGCTCCGGTGACCGGAGTGATGTGGATTGGGAAACAAATTTTAGAGCGGGCCGATGGGGGCTTAAGTGATAAGGAGGCGCTCCAGAAGGAGCTGCTCGCTCTCCAATTGGCCTTTGACTTGGGGGATATTGAGGAGGAGGAATTTGAGGAGCGGGAGGAGGAGTTACTCCTGGCGATCCAAGCGATCGAGGATGAAGAAGCGGCTGAAGAGTCGGAGGGATAGCGTCTTGTGGGCGGATAGCTGAGGCAGGGCTATTGCTGGCGGGGACGGCGGGAGACTGGGTTTTTAACGCCCCTTCTCTCCAGCGGGGAGAAGGGGCGAGGGGATGGGGCAAAGCTGCCCATTATCAATGCCCGTTATCAATGCCCCTTGTGCAGGGGACGCTGGGCGATCGATCGGCTTGATTCGATCGATGTTAGATCAGCTTGGCGGCCCGCAGGGTGAAGAGCAGACCAACAGCCATCCCAAAGAACACTGCTAAAAAGAGGATGAAAAAGGGTAATCCACCAAAAATCTCAGCCATGGGTTTTTTTTGATCCTTAAATCTATAGGGTTGATCGGGGTTGGCCAGGGTACACCGAGCCGAGCGTAACCCCTGGTCACGCTTCCCCTATTGAACCATAGGGCACCTCGAAAAATTGAAATTTTTGCCCTGTGTGCCTAGGTGATGAGCGGATACCCCAAGGTTTCTACAGTGAATTGACGACACGCCCTAGGGCGGCAGAGTACCCGCCCTTAGTCTTGGATATAGTCTTCGCCACTAATGAGGGCTTGTTCAGCGCGGACAAACTCCCGGCCCAGATATAGGGCGTGATCGAGCTTTGTGAGGGGGCAGGGCTGGGTTTCTTCCGTAATTTTCATGCCCAATTCCTTCGCGGTACGCCCGGTGAAAATAGCGGTGGGTTGCCGTTCCACCTTGCCCCGCACGGGGAAGGGCTTACCCGTTTCGGGATCGATCGCGAGCCCCTTGTCATTGATGTCGTTGGTGAAGTGCTTTGCACAAATGAGCTGGGCATCCCGATCGAGGTAAATCAAAAAATAACCCGCAGGGTCGAGATGAATAAAGCGTTTTGAGAGGTCCTGATCGATCGCGGCGAGCGTGGTGGCGGAGGGAGCCATGGGAGTCCTGAATAAGCATCGGTAAATCACACAAACAGTACAGTCCCCGGCCTGCTTGTCCGCCCATGGGGCTGCACGGAATCCGAGGTGAAGCGGGGAGACTGTACCGTCAGCCTCCGATCCTAACCCAAAAAATGACGCGATCGGTCCCCCGACTCTGCCAGAACCCCTCGAAAAATATCAGTTTTTTTCCGATGCTCTACGCGTGTTTTCCACGCGTGCTCCCCACGCCCACAGCCATTAATCTCGTAGACCATGTTAACGGTGGCGATACTTAGGCCGCAGAGTCCTAGGTGCCCTTCTCCCTGTGCAGAGGAAGCCGGATACGGAAGGTGGTGCCTTGGTTGACTGCCGACTGGCAGGTGAGGTCGCCGCCGTGGCGATCGACCACGATCTGATAACTAATGGACATCCCCATCCCGGTGCCTTGGCCCGTGGGCTTGGTGGTGAAGAAGGGATTGAAGACCTTTTGTTGGGTTTCCGGAGACATCCCGATCCCATCGTCGGCAATGCTCACCTCAACCCATGCTCCTGGGTCGCGATCGAGCACTTGGGTTGTGATTGTCAGGTGGCCGAGGGGCGAACCCGGTTCGCGATCCGCTGGGGTGGCCTTGGCTTCGATCGCGTCGATCGCATTGACCAGTAAGTTCATGAACACCTGGTTCAGTTGGGCCGGGTAGCACTCCACCGAGGGCAACGGCCCATACCGTCGGTGTAAGAGAATTTCGGGCTGGTTCGGTTTTCCCTTCAGGCGATGCTGGAGCAAGAGCAAAGTGCTTTCTAGCCCCTCATGCAGATCCACCGCCTTCGTCTCCGATTGATCCAAGCGGGAAAAGTTGCGGAGGGATTTGACAATTTCCCGAATTCGTTCCGTACCCACCCGCATCGAAGCCAAGACCTTGGGGAAATCCTCCCGCAAAAAATCCAACTCGCAGGCATCGATATGATCCTGGAGGCCAGGATAGTGGTCGATGGGCCGCTCCAGGACCATATCCACCACCTGGAGCAAATCCTGGGCATAGTCTTGGGCATGGACCAGGTTGCCGTGGATAAAGTTCACCGGGTTATTAATTTCGTGGGCGACTCCGGCCACAAGTTGCCCTAGACCCGACATTTTCTCCGTTTGAATCAGTTGGCCTTGGATCTTTTGGAGGTGATCCAAAGCGTCCTGTAAATTTTGGGCCTGGAGTTGCGATCGAGCTTCGGACTCGCGAAGGGCCAACTCCGTGGTTTTGAGGGAGGTGATGTTATGAAAAACCACAATGCCGCCCCCAGAATCCCGAGGGAGGGCCGGAGGTAATCCCTGCGACCCTGACCCGGGGAAGTGGGGTGGGGGTAGGGGAGAGCTTGGGAAGGGTGAACTGGGCAAACGGGGGTTGAGAGTGCCGGCGTGACCGAGGGCCCGCGCCGTGACGCGGAACCAATAGCCCGACGCAGCCTCGGGTGACACAGAATCGGGCGATGCGGGA
Organism: Prochlorothrix sp.; assembly: GCA_035285005.1. Taxonomy (GTDB): domain Bacteria; phylum Cyanobacteriota; class Cyanobacteriia; order Prochlorotrichales; family Prochlorotrichaceae; genus Prochlorothrix. The sequence goes on from JAYKIB010000139.1 coordinate 9,328, forward strand.
TCGATCGACGCAAAGTCGGACGTTTGGACAAAAATTTCTTCAGGAGCCGGATTCTCACCGTTGAGGGCACGGCTGAGGGGGAAGTCTTCCAGGGGGTATCGATCGATTTGGTTCGATCGGTAGAGGGGCCAGGTCCGCGCCCAATGCCTCAAACTGGGGCAATTTTGGGGGAGGTCCAGGAGCGATCGGGCCACATCATTGACCAGCAAAAAATCCCCCACCTGATTAATCACAATGACCGCATCTCCCAAGCTATTCAAGAGGGTGCGCAGGGTTGTGAGGGTCGTCTCGGCATAGCTCAACTCCTGGGTGTGGTATTGCAGGGTGTTGAGGGTTTGTTCGAGCTGGCGCGACTGTTCTAGGGTCTCCTGTTCGTAGACTTCAATCAACTGCTCTAGGGCAGCGACCTGGGCCTTCAATTGCTCCACCTCAGGATTAGGGGAGGTCATTGGACCCGATGGGGCCGGATTGGGGAAATAAGAATAGCTCACGGTTTTGCGTTCGGCGCAGGGCTGAAAATCTGGGGTTGATCCAATGGGAAGACTGCCATTTTGGCATTGAGGGCGAGGGTCTTGAAGAATTCTGCCGTTGTCCGGGAAATGGGAGATTTAGAAAAGAGAATAATCACCAGTAAGCTACCTGAGGGCAAAATTCCTCCGAATCCAAGCACGGACTCAATCCCATAGGGCTGGACAAACTCAGTTTGGGCGGGGATATAGGGACTGCCCAGTGCTTGGGGAATGTGGAAGACGTTGTAGGTGCGCTCCTGCAGATCCATGATTAGGGCCGGATCCGGGGTAACCACATGCTCAATGGCGAGGCCCAGCTGGGTGATTAGTTGGGCAATCATGGGCACTTGGTGCACCATTTGCACGCTGGTGAGCGGAATAACCTGATGGTCTTGGGATTGGGTGCGATCGTTCCACTCCGGTTGGTCGCCCGTGGTGCTGAGAAGGGTAAGGCACCGGAGGGCATCGGTGGGGGGGGTGGGGGCGATCGTGGCCCGGGCTAAGGTTTGGAGCCCAGGGGGGAGATGGCCATAGGGATGGGTTTTGAAGACGCGGACGAGGGCGAGTTCTGTTTCTTGGGTGTAGGGATCCCGAAAGCTGCGATAGAGGTACTGGGTCAGGTTTTGGGCTGCGGCTTCCATGTGGGTGGCATTTTGCCCAAGTTTGCGCAGGGCCGACCCACAGGAGGTCATGTCTGCGAGCTTAAATTGATTGAGGCTATACATGGGTTGGACTGGACCTGCGAGTTATATTGCGATTGCGATCGACCTCTGAGAGGGGTGGAAATCCCTGCCCAGGTCGCCTGCAGTGGTCACTATATACTGGGTATGGCAACCGCCAAGTTGCCAGCGGTTGGGCTGCGGAGTGACCCCAGACTTGCCCGTTGTCGTCGCTGAATACCGAGTGGAAGCCTGACACTGGAGGGAGGAATCGGTTTGCCCGGTCTAGATATTGCCATCACCTGGATTACGGAAATTGTGGCCGATGAGATTATTATCCCGATCGTCGGTGCGGGAGCCATTAATATGGGGCGATCGGTGTATAAGCGGCTGCGTCGCAAATCGGGAGATCCCCAGGATAGTTTAGAAGCGGCTGAGGTTCAGGTTCATGATCAGCTCCAGGATCGCCCCATGGAGCAGCAGCTCAGCCAACCTACCACGACCTCGGGAACTGCGGGAGCGACAAGCACTACAGAATCGCGGTCTTCGGGCGCTCGGACTCCAGATGCTCGGACTCCAGCCGCTCGGACTCCAGACGCTCGCGACGCTTCGCGATCCCCCGCCGCCGAACAGCCGTACTCGGCGATCGTGCCGTTGGATCCTGACCTAGCGGCTCGGCTGCCCCAGGACCAGATGCAACCGATCGAGGAGTCTGCCTTGACAGTGGCTAGACCGCAGGGGCGGGGGTCTCTGCAGATGATGTCAGCGCCGGATGGGGGCAACGGTGTCGATCGAGCCTTGTCCCTTTCTTTTAAGCAGCTGGAGTATCGCCGGATCCGGGGAGAGTTGCTCCTCAAACGGGTTCAAATTGCGCGACTCCAACAGGATCGGGTGACGTGGCTGATCTGGTCGGTGGGGTTCGGTTGGAGTGTTTATGCGGCCTTAACCCCCTTGGAACTGACGAATTTTACGAATCCGAAGTTGGGTTTATTACTGTTCTTGGGGGCAAATTTTGTGATGGGTTTGGTGCGGATTGCGGTGGATGCCAGTTTGCTGAAAAGTTTGCAGGTGGAGCTAGAGGCTTCACAGCACCAGTTGGACCATTTGGATCCCTTCGGCGCGGAGTAAGGGGGCAGTCGTCAGGTGGGACTGGGAGCATCCCACTTGTGTTAAAACCCCCTAGAAACCCCCTACAGCAATGGCCCTCACCCTAAATCCCTCTCCCAGAACGGGAGAGGGACTTTAAGAAGTCTCACTCGGGAGCATCCCACTTTCGACGAAATAGCCAAATGGGAGGCACTGCATAGGCCAGTGGGAGAAAATAGCCAGATCATTGGTCTACTGAGGTATTCGCCGATCCACCACTGGCTTGATAGGCTTC
>JAYKIB010000140.1:0-6317 GCA_035285005.1 Prochlorothrix sp.
CCCTTCATATATCGGGTGATTCGATCGTGACTGATGCCTTCAAGGTGCTCTGCCAAGTTCGTCAACGTGTAATTTAACGGACTGCTCAGTAGGTACTGGCAGTACTCTGATTTGCCAAGCTTTTTCATTCACCCACCTTACTGCTTTCAACATCCTCTGCGTAAGTCCTGACAGCTTAAGTCTCGTCTCCCTTTGCAGCATAGGATCGCACCCATAAAGTGGGTGCGATCCCCGAAGGATAACAGTGGCTACACTTGGGCAGCAGAGTACTAGCTACTGCAGTGATGGGTGGCGAATCTCAAGTTCTCGCGCCCGCAGCAGTGAGACGATCGTGAGGCTTATCGGGACGCGGGGGAGACAGGAAAAGTTTGGCTGGGGAAATGAGAAAAATTAGCTGGCAAACTGGTGGGGCTGAGGGGAACCCAATCGCCTAAATTAGTCCACCCCAACAGCATGGGTTCGCTTGGGGCAATGGTTTGACCAGTAATGGCGCATTGTTCCTCCCGTTGGGCTGTGGCCGGGAGTATTGCTCGAATCTCCGATGGTAGACATTGATGGAACCTGGTGTTGCCATGTCGCTCCACATAGTCCCATAGCACTTGGCGAATGAGGCTCTGGTAGCCCTGGTCACCGGACAGATCTCTGAGGCGATCCTTCAATTCCGTTTCCAAGCGAATGCTGGTGACCTGCATGTCCGAAGTCGAGGTGCGTTTTAGGATAGTCATTGAAGATTCTCCTCCCAAATCAAGGGAATAGTGGGCAGTTATCTAGTTCCTACGGCCAATTTCTACGATCCGTTCCTGGGGACCGTGCTAAAGACCAATGCCTAAGAGAGAAAATCCTCGGTACAGTGGGCGATCCCTAGGAGGATGTTTGGAAACCTCGGCTAGATCCCGTAGGCCCTAGCAGAATCCCCCTCCTTCTCCCTTTTTAAGAGGGAAGAAGAGGTCGTCCTCCCCTTGCAAAGGGGGATTAGGGAAAATTCCCTTCGGTTTATAAATATCCTCCCAGCTCCTTCTGTCCCACTCAATCGGCCTGTGGCTGAAGTGGCGCGTTAGCCTAGACGCATCCATACTACACCATGTAACATGGCGTAGACTCGTGCAGAATCCCCCTCGGTCCCCCTTTTGCAGGGGAAAGAAAGGCTCCCCTCTTTGTGAAGTGGGGGTAGAGTAAAGTGGGGGTAGAGGGGGCCTTTCCTAGGCTCCCAAATATCCTCTAGGGTACCTCGATTAATTGTGGCCGGCGCTGCAGTCGCCGGCCACAACCCTGATGATGCCGTGGACACCGGGGTAGAAATCTGAATTCTTCGAGGTGCCCTCTGCGCTGATGGTGAAGGTTAATGGGTTTGACTCTCGATCGTCCCCTCCGCCTCCAGGACGATCGCCCGTAACTGCTCCAATCGCGCCGGTTCAGCCTCCTGCCACATCCCTCGCTGGTGCGCCTCCAACAGACGTTCTGCCATATCCCGCAAGGCCCAGGGGTTGTGCATCTGCACAAATGCTTGCACGGTTGGATCCAGTACATAGGCATCGCTAATGCCGGTGTACATAGAGTCTCCGGCACAGTGGGCCGTGGCATCATAGGCAAACAGATAGTCCAAGGTGGCAGCCATCTCAAAAGCGCCTTTATAGCCGTGACGCATCACCCCCGCAATCCATTTGGGATTAATGACCCGCGATCGATAAACTCGGGCTATCTCCTCGGGTAAACTCCGAACCTTGGGCTGTTCTGGCCGGGAGTGATCCCCAAAATAGGTGTGGGGTTGCTGGCCTTGGGTCACACGCACTGCCGCCGTGAGTCCCCCCTGAAACTGGTAGTAATCATCGGAATCCAGGAGATCATGTTCTCGATTATCCTGGTTATGGAGGACGATCTGGAGGTTTTGGAGCCGATCGCGAAATACTTCAGGAGCGCTATGGCCCTGGCACTCGTTTCCCCGTCCCTGATCAGGGTTGCTGCTGTAGGCGTAACTGCTCCAATTAATGTAAGCCTGGGCTAAATCAGCATCACTCTGCCAGTTTTGCCCTTCGATTAGCCCCTGTAATCCGGCCCCGTAGGCCCCCGGCTTTGACCCAAAAACTCGGTAACTGGCTCGTCGTTGGGCTTGGTCTGGGGTTAGTCCTTGCTTTTGCCAACTTTGGCTCTCTTGACGGACCCGATCGGCCAAGGGATTCTCGGTGGGAGCCTCGGTTAATTGGGCGACGGCCTGGGTTGCTCGATCGAAGAGGTCAATTAAATTGGGGAACGCATCTCGGAAAAACCCCGAAATGCGTAGGGTCACATCCACCCGAGGCCGCCCCAGCACAGACAAGGGCAAAATCTCAAAGTCCACCACCCGTCGCGATGGCCCTTCCCACACAGGCCGCACCCCCAGTAGAGCAAGGGCTTCCGCAATATCATCGCCTCCCGTGCGCATGGTTGAGGTGCCCCAAACGGAAAGGCCGAGACTCTGGGGATATTCACCATTTTCCTGGGTGTAGCGCTCGATGACCGCATCAGCCGCTTTTTGACCCAGATCCCAGGCACTTTCCGTCGGTAAACCCCGTAAATCAACGGAATAGAAGTTTCGTCCGGTGGGCAGTACCTCGGGTCGGCCTCGGCTGGGGGCACCGGAGGGACCGGGGACGATGTAGCGTCCAGCAAGACCTTGGATTAAGTGGGTAAGTTCCTGGGGAGTTTGGTGGAGGGCCGGGAGTAGGGTTTGGGCAATCCAGGTGAGTTCGGTATGGGTTGCGGAAAGAGTCGAAAAGTGCTGTAAAAACTCCGGGTCTTCGGTATTAATGAGCTGAGCGACCATTATCGCTGCGATCGACTCCAGTGCGGCTACCCCATCTCCGATCGTCCGACAGTGACTAAAATCCCGAACCGGGCACGGACCAGCCTGTTGATTCAGACTACTGAGCAGTGGGGCTGGGAGTTTCCCGGCTTTAGGCTCCGCTATGGGCCAGGTTTCCCCTAAATCTGCGGTGAGTGGATCAAAGTTCAAGTGTAGATCCGTGGCCAAGGCACGGGTCAAGCCAAGACGACCCCCACTGGGCGATCGGGCGATCGCCACGACCAAATCGCGCAACTGTTCTCCCGTGGGACATTGGCCAAAAACATGGAGACCGTCTCGGATTTGGGCCTCTTTGAGCTCACAGAGATATCGATCGAGGGCTGTGAGCCAAATCTCGGGGGCGCCTGCCATTGCTGTTTCTGTAGAAGAAACCGAGGTCAGGGTGACTAACTCTTGATCCAGGCGCTCCTGTTGCAGTAGATCCCAAATGCGTTGCCGAATAATGGGGACCCGGGGTGGGTCCAGGGTTTGGGCATCGTAATACTCATCAACCCACTGTTCCAGTTGGGCCAGCGGTCCGTACAGTTCCGCGCGGGTCATGGGAGGGGTGAGGTGATCGAGAATGACGGCCTGGGCGCGACGCTTCGCCTGGGAACCTTCCCCTGGATCATTGACAATAAACGGGTAAAAATGAGGGAGAGCCCCCAAAGCCACCTCTGGATAGCAATTCTCCGATAGAGCCAATCCTTTACCGGGGAGCCACTCCAAATTCCCATGTTTACCCACATGGACGATCGCCTGGGCCTGAAACTGCGATCGCAGCCATTCATAAACGGCAAGGTACTCCGGGGTCGGTTCTAGATCCGGTGCATGGTAGTTCAGGCTGGGATCCTGGTCATAGCCCCGAGCGGGCTGGATACCAATAAAAATATTGCCTAACTGGAGACCTGGTACCGGAAAATCAGGGGTTTCAGGGGATTGGGGGCTAGACTCCAGGGAACGGATCCCCCAGCGATCGATCACACCCTGCTGGACGGGGGCGGGTAAGGTGTGGAAATAGTCGCGGTAGTGGTCGCGATCGAGGCATTGATCGATCGATCGCCACTCACTTTCAGGATCATTGGTTTGCCCTTGGGTCAGTGCTCGGATTAAATCCTGGCCTGTGGCGGGAATTTGGGCCGGATCGCCCAGGTTATAGCCTGCGTTAGCTAGGGATTGCAGGATTCTGATACAACTCTCCGGGGTGTCTAGGCCCACGCCGTTGGCAAGGCGACCGTCGCGGGTGGGGTAGTTCGCCAGGATTAGGGCAATGCGTTGGTGTAGGGCTGGAGTTTGGGCTAGATTGACCCAGTTGCAAGCTAGATCGGCAACAAAGTGAATCCGGCTGGGTTCTGGCTCGTAAACCACCACATCGGTTTCTAACGTAGCCTGATGCTGCTGGATCGCCTTAAATGAGACGGCCCGCGTGATAATGCGTCCATCTACCTCAGGGAGTGCCACATTCATGGCAATATCTCTGGGTGTGAGGCCCTGCCAGCTTTCCTGCCACTGTTCGACTGTGCCACCACTCAAAATCACCTGCAAGACCGGAACCCCGAGTTGCTCCCAAAACCCTGGGGGGGATGGGCTGGGCGAGGGGGAGGCGTGCGGTGGATGATTGGATGCGTGATGGGGCGCGTGCTGCGGTGTCCCTAGGGCGAACCCGGTGGTGTTGAGGACTAGGTGTAGTGGGGGTCGATCGGCGTCTCCCACGAGGGCGAGAATCTCCGCTTGAATCTCCCGATCGCGTAGGGAGGAAACATAGAGCGGCAGGGGGGCCAGTCCCCGATCGATCAGTGCCTGACAGAGAGCGTCGATCGGCTTGGTATTCCCTGCAAGATAATGGGAGCGGTAGAATAAAACTAAAACTCCAGATTTACTGCTTGAGATCCCAGATTGACAGTCAGGGATAGCAGTAAGTTCGCTTGAAGTATCCCCCTGGGTTGGGGACTGGGAAGAGATAATCTCGGGATGCTGGGGAGGTGTGGCGGCAGGATTTGCGGCGAGATTCGTTGGCTGGGATCGATCATTGATTCCAGCCAATCCTGTATAAATTCCTACCTTTGGCACGATACAGGGTTCTGGGGGCAGATTTCCCAGCCCTAATCCCTGGTAAGCCACAAATTCCAAACCATAGCGCAGATTTTTCACACCCCCCTCGCAAAAGTAGCGCCAAAGCCGATCGACTGCCCGCAGGCTAACAGTGGAGTGGCTGACTAAATCGGGATCGGGCCGATCGTCCCCCGGTAGCACCCACAAGATTGCACCGGTCTCCTCTGCAACCGCCTTGACCACCTCCAATCCATAGCTCCAATAACCCCGTCCGCCCAGCAACCGCACCATTATGATCTGAGCATGGGCGAGAACAGTCTCTGCGTAGGTGTCGATCGTCAGTTGCTGCTGTAGCTGGAGCAGGTTCACCGATCGCACAGCTGGGAAATCTGCGGGGAGCTGGGGTAGGGCCTGGGCGAGAGTTTGAATATCCGTATCCGCTGCCGTCAACAGGACGATCGGGGCAGGGCTTTGGTCAATAAAAATGACCCCTTCGGCATTGGGATCCCAACCGCCGGGAGTCGCTGCTAAACGGTGCATAGAACTGTGAAGGCAATAGAACTGCTCATGGATCGATCGTTCAGGGTAGGGCCGCACTTGACCCTACCTTGGGGTCATCTTGGGGAAATCGTTGGGGGATCACCTCGATTCATTCAAGGTTTGAGGAAATGACCCAGGCAAGCGTAAGGGTTGTGGCCTGCGGCTTCGCCGCAGGCCACAATTAATCAGAGGGCCCAGGGGAAACTTAGTTTTGACGCAACTTCGGCGCAGGAAGTGTCCAAGTTTGTGGGGTTTGATCAACTGAACCACCGATCGATCGGGCCACCGGGCCAAATCCCTATCCTACAACCATGTTTCTCCCCGCCCAACTCTGGTCCCCTTGCTTGGGCTATCCCCACGGGATCACCTCTGGACACCCCCTTACACGCCCTGATTAGGAACTTAGAACTGTTAGAGGGCACCTCAATTAATTGGATTAGGGCGGCGAAGCCGCCCAATCCAAACCCTGATTCTTGCGTGGGCTGTCTTCCAAAAACTGGGATTAATCGAGGTGCCCTAGAGGATGTTTGGAAACCAAAGAAAATCCCCCTAACCCCCCTTTACAAGGGGGGGCCTCTTCTTGCCCCTTTACAAGAGAGGGGGGGCCTCTTCTTCCCCCTTTATCAAGAGAGGGATGGCCTCTTCTCCTCTTCAAACGGGGGACTGAGGGGGATTCGGCAAGGACCTACGGCCCTTGGCCGAAGTTTCCAAACATCCTCTTAGGTTTCTTGATCTGCCCCCTAGGGCAAGGTTTGCCCCCGTGTTGTCCGTTAATCAGGCCCCCGATCCTGATTTTTTCACGATCGACCAAGAAATTAACTAATTCATGGTACAAGTCAGGGTTGTGTCAGTGGGTGGCAAAGCCGCCGATGCTAATCGATCAAGATGCCCGAGGGATCGAAATGCC
>JAYKIB010000141.1:0-7151 GCA_035285005.1 Prochlorothrix sp.
TTCCTTTCGTCCAGCAGTCCACAGGCGAGATCAAACCTGCTGATTTACTGCTTTACTACTCCCCCCCTGTCCACCTCAGTTCACCCTGATCGCCCTCGCTTCCCCCGCGATGGCAACCGCCCCCATACGGGCGACCCATCTGAAAAGCGGAATCCCGGCATAGCAGGGGGACTATGCCGAGACCTGTGCCCCATCTATCCGTTGCTCCATCCTTCAGCGTTTCAGTACCCCTTGACCATGCTCACCTCTCCCCTCTTCCCCTCCCGTGTTCCCCAGACCTGCGCGTCTGCCCGCCCCGCTGTCCGTCGCCTGCTGTGGACGATCGGCTGTTGTGGCGTGTTAGGTCTCCCTGTGGGTCTATCTCCGTTACCCAGCATGGCCCAGGATGAGGCCGTAGGCTCTGATAATCCCTTCACTGTGGAACTCACCCCGCTGTCAAGCCCCCCAGCAGACTCTGGCCCCTTTCCCCTGGAGGAGAGGTTCAGCACGCCGCGTCGGAGCATTTCACCGGGCCCTGCCTCCCTCACCGAAACCTATCTGCTAGGACCAGGGGATGTCCTACGGATGCAGGTGTTTGATGTACCGGAATATGACCAGGAGATGGCGGTTCTGGACGATGGATCGGTGGTGCTGCCCGTGGGGCGGAACCTCCAGGTGGCAGGGATGACCCTCATCCAGGCAGCACGGGCGATCGAGGTGGCCGTGTCTCCCATTGTGCGCAAACCGATGGTCACCCTGAGTCTTTTGGACGCGCGTCCCCTCAAGGTCGCGGTTGCGGGGGAAGTGAAGCAACCCGGTGTTTACACCTTTGAAGCGCTCCTCACCCTGACCCAAGCACTGCAGCAAGCAGGGGGAGTGACCGCCGGAGCTAACCTGCGGCAGGTGGAAGTGCGGCGGCTCCAGCCCCAGGGCCAGGGGGGGCGGGTGGTGATGACAGCAAACCTGTGGGATTTGATTAATCAGGGCGAGTTGGAGCAGGACTTGCTGCTCCAGGACGGAGATTCCATCTTTATCCCCACGGCTACGGCCTTGAACCTCCGCGAAGCCCAGCGTCTTTCTGCCGCCACCTTCGCAATGCAACCTGGTGAGACTATCCAAGTGGCCGTTCTCGGCCAGGTCCAGCGGCCTGGAACCCACACGTTGGGGGGAGAAGTCCAAACGGTATCGGCCGCCATCCAGGCAGCGGGGGGCATTACCCAGGGAGCCAATGTGCGGGCGATCGAAGTCCATCGCACCACAACCCAGGGGCAAGACCAGGTGATTGCGCTGGACTTTTGGAAGTTGCTCCAAGAAGGGGAAGTGGCCCAGGATTTACCGTTGCGTCCGGGGGATTCCGTGATTATTCCCCAGGCAGAACTGAATACCAATGACTACAGTGCTCTAGCCCTCTCGACCCTCTCCCCCGATACGATCGCGGTGAATCTGGTGGGTGAGGTCAAACGGCCCGGAACGTTGGAACTTTCACCCAATACCCCCCTGATTCAGGCCATTCTTGCGGCGGGGGGCTTTAGTGAAGAAGCTAGCCGTGGATCCGTGGAACTGGTGCGTCTCAACCCGGATGGGACGGTGATCCAGCGACAGATTGAGGTGGATCTGTCCCAGGGGCTAGATGCGGAGGAGAACCCACCGTTGCAGCCCAACGATACGATCGTAGTGGGTCGATCGGGTGCGGGGAACTTCCGATCGCTACTGCGAGGGTTTGTCTCACCGATTACGGGTGTCTTTAGTATTTTCCGACTGCTGGGCCTATAATCCACGCGGGTTCCGCAGCTCTGGCAGCTGCCCATCAGTCAATCAGCATGCTTACACCTTTTTGTGCCCATGACTCATCCCCTCAGCGCGTTACTGACTCGTTCCTCCTGTGTTGTGCCGTCCTATGCTGCCCTCCTGCTGGGGCTGTCCGTGACGATCGGTATTGTACCGTCAGGCTTAGCCCAGCCTGGTTCCCCCTCGGATCCTGAAGCAGAAGAGCTAGAGCCCTACTGCTACACCGAGCACTACACGGAACTGAAATCTGCGTTTTATACCCTTGGCGAACCCTTAGAGCCGGGGGGGAATGCCCAGGCAACTCTATTTGCCTCCGGTCAGGTGGAATTTTTACGCAGTGCGCCAGCCCAGTTGGTGGGGGAAGCCGGTACGCTGATCCAGTATCAAGTGGGTCAAAACACGGTGCGTCGCTTTGATTTCGACGATCCAGAACGGGATGGGGCAGTTTCCCTGAATTTTGGTCCCTGGTTTCCGGTGATTGGCTATGAGGTCGATCGCCGGGAGACCCAGGAAATTCAAACCTTTTACTTCGACACCAACAACAGCCTCAAAATGGCGGCGGAAGTGCTGGTGCGTGACCCCTTAACGCGCGAAGTGTGCGTTGACCCGAACGAAACAACAATGCCCTAGGACTGCTTTCTGGGATAGGGAAGCCCCGATCGCGGTAGACTCAGCCTAGCTAGCACATCCGTTAGCCCCCCATTTGCTCTCGATCTATTTCGCCCATCGTGACCGTATTTCCATTTCCCTGTGACCCTTGGGGGAGCCTGCGCACCCCGATCGATCTGGCCATCACCGCCCCCTCCCTCAGCCCCAGCCACGGCATCATGGTGGCCTTGCTCGTCCTTTTCGCGATCGCCCACAGTGGCCTCGCCGCCCTGCGTCCCTGGGGAGAAGCCCGCATCGGAGCCCGACTGTACCGGGTCCTGTTTGCCCTTGTTAGCCTCCCCCTTGCCGCCACCCTGATCATTTATTTCATTAACCATCGCTACGACGGTCTCCAGCTTTGGAACTTACAAGGGGTGCCCGGAATTGCCCCCCTGGTATGGGGTCTATCCGCCCTCTCCTTCATCTTTCTTTATCCCGCCACCTTTAACCTGCTCGAAATCGCTGCGATTCAAAAGCCCGAAGTTCATCTCTACGAAACCGGGATTATCCGCATCACACGCCACCCGCAAATGGTGGGACAGGTGATCTGGTGCGTAGCCCATGCGCTCTGGCTCGGCACCAGTTTTATGCTGGTGACCTGCACCGGATTAATCGCCCATCACCTCTTTGCCGTGTGGCATGGCGATCGTCGCTGGGGCCAACGCTACGGAGCCGCCTATGAAGCTGTGCGGGAGCGGACGTCGGTGATTCCCTTTGTGGCCATTGCCCAGGGTCGCCAAACCCTGGTCTGGCGAGAGTTTCTCCGCCCAGCCTATGTGGGGGTCACCGCCTTTGTCCTACTGTTTTGGTGGATTCATCCCTGGATGATGCGAGCAACGGCTGCGGTGTTCTGGTAATCGAGCTGGCATTGCGGTTTTGGGTACGAGAAGACCACAATCTTCCCGTAAAATAGAGGAACGGGACCTTCGATTCGCAACAGTCGCGTACAAGACGGGAGTCGCCCCACCTGCGGTGGGACAGATCCCTGTAGCTATGATGACTTACAGCTGGACACCTCGATTCATTCACATTTTGAAGAAGTGACCCACGCAGGAGTAAGGGTTGTGGCATGCGGCTTCGCTGCACGCCACAATTAACCGAAGTGCCCAGATGCTGTAAGCCGATTTTAATTTGACTTTTAATTCACCTTATCCAATGTTTTTAGCCATCACGGGGGAGAACTTTCGCCAGGAAGTCTTGGACGCATCCGGTCTTGTTCTGGTGAGCTTTTGGGCACCCTGGTGTGGGGCCTGCCGTTGGGTCAACCCAACCCTCAACCAGTTCCAAAGCCAGGTGAATACACCCTTAAAAATTGTTAGTGTTAATGCGGATAACAACTTCTCGATTGTTAATACCTATCGCTTAACCACCCTACCCACGCTATTGGTGTTCTACCAGGGGCAGGTGTGCGATCGCATTGAAGGGTTCCAAAGCCGCGATCAGTTTAATCAAGCCCTCGATCGGGTTCGCTCCCAAATTCTGGATCCCCTCTCTGCCTAGCCTCGGTGGCGGTTCCCCGCTCTGTGATCCAGACAAGAACCAGGGTTGTGGGGGTCTTCGACTCCGCTCAGCCCCCCACAGCGAACCGAGGTGTCCTTTAATAGGATTCCCCTTCTCCCAAGACGGGAGAAGCGGTGCCTTGAGCGCAGTCGTTGGCTTCGCCTGCCCGGAGGGCATAGGGGGCTCGGGGATGAGGACCAGACTCGCCAAAGTGAGATGCACCCAATTAATCGAGGTGTCCTCAAGTGAATTGATGACACGCCCTAGGAAGCCACCTGGTTTTCCTGACGTAGGTAGGCTTGGATAAACGCATCCAGTTCCCCATTCATAACATCCTGGATCGCCGTCGTTTCCACCTGGGTACGCAGATCCTTCACCATTTGGTAAGGGTGAAACACATAGTTCCGAATTTGATTACCCCAAGCCGCTTCCACCATATCGCCCCGAATATCAGCAACCTCCTGGGCCCGCTGCTCCTTGGCAATTACCAGGAGTTTGGCCTTCAGCAAAGCTAGGGCTTTTTCCTTGTTCTGGAGCTGCGATCGTTCCTGGGTGCAGCGCACCGCCAAACCTGTGGGGAGGTGAACCACACGCACGGCAGTCTCAACCTTATTGACGTTTTGGCCCCCCTTACCGCCCGATCGCGAAGTCGTAATTTCCAGATCCTTATCCGGGATCTCCAACTGCACCTCTTGATCCAGAATCGGCATCACCTCAACCCCCGCAAAACTGGTTTGGCGCTTACCATTGGCATTAAACGGTGAGATTCGCACCAGGCGATGGGTTCCTTTTTCCGATCGAAGATAACCGTAGGCATAGCGGCCCTGCAGTTCCAGCGTCGCTGACTTAATTCCAGCCTCATCTCCCTCCGAGAGTTCCGCAAGCTGGACCCTATAGCCCTGGGCTTCCCCCCAGCGGGTATACATTCGCAGCAGCATTTCTGCCCAGTCCTGGGCATCGGTCCCCCCAGCGCCCGCATTAATGGTCAGGACTGCCCCGTCCTTGTCATACTCATCGGAGAGAAGCTGCTGTAAATCCCACTGATCGAGCTCCCGCTCCAGGGTTTGGAGATTGGTGATCGCCTCTGTCAGCAGGCCCTCGTCCGGTTCCACCTCCAGCAGTTCCAGCACCGCTTCTGCATCAGCCCAGGACTGTTGCCAGGTCTGGAACTGACTGAGGTGCGACCTATACTCATCCAAGTCCCGCAGGGTCCGTTGCGCCGTGGTCGGGTCGTCCCATAGTGCTGGCTGCGCCGCCACTTGCTCTAAATCTTGAATCCGAGCCTTCAGAGCAGGGAGGTCAAAGATACTCCTGGGTTTTCCCCAGGCGTTGGGCGGTCACGTCTAGTGTACGCTTGAGTTCAAAAATATCCATATCAGGGTGTTAGGCCAATAGACAGGTTGATTGAGGTAGGGTTGCACGCTTCAAGCGGGCCTTGAGTTTCGCATGGAGTCTCGCCTGGAATTGTCTGGAGTCAGAGGGGGGCTACCGGATTCGCGATGGGGGCCGTCGTTAGGATCTTGATAGGATCTTGAAGCGTCGTTAGGGCACCTCGATTAATCCGAGTTTTTGGGAGATAGCCCCCGCAAGAGTCAGGGTTTGGGTTGGGCGGCTTTGCCGCCCAACCCAATTCATCGAGGTGTCCGTTAGGATTTTAAATATTTTGGGCACCTCGAAAAATTCAAATTTCGACCGCAGTGCCCACAGCAAAATCAGGGTTGTGGTAGGCGGCGAAGCCGCCTACCACAATTAATCGAGGTGCCCTTTTCTTACGGACACGTAGTGCCTACGGCAAAATCAGGGTTGTGGGGAGCGGCTTCGCCGCCCCCCACAATTAATCGAAGTGCCCTTACGGCGGTCCCTGCTTGAGGTGTCCGTTTGATAAAGAATTAACACATATCCTAGCTTAACTCCTGACCAATCATGGATTATCCCGTTATGGTGGCTATAGCTTGAAAAGCTTAGTGGGCAGAGTCTCCCTCGACAGGTCCAATCGATCGACAATTTGTCGTGGGGCCACCGGTACCGATCCCATCGCAAACCCTAACCACAAACCCTGCAAAACACGATCGTGTACCTGTAGAAACCTTGTGTTACCGGAGTTACACCCCCGCCCCAAGGATGTGAGCTAGGGGCTATGTCCCCGGTTCTGAAGGTATCCCAGGGTTAAATGATGACAGTCCGGAGTTGAGCGGCTCCGCCGCCCTTCTGCCCCAAGTTCCTACAGCGGCACTTAGGTTAAACGTTTGAACGCTACGTTGAAGCTCTGCGTTTAAGCCCTTGCGCTGCCCTCCCGCCAGTTCAACGGTCCACTCACCCAGCCCCATGAAGGACACGACCTCCTCCTCTTCTCACTTTGACTTTCAACCCGACACCGCCACGATTTTGGTGGTGGACGATAGTCGAAGTAACCGGGCCTTTTTGCGCAATATGCTAGACACTGCAGGCTACCAAGTTTTGAATGCTGCCAGTGGCGAAGAAGTTTTTGAACTACTGGCAGAGCCGGATTCCGTGGAGGGTTTGCCTGATTTAGTGTTGCTGGATGTGATCCTACCGGGGATTGATGGGTTTGAAACCTGCCGTCGCCTCAAGGAATGGGAGAAGACCCAGGATATTCCGGTGGTTTTTATGACCTCTCTCACAGAGACCACGGATAAGGTGAAGGGACTGGGATTGGGAGCGGTGGACTACATTACCAAGCCCCTCCAGGCTGAGGAGGTGAAGGCACGGCTCAGTGTTCACTTACAGTTGCGGTATTTAACCAAAACCCTAGAGCAACAGGTGGTCGATCGCACTGCGGACCTACAAACAGCCCTGGACGATCTGAAGCGAATGCAGATGCAACTGGTTCAGAGCGAGAAAATGTCGGCCCTGGGACAGTTGGTGGCGGGTGTCGCCCATGAGATTAATAATCCGGTGAGCTGTGTGGCGGGAAATATCAAGCCAGCCCAGAACTACGTCAAGGATTTATTTGAGATTATTGAAACCCTCCTGGCGGAGCTGCCGGAACAATCGGAGACCGTCACGGAATTGCTAGAGGATTTGGATTTTGAGTTTGTGCAGGAAGATTTGCCCAAACTACTCAAGTCCATGCGGCTTGGGGCCGATCGAATGGGAGCATCCCACTTTCGACGAAATAGCCAAATGGGAGGCACTGCATAGGCCAGTGGGAGAAAATAGCCAGATCATTGGTCTACTGAGGTATTCGCCGATCCACCACTGGCTTGATAGGCTTC
>JAYKIB010000142.1:0-12057 GCA_035285005.1 Prochlorothrix sp.
GCCTAAAGCGTCTTCAGCGCCGCGATCGCTGCCCCATGCATCGCGCCATTACTGGCCACCACTCCCTGGTTCTTGACCAGCTTGGATCCCAGGGAAAAATCCAGGGGCTGACCGTGAATATCCGTCACCGTACCGCCCGCCTCTTCAATCACGATCACCCCCGCTGCATGGTCCCAAATCTTCTCGCGGTAATCGGGGGTTTTGGGCGACGGCAACCGTAAATATAGCGCCGCTTGACCCGCTGCCACCGCCGCATACTTGGCCTGACTATCCATCCGAATCGACTCCTGGGTAATGCCTGCCGCCTGGGCCACCGCCGACTGCCGGCTTTGGTCCCCATGGCCCGACTCCACACTTTCCACAAACCGGAAGCGATCGATCTGGCCTTCGCTCACCACCTGGATCGGTTGGGGATTTTCCCCCTGGAGGGACATCATCACCGCCCCTTCTCCGCGCACCGCCACAAACACTAAGCCCGGTTCTTGACCACTGCCCGCAAAGCTCAGGGCTGGACAGCCGAGAATCCCCAGCTTGACTTCCCCCTTCTCGACCAGAGCCAGGGCCACGGCATACTGATCGCCGCGCAAAAACCCCTTGGTACCGTCGATCGGATCCAGGGTCCAGTAGCGATCGGCCACTGAGCCGTTGCCCCCATCGATCCAATCCGCCACCTGCTCAGGCGTTGCCTCGGGCACCACCCCCTGGACGTAGCGGGTCACCTGCTGTAGTCGATCGGCCTGCTCCGGCGATCGGAGGTCGGCGCTGTCCTCCTCACCAACGATCGGGTCATGGGGGAACGCCGCCTTCAGCGCACGGCAAATCACTGCCTGGGAGCCAAAATCGGCCACCGTCACAGGACTGCGATCGTTCTTTTCCATAGCCTCCGGCACAATTTCCTGGCGGACCTGGTTACAGAGTTGGGCAGCGGCAAGGACCGCTTCGAGGGCGACTTGTTTTTCGGTGTCGTAGGCCATAGATGATGTCATAGGGGGCGCTGAAGCGCTAACGGTGGAACCTTTAACCTTTCAAACAGTACCGGTCCACTCCTGAGGGGGTCAACATCTGCGATCACGAAGGACCATCAGGCCGTAAAATAAAGAAAACCTTGAGAACCGCTCAAGCTGCCGATCTATCCCCCGTCAAGGAGTTCGACCTATGCCCGCTGCCGTTGGTGTGATTCAAACCCTGGGTTTTCCCCCCGTTCTTGCTGCAGCAGATGCCATGGTCAAGGCAGCGAGTGTCACCTTGGTGCAGTACGGTTTGGCGGAAAGTGCTAATTTCTTTGTGGCGATTCGTGGGGCGGTGTCGGAGGTGACCCCTGCCATGGAAGCGGGACTAGCGGCGGTGGAAGAGGTTTACGGGGGCCAAGTCATTAATCACTACATTGTGCCCAATCCGCCGGAAAATATTGTGGTGGTTTTGCCGATTAGTTACACCGAGGAATCCGAAGATTTCCGCATTTTACCGGGCCTATAACCCACCCAAATCCAGTTCTAGGCCCAAACCTAGGGTGCGATCGGCAATACGGCACCGCAGACTAGTCGAGCCAAGCCATCCACTAAGCAAAACAGGCAATAATAAATGCAGCTTGTAATAAACGCAGCTTGTAGTAAACGCAGCTTGTAGTAAACGCAGCTTGTAAGCTGTGTGGGGCGTAGCCGTAACGCATCAAAGCCCGACGCTTCGATGCGTTCGCTATCACCTGTCTGGAATACCGTTAGGGCACCTCGATTAATTCAAATTTTCACCAGAGTGCCTACAGCAGAATCCGGGTGGGGTTGCGCGGGTTCGCCGCGCAACCCAATGAATCGAGGTGCCCGTTAGCCTATACGGATCCTACGGAAATTTCCTTCGCCTAAACCACCTCCACCGGCACCGCCACCGCCTCTTCCCCATCCTCCTCCGGTCCATCCGCTGCCTCTGGCAGGGTTTCCGCCTCACCCTCCGTCTCAGCGTCCGCCGGTACATCCTTTGCGTGACTAAACAGCAACTCGCCATCTTTGACGGTCACCACGATCGTATCCCCCTCCACAAACGTGTTCTCCAGCAGCTTGGTGGCGATCGGGTTCTCTAGCTCCCGCTGAATTGCCCGCTTCAGGGGCCGTGCGCCATAGGTGGGGTCATAGCCCGCATCCGCCACATGGGTTTGGGCCGCCGCCGTGAGCTTAATATCGATCTTCTGATCCGCCAACAGCGACTCAATGCGCTTAATTTGGATCGCCACAATTTGGCGTAGCTCCGATCGATCCAAGGAGTGGAACAGAATCAAATCATCAATCCGATTCAGGAATTCTGGGCGGAAATGACGGCGGAGGCTCTCCATCACCCGTTTCCGCATCTCCTCATACTGGCTATCGTCGCCGGACACATCCAGAATATGCTCACTGCCAATGTTACTGGTCATGACAATGACCGTATTGCGAAAGTCGATCGTCCGGCCTTGGGAATCCGTAATCCGGCCATCATCCAGCACCTGCAACAGGATATTAAACACATCCGGGTGGGCCTTCTCCACCTCATCCAGCAACACCACCGAGTAGGGCCGACGGCGGATCGTTTCCGACAACTGCCCCCCTTCCTCATAGCCCACATAACCGGGAGGAGCCCCCACCAGCCGCGCCACGGAATGCTTTTCCATATACTCCGACATGTCGATCCGCACCAGGGCATCGTCACTGTCGAACAGGCAATGGGCCAGGGCTCGGGCTAGCTCAGTTTTACCCACCCCCGTCGGTCCCATAAACAGGAACGAGCCGATCGGACGACCGGGATCCTTCATCCCCGCCCTGGCCCGTCGAATTGCCGCAGAAACCGCAGAAACCGCCTCCCCTTGGCCGATCACCCGTTGGTGGAGCACCTGTTCCAGTTGCAGTAACTTTTGCCGCTCCGTTTCCAGGAGACGGTTCACGGGAATCCCGGTCCAGCGGGCCACAATCTCGGCAATATCACTATCGGTGACCTCTTCCCGCAGCAGGGTCTGGCCACTGTCCTGCATCGCCAGCAGTTCCGCTTCCTTATCCGCCTTCTCTTGCTCCAGCGTCGCCATTCGGCCATATTTCAGCTGGGCGGCCTTATTGAGGTCCGCATCCCGTTCCGCCTGGTCGATCAGCACCCGCAGCTGTTCTTCCTCTTCCTTAATATGATTGATGGCATCCAGTAACACCTTTTCCGACTCCCACTGACTATGGAGAGCGTCGTACTTGGTTTGGAGGGTAGCAATTTCCTGATCAATACGATCGATCCGTTCCTGGGATGTCTTAAAGGGGTTGGAATCCCCTGCGTTGATCGTACTTTCCTCCCCCTCCAGGGAGATTTTCTCCATTTTGAGCTGGTTAATCCGACGATCGAGAAATTCCAACTCCTCCGGCTGGGAGGTGATTTCCATTTTCAGCTTCGCCGCCGCCTCATCCACCAGATCGATCGCCTTGTCGGGCAAGCAACGATCGCTAATGTAACGATTGGATAGACTGGCCGCCGCCACCAGAGCCGAGTCCAGAATCTTAACCCCATGGTGGACTTCATAGCGGTCCTTCAGGCCCCGCAAAATCGACACCGTATCCTCCACCGTGGGTTGGTTGACCATGACCTGCTGGAATCGTCGTTCCAGGGCCGGATCCTTCTCAATGAACTTGCGGAACTCATCTAGGGTCGTTGCCCCAATACAACGCAGCTCCCCACGGGCCAACATCGGCTTCAGTAGGTTCCCCGCATCCATGGCCGATCCCTGCTGGCCACCCCCGGCCCCCACCACCGTATGCAGTTCATCGATAAAGAGAACAATCTGCCCTTCGGAGTCGATGACCTCACGCATCACCGATCGTAGCCGATCCTCGAATTCACCTCGATATTTAGCCCCCGCAATCACCGAACCCATATCGAGGGTAATTAAGCGCCGGTTTTTGAGGGATTCCGGCACCTCATTTTTAATAATGCGTTGGGCTAGCCCCTCGGCGATCGCTGTTTTCCCCACTCCGGGTTCCCCAATCAGAACTGGATTGTTCTTGGTGCGGCGCGATAACACCTGAATGACCCGGCGAATTTCATCATCCCGACCAATGACCGGATCGAGCTTGCCCTCTTCCGCCAATTCCGTTAGATCACGTCCATACTTCTCCAAAGCAGTGGGACCCGCTTCCATCCGCGCTTCCTTGGCCTTTGCAAGGTTGGCCCGTCGGGTTTTAATCACCGTCTGTAACTTGGCCGCATCCAATTGCAAGCCTTGGCAAATGCGACGACCACAGCGATCGTCCTCCGCAAAGCCCATCAGCACATGTTCAACGCCGATGTACTCGTCCTGCCACAGTTGCCGCGCCTGGTCCGCCTTATCCAGCATCTCGTCTAGACCCCGCCCCAGATAAAGCTGGGTTCCCCCTGCCATGTTCCGCATTTGGCGACGGGCAAAGTCCTCCACCTGTTGCAACAGCACCACCGGATCCACCTCCGCCTGGTTCAGAATCGTGGCGGCAGTCCCGTCCTGACCCTCCAGTAAGGCGATGATCACATGCTCCACCTCCAACTGCTGCTGACGGAAGCGGCGCACAACTTCCTGGGACGAGACGATCGCATCCCAGGCTTTTTCTGTAAATTGATTCGGATCAGAGGGCTGCATGGACAGGCTCGGTGGGAAAACAGGGCAATCAAAGCGACCCGAGTGGGAACTAGGGCATGGCTCTGGACTATGGTTCTGGACGAGGCTCTTGTGACAAGCTGTTGTTACGGGCAAGCTGTTAGGGCATACACCCAGCTGTCAGCCACTGGTCTGGGAGGGTCCCCTCGCATTGCGGGGAGGTCACACCTCAGGGAGACCGGTCCGTTGCCATAGCACAGAGTGCTTAACAATGTTCTTAACAATCTATAACAGATCGACCAAGGGGCACGTCGAAAGCGGCAAATTTCTGTCGGCTGACGTACCGACTAACCGGGAAAACCAATGAGGGGATCCACCCCATATCCAAGCTTCCAAGCTGGAAGCAGGGGCACAGCGCAGTCTGATCCACGTAAACCAGTCCATTGCCAGTCCATTGCCAGTCCATTATCGGAACAGAAAGGGTAGCTCCCCCGCTAACGGAACACCAGGGGCCGAATCCGCTGCACGGCCAAGGTAACCACCAGGGAGAGCAGCAGCAGCAACCACAACAACGACAGGGGCCACCAGGGCGGCAAGCCCAGGGGCCACCGCAACAGATCCACCAGAGCCGAGAGGGGCAACAGGGCCGCGACCCGCTCCAAGGCCGGGGGGAGGGTTTCCCGAGGGAAGTAGGTGCCACAGAGGGTGAACATGGGGATAATCACCAGGAAAATGGGCACATTCAGCTGATCGACCGTGTTGAAAAAGCCCGCCATCCAAAGCCCAAAAGCCGAAAACAGCAAAGCCCCCAGGATCATCACCGGAAGCGCCAGAATTAAACCCGACAGCGGGTATAACCCCGCCACGATCGCCACGATCGCCGTTAGACTGCCCGCAATCATGCCCCGGGTTGCTGCCCATAGCCAGTCCCCCACAAACACATCCCGAAAACTGAGGGGAGCCGTCAGCAGGGCCTGCCAGGTCTTCTGGAAGCGCAGGCGAATGAAGGTGCCAAAGGCGGCTTCAAAAAAGGATTGAAACAAGACACCCACGGCAATCATGCCCGGTGCTAAAAACTGGACGTAGGGCAGGGTTTGGCCCAGATAATTGACGTTGCCCACCAGGGGCGAGAAGCCATAGCCAAAGGCAACGAGGTAGACGATCGGTTCAGAAATGGGCGGCAGGAAGTTCACGAGCCAGGTGCGGCGATATACCTGAAAGTGTCGCCACCATACGGAGTAAATACCCCAAAGATCGGGGAGGGAATCGGATAATCCACGATCGTTGAGGGATTTGGCTCCACTCGGATTACTAGCGTCCCAGGGCGGGCCAGAAGTGACAAAATCGATCGGGGTATGTCCCTGGGTGTGATCAGGGAGTTGATTAGGGAGTTGATTAAATTCCGGCTCAGCGCTGGGTTCAGAGCCGGAATCAACAGGCGGGCGGGAATCGGAGGGGGTGGGTGCCATGGTGCAAGGAATAGAACAGCAGAGTAGAGCGCAGAGGCCAAGGGGGTCACACCGCGACCCGCCGTAGCACCTCGAATCGGTCAGCGGCTGCTGTCTTCCCCAGGGCCTCCGGCGGCAGATACTTCAGGGTTAGACCCTCGGTGAAAATTTGATCGATCGCCACCATTTCCCCCGTCTCCACCATGAACCTATGGTCGGGCGTGGCCTGAATCACCCAGCCATTCTCCAACTCGTACTCAAATACCTCGCGGGCACCCCGATCGTGCCACTGGGCGATCGGCTGTCCATACACATAGCCCGCTTCACTCACGCTATAGACAGTACAGGGAATCTGGTCTTCCACAATTTTCCCGATCGGCATCGGGCCATACTCCACCGTCAAAACATTCGTGTCATAGGTCAAACAATACTCGGCAAACTTCACCATTTGATCCCATAAATTTTCCGCCACCTTTGGATCAACCCCACGTTCGATGGCGCCGCCGATAAAGGTTTCCTGGTGTTTTGCCATCTCTTCGGGCTTCTTCTTCCCCATGGCACGACGGAGTAGATCTGCCTGCCCCAGGGAATACCCCGATAGATCCTGGGCCATTTTCATAATCTGTTCCTGATAGCACAGAATCCCGTAGGTTTCATTCAGAATGGTCTCTAGCTTGGGGTGCTCATATTCAATCCGTTCCCGCCCATGTTTACGGTTAATAAACTTCGGGATCAACCCCGCATCCAACGGACCCGGACGGTAAAGGGCCAGAATCGAAGAAATATCCTCCAGATTCGAGGGCTTGAGGTCACGGACAATTTGGCGCATCCCCGAGGACTCGATTTGAAATACTCCCTCTAGATCCCCCTTTGCTAAAAGTTGATAGGTTTTAGAATCGAGCATATCCAAATCATCGGGATCGATCGTCTCTTGACGATACTGTTCAATCAGTTCCACAGACTTTTGAATCATGGTCAGATTTTTCAGACCCAAAAAGTCCATTTTCAGCAACCCCATCGCCTCCACATCTTCCATGTAGTACTGGGTGATCACCGAGCCATCGTTATTCCGTTGCAGCGGCACCAACTGATCCAAGGGTTCTGCCGCAATTACCACCCCCGCCGCATGGACACCAAAGGTTTTGTTCGTTCCCTCAATGCGCATCGCCATATCAATCCATCGACGATAGGACATGGGTGGCTCTGTCCCCGGCACCACCATGTCATCATGGTAGCGACGACTGAATTCCGGATCGGGCGTATTGTCCGGATCAATCATGACCTTGAGCTTGGCGGGTTTGCCCCGTAGCGTTGGGACCATTTTGGCCATAAAGTCCACTTCTTTGAGGGGAATATCCAGCACCCGGCCCACATCCCGCAGCACCGCCTTGGAGGTCATGCGGTTAAAGGTAATGATTTGGGCCACCCGATCGGCCCCATATTTCTCCGTCACATAGTCGATTACTTCCTCTCGCCGGGAAATACAAAAATCCGTGTCAATATCCGGCATTGACTTACGTTCCGGATTCAGAAACCGCTCAAATAGTAAGCCATGGTGGACGGGATCAATATTTGTAATGGCCATTGCATAGGCCACGAGGGAACCCGCAGCGGAACCCCGACCGGGACCAACGGGAATATTATGATCCCGTGCGAATTTAATGTAATCCCAAACCACTAGGAAATAACTTGCAAAACCCATGTTTTGCATCATTTCAATCTCATATTCTAGACGTTCCTTATACTCTGGCTCCACAGCTTCATAGTTGCCACAATCTAGTCGCTCGACCAGACCATCCCGCGCCACCTTCGCCATATACTCCTTATCGGTGTAGCCATCGGGAATCGGGTAAGCCAGGGGACGGGGAGCGCTCAAAATATTGTAAGGCTCTACTTTTTCGGCCACAGTTAGCGTGTTGGCGATCGCCTCTTCAATCACATCCGCTTCCAAATGATCCCGAAACAGCAGGCGCATTTCCTCCGCAGACTTCAGATATTCTGTGCCACTGTAGCGTAACCGTTTTTCATCCGTCACTCGCTTGCCCGTCAGAATGCACAGGAGGGCATCATGGGCCTCCACGTCATAACAGGAAATATAGTGGGAATCGTTGGTTGCAATGATTTGAATTCCCAGTTCCCGTGCAATATTAACCAGCTCCACATTGACAATGCGATCCTCTTTGGAGCCATGATCCTGGAGCTCAATATAGTAATCTTCACCAAATAAATCCTTATACCATTGGGCCACCTCACGGGCCACCTCGAACTTGCCCTGCAGGATCGCCTGGGGAATTTCTCCACCTAGGCAGGCACTGGTGGTAATCAACCCTTCGTGATACTGGGTGAGCAAGTCCTTATCAATACAAGGACGGGAAAAAATGCCTTTGCCTCGCACCCCTTGGAGGTGAGAAATACTAGTTAGCTTGGTGAGATTTTGGTAGCCGATCTTATTTTTGGCAAGGGTAACTTGGTGATATTTTTTGATGCGCTTCTTATTCTCTGGATCATCACTTAAACGCCCATTAATGACGTACATCTCATTGCCAATAATTGGCTTGACGCTGCTATTCTTACAGGTTTTCAGCAGCTCGATCGCCCCATACATCACCCCATGATCCGTCAGGGCGATCGCGGGCATCTTCAATTCCTCCGCTCGGCCCACCAACTGTTTCAACTGGCTTGCGCCATCGAGGAGGCTGTAATCACTGTGGATATGCAAACCAACAAAGGACATCGCTGTTGCTCCAAAGGATGAGGGCTGATGGATGAGGGCTGATGGACTGAATAAGGCGGGATCACACCGGGGTATAGGGGCCGAGTTGACCGGCTTCCGCGATCCCTAAGGTCCGAGGGGCTGTTTGAGAACTGCGGCTAAGGACCGTAGGCCCGTGCCGAATCCCCCTCAGTCTCCCTTTATAAGGGGGAGGAAAAGACCGCCCCCTCTGGAGGCTGTTTGGAGACTGTGGCCAAGGGCTGTAGACCCGTGCCGAATCCCCCTCGGTCCCCCTTTATAAGGGGGAGGAAAAGACCGTCCCCCCCTGGTCAAGGGCGGCGTAGACAAAATCAAGCAGGGCGCGATCGCATTCCATTCGATCGAAGATAGGGCAATCGAATTGGGCGCGATCGAATTGGGCACCGTCAGGACTCCTCCGCTGTGCAGGGAATTCCCGCCCCGGACGGCTCCGGCACCACCGGGCGACTGCTATAGCTCAAAGGACTGGCCACAATTGCAGGTTTGGGCGGCCTTGGAGTTCTCAAAACGAAACGTCCCCCCGGTCAGATCTTCCACATAGTCCAGGATCAGGGTACCAATATAGACCTGGGACGCGGGCGAAATCAGAATTTGAATCTCGTCTTGATCATAACCAACACTTTCCGCATCCTGGGGCTGGGGACTGGGATCAAACTCCAACGTGTAGTGCAACCCTGCACAGCCCCCCGGTTGAATATCGAGGCGAACCCGGTGGGGCGGATTGGGACAGTGACGATTGAAGCGCAAAATTTCGGCACGGGCCGCCGGACTGAGTTGAATAACCACGGTGGTGTTAAAGACGTTTGGATAGGATAGACGAAGGGGCTGCTGAAGTCAGCAAGTTTTGATCCTACCCTAATCCCCGTCGCTGCACACCGATTCTTGGGGACGGAATTCCCCGTCAACCCTTTAAACTCCCAACTTTTAAATCCCCAGCCTTTAAATCCCCAACTTTTGGAGAACCGGCTTGGTATTGACGATGTGGTTGCTCAGGCCCAACTGCTGGGGCGAGACCCCCAAGGCGAGGGCAACCAACTGGGGTAAATGAAGCACCGGGATCCCCAACTGACGACCGATCGCCGCTTCCACTTCCGGTTGACGGGAATCTAAATTGAGATGGCAGAGGGGGCAGGGGGTAACCAGACAATCGGCTCCTGCCTCGATCGCCGCCCTTAGATGCTGTCCTGCCATGGCAAAGGATTGGTCCGTCGCATAACTGGATAGGGGCCAACCGCAACACTGGGTCCGACCTGGATACTCGACAGCCGTGGCACCCACCGTTTTAAACACCCGCTCTAGGGACTGGGGATTAAAGGGATCGTCGTAGCGCAGATGTTTTTGGCCTCGCAGCAGGTAGCATCCATAAAATGCGGCGCACTTCAGACCCTTCAGGGGGCGCGTTACCTTTTGGGCCAGGGTGTCTAAACCGTAGTCACCCACCAGGGCCCAGAGTAGATGACGGACCTCCGTGGTGCCCTGATAGGGGGAACACCCCTCTTTACAGAGCAACCCATTAATTTTGTCTAAATATTCAGGATTTTGCTGCTGGGCTTCCTTGAGGCGATCGTCCACATGACCAATCACACCTTGGCAGGTGCTGCAATGGGTCAGGAGGGGCAGGTTTAAGCTTTCCGCCAGGGCAATGTTACGGGCATTAACCGTGTCTTCTAAGAGCTGAGAATCTTCTTTGAAGGTGCCTGAACCACAACAGGAGGCTTTTTTCAGTTCAATTAGCTCAATTCCGAGGGCCTGACTCAACACCTGTGTCGATTGGTGGAGTTCTCGACATGCCCCTTGGGCAACACAACCGGGGTAGTAGGCATAGCGCAAGGACGAAGTAGGCATGGCGATCGACAGATACAGGGCAGCAGTTTAGAGACACGAGAGCTTGACTGCCAGTGTACACCTTTCCCTGTCCCCCTTCCTGCGCAATGGGTCGGACGAGTTCAAACCAATCGGTCCCGATCGATTTTAGGGCACTTCGATTAATTGTGGCAGGCGGCGAAGCCGCCTGCCATAACCCTGATTCTGCCGTGGGCACTGCGGTCGGAATTTGAATTTCTCGAGGTGCCCTTTAGTGGTCCGTGATGGCCGAAATCTTATCACTAATATGCAAGCGACCGCGACGAACCGCATAGAGCAGCCGATTTACACATTCTGCCTCCTCGTCGGTCAAACTCCCTGAAAGCAGGGCAGCTCGGAGGGCATGGCGATCGGCCAAGGTCAGTTCATCGGTTTCGTTGACCTGAGCATAGAGGGCAGCAATCGCCCCCGGTAGCGGTAAAGCGTTTAGCATAGCGGGGCCTCTGGCGATGGAGTCACGGTGCGGATGGCTAACCCCTGGAAAAAGCTGAGAGTACGTGTGACACGTAACAAACAGGCGTAATGGCAATGGATGTGGCAACGGACAGACTTAGGGGTAAGCTGCGTGAGGTAGGCTTCTGGAAACAGGGTCAGGCCGGGACTCCCTAGGCTTGTCGCTTATCATTGAGCGGTTGCCATGGCTGCTGACATCTTAACACCGTTATTGTGTAGGACACCTCAACTAATTGTGGCAGGCGGCTTCACCACCTGCCACAACCCTGATTCCTCTGTGGGCACTACGGTCGAAATTTGGATTAATCGAGGTATCCCTAAGAGAATCCCCCCTAACCTCCCTTTACAAGGGATGACCTCTTCTTTCCCCTTCAAAAGGGGGACTGAGGGGGATTCTGCAAGGGCCTACGGCCCTTGGCCGCAGTTTCCAAACATCCTCTAGGATCCCCCCTAGGACTGCATCAAATTACGACGAGACTGCAAATAGATTTGGGCAACCCGCAACTGTTCTGAAGAGGGACAAGCCGCAGGATAAACTTCTTTGAGGAACTGGAGTGCTTCCCAAATTTCTGCATTTTGGGATTGGCACAGATAGGTGAGGCAAACCGTGGGCGATCGTTCTAGTCCGGCAAAACAATGGACGTACACCGGTCTACCAAACTGGAGTTCTTGCTCCACAACTTTTACAGCTTGCCCCAACTGCTTCACCGTCAAGGAGTCGGGGTGGCGTTGATCCGGTAGGGGGCAGGTGATGAGTTGGAACTGCTCTGGGGTTTCGGGGGGTAGCGCACCTTCGCTAGAGCGGCAAAGGGATAAAATCGTTTGGATACCCTGATTTTGGAGAGTGAGGAGGTCCGAAGACCGGGGTAGCCGACCCACAGCCAGCTTTTTGGGAATAACCCAGGCCATGGCCGAGGATGCTGAGGCGGTCTCCCCCTCAGTGGATGGGGCTGATCGATCGGACGCTGGCTGTC
>JAYKIB010000143.1:0-17108 GCA_035285005.1 Prochlorothrix sp.
GTGCAATTGAAGCGCTATGAAACGGATGATTTAGGTGAGCCGACGTTGCGTGATATTTTGGCGGAGTTGGAGAAACCGGGTCGTGATCCTCGGGCGCAGTTTACCTATGCCCAGTTTCGGGCTGATATTCAGGTGATTACGGATTTGGTGGTGGGGATGGAGTTGGAGGGGGTGGTGACGAATGTAGCGAATTTTGGGGCGTTTGTGGATTTGGGGGTGCATCAGGATGGGTTAATCCATATTTCCCAGATGGCCGATCGGTTTGTTTCGGATCCCACGGCGATCGTGAAGGTGGGGCAGGTGGTGCGGGTGCGGGTGTTGTCGGTGGAGGTCGATCGGAAGCGAATTGGCCTGTCGTTGAAGGGGGTGGCCCAGCCAGGAGTTTCGTAAAGATGTTTGCGCCTCTGACGAGGTGCCCTCTACATATTCAAGACTTTCTTAACATTCTTTAGCTTCATAATGACTTCATAATTCTCCGGATATAGCTCTTGCACAAACTGTATCAAGTGATCAGCTGTACATGGTTTCTGATACCCCCCATTCCAAGAATGGAAGTCGTTGTGTATCTCTTGGGTTAAAGTAATGAGATTATCAACACATTCCGCTAGATGCGCGTAGTGTTCCTTAGAGTAAATATGATGGGCAACAATGTTGACAGATTTGTGATTCTTATCGCGTTTGATACCTGTGATTTGGCAAGTTTGTGAATCTCGCTTCTTTGCTGTATTCATCGCTGATGAAATTCGCTTTTCCTTACTGGCTTGTTGGTCAAGAATCATTTTGAATGTCTTTTTACCAACGACCTCTACCGCCGCACACCAGGCACGACGATCTTTCACTGTCAATGCCGTTGACAAATGGCGAGAGAGTTTATACAAGCCTGAAAGAGAATAGAAGCGTTCGCCATCAATATCATCGAAATCCTGAGAGATGATCATCGGATCCGATGAAACCTTGATCTCTTCAAAGGCTTTATTAATACGGGCATGATTGGTACATAGTATCCCAACCACATCTCGCTTGGATAGAAAATGTCGATTATTTCGAGTTGTAAGAGAACTACAATGCTCTTGAATTTTATCGCTGATAAAAGCATTGCATATCTTTTCCTTGTGGCGTGTAATAAATTCCTTAATTATATCCCAGAGATTTTTAGGTGACGTTTCATCCAAGTATTTGGCTATCGCATAAGCACCAATCTCTGAGAATAACCGTTCATTTAGACTTTTGTTAACATAAATAAAATGAATATTCTCCGTAATCTCCCATTCATCATCGGGATCAGAATCAAAAAATTCAATAATTTCATCTAAAGCTTCTGGAGTGATCTCAAGGGCCTGAGCTAACTGGCTCTCGCGGATTGTAAATCTTTTCTTTTTCTTGCCCATAGCTATGCACCTGCGGTCAAACTTTTATACATGGTAGTGAGGCGATCGAATACCTGAGCATCTCCTGTGCTTTGGTTATCGGGATGATAGATCTTACTGAGGTCATGGTAAGATTTTTTAATATCTTCCGAGGTTGCAACCTTAGGATCTAAGTTGAAAACTTGCCAAGGTTTAAAGTAGTTGAATATATTGACACCATTGATACATCCATAGCCTTCTTGATTCTCTTCACCGGGCAGAATCCCAATGAATTTACGGTATAAGACCTGCCATGACTCTTTGCGGCCAAAGTTCAAGTCATCCATGCCATCAGTGGCCATTTGGAAAGCCCCAGATTTCTTGAGATCTGGCGTGTTGCTCACTGAAAAATATTGATATATAGATTTCTTTAGCTCAGATAGTGTGAGCTCTTTAACTTCCTTAGCCTTTTTCTTGTGGTTCTTAATGACAAAGATTGCGAAATCTTCAAGAATAGATTTTTCAATTCCTTTCTCTTGAGATAAACGGCCAATCTCTGCCTTCAAAAATGAGTTTAGAGTATCAGAGCTAACTTTACTTGAATCTGATGATCTACCAGTTTTTTTCTGCTTTGATTCCTTTTTAGCGTTTGTTTTTTGAGGTTGCTTTCCGGATGGTGATTTTGGCATAAAAGAGCCTCTCAAGGTATGGGAGCACAATCACAATAATGCAGTGGCAACCTTATACGCTACACAACCTGAGTAACCGCCATGTTACCCAATGCTTGGTTCACAATCAATGATGAGCTACGGCGCATTATCCAGATCGCAGATCACTATAAGGCTGGTTAAGAAAGATTATTTAGCTGAATCTCGATCTACTTTAACTTAGTCTAGTGGCATATGCAATATCGTCGGGGTATTATTTTGAACCATTTGATCTCTTTCGTGCCAGTCTCAGAATTAAGATCGTGATTTAGCGATTCCTTTACAATCGTTTACAATTTCACAATACAGACATCGCCTTAACCCCGGCCTACCCCATGCAAACCCTCTCCTCCCCCAGTCGCGACCAACCCTGCTACACCCGCGAAGACTGGCAACGCGGCTACCAATCCCAGCCCCAGGAATCCACCTATTGGATCACCGATATTCAGGGCCAAATCCCCCCCGATCTCCAAGGCACCCTCTTCCGCAATGGTCCCGGCCTCCTGGATGTGAACGGCCAAACCCTACACCATCCCTTCGATGGGGATGGCCTCATCTGTCAGATTACCTTGAGCCAAGGTCGCGCCCACTTCCGCAGCCGCTACGTCAAAACGGAAGGCTACCTGGCCGAACGCCAAGCCGATCGCATTCTCTACCGTGGCGTATTTGGCACCCAAAAACCGGGCGGCTGGCTGGCCAACTGTTTCGACACCCAGCTTAAAAATATTGCCAACACCAACGTCATTTACTGGGGTGGCAAGGTGCTTGCCCTGTGGGAAGCGGCTGAACCCCACCACCTCGATCCCCACACCCTGGACACCGTGGGTCTCGATCGCCTCCAGGGCCTGCTGAAACCCGGTGGAGCCTTCTCTGCCCACCCCCGCTTCGATCCCGGCTCTGAGCGTACCCATGGCGAACCTCGCCTCGTCAATTTCAGCGTTAAAGCCGGATTATCCAGCTCCATTACCCTCTATGAGTTCAATACCCAGGGAGACGTGGTCCAAACCCAGACCCGATCGATTCCCGGGTTTGCCTTCCTCCACGACTTTGCCATCACCCCGAACTACGCCATCTTTTTTCAGAATCCGGTCACCTTTAACCCCCTGCCCTTCGCCCTCGGGCTCAAAAGTGCAGCCCAATGTGTCGGCTTCCAGCCCGATCGACCCACCAAAGCCCTGGTCATCCCCCGCGATCCATCCCAGTCCCTGATCACGATCGATCTACCGTCCTGCTTTGTTTTCCACCATGCCAACGCTTTTGAAACCCAAGCACCCGTTGCCCAAACCGCCCAATCCTCGGCGGCTACCGCAACCGATGGGAGCGATCGGGATACGCTGGGCGATCGGATCATCGTGGACTCCATTTGCTACGACTTTTTCCCCAACGTCGGTCCTGATGACGATTTCCTGGAAGTAGACTTTGACAGCTACCCCGCTGGTAAACTCTGGCGCTATGAGCTGGATCTATCCACTGCAACGGGGACCAGTACGCTGATGATCGATCGTCCCTGTGAGTTTCCAAGCCAAAATCCCCAATTGGTCGGTCAGAAGGCGCGTTATTACTATATTGGTACGGCCCACAACCCCACGGGTAACTCTCCCCTCCAGGCTGTGATGAAGGTGGATCTGGACACCGGACGCGAAATGGTCCACAGCTTTGCCCCCCGTGGCTTTATGGGAGAGCCGCTGTTTGTGCCTCGGCCCGGAGCCAGGGCCGAAGATGACGGTTGGGTGCTGATTTTGACCTACCAGGCCGATCGGCATGTGTCTGCCTTGGCAATTCTCAATGCCCAAACGTTGCAGCCAGAGGCCATGCTTTACCTCAATGAGCATATCCCCTACGGTCTCCACGGCACCTTTACCCCGGAGGTGCTGGGCTTGCCTGATTCTGGCGATGGATCGGTGGGTTGAGAGGATAGGGGGAAAGCATGGGGTTAGGGAAATCCCCGATGGAGTATAGGCCCTTGTAGAATCCTCCCCAGTTCCCCCTTTGCAGGGGGAAGAAAAGACCGTCCCCTCCTCTTGCAAAGGGGGGTTAGGGGGATTCTTTTAGGTTTCCAAACATCCTCTAAGTGAGGAACTGCTGACATCCGGAGCGGAAGATGGACCAAGAGACACCCATAGGCGGGACGAGAGAACGGTACAATGGTCAGCTGCTGATTATTTTCGATCGTGGTTTTGACCGAGGCACACTGCCGTGTTACGTCGCGGTCACCCTAGTCCCCAAAGCTTCACAGTATCAAGGATAGGGCGATCGAAGTCAGCGCCGTTAACGGTCTCCTGTCAGGTACTTGAACTATGGGAACTCCCATTCGCATTTTGATGTGTCCCCCGGACCACTATGAAGTGGACTATGTGATTAATCCCTGGATGGAAGGGAATGTTCACAAATCCTCCCACGATCGGGCTAAGGAACAGTGGCACCAACTCCATGCCGTGATTAAGGACCATGCCGAGGTGGAACTGGTGCCTCCTCAGAAAGGCTGGCCAGATATGGTCTTTACGGCCAATGCAGGTTTGATCCTGGGCGATAATGTTGTCCTTAGCCGGTTTTATCACCCCGAACGCCAAGGGGAAGAGCCTCACTTCAAAGCCTGGTTTGAGTCCCAAGGATTTACGGTCCACGAACTGCCCAAGGACTTGCCCTTTGAGGGGGCGGGAGATGCCCTGCTCGATCGCGAAGGTCGCTGGCTGTGGGCCGGCTATGGGTTCCGCTCTGAACTAGACTCCCACGCCTATCTGGCGGAGTGGTTGGATATCGAGGTGCTTTCCCTCCATTTGGTGGATCAGCGCTTCTATCACCTTGATACCTGCTTCTGTCCCTTGGCGGGTGGCTACTTGCTCTACTATCCTCCGGCCTTTGATGCCTATTCCAATCGCTTGATCGAAATGCGGGTTCCGGCGGAGAAGCGGATCGTGGTCGGGGATGCGGATGCGGATAACTTTGCCTGTAACGCGGTGAACGTGGATCAGGTGGTGATCATGAATCGGATCAGCACGGATCTGAAGGGAAGGTTAGCTGCGGTGGGCTTCCAAGTGGTGGAAACGCCGCTAACGGAGTTCCTGAAGGCGGGGGGTGCTGCGAAGTGCCTGACGCTGCGGATTACGGAGCCTGTGCGGGAAGATGTCCATGCCCAGGTGGGTGTGCAGAACCGGGTGATCCACATGGAAGGTCACCTGCTGGATTCGGGTCTGATCAATCGGGCCTTGGATGTGATTACGGAAGGAGGCGGTAGCTTCCAAGTTTTGAACTTTGACCTGGGGATTCAGCGCCAGAGTACGTCAAAGGCGGAAATTCGCGTGTCTGCGCCTTCAGCGGAGATTATGAGCGAGATCATGGGTCAGTTGATTGACCTGGGTGCGATCGATCCACCGGCGGAACTCCAGGATGCGACGCTAATTCCGGTGGCCCAGGCTGGGGTTGCGCCGGATGACTTCTATGTGACGACGATTTACCCGACGGAAGTGCGGGTGAAGGGTCAGTGGATTCGGCTCCAGGGCCAGCGAATGGATGGCACGATCGCGGTGCGGGAGACCCCCGAGGGGATCGGAGCCCATTGCAAGCTGCTGCGGGATCTGGAGATTGGTGAGTCTGTGGCGGTGGGCAGTGCCGGGATCCGCACGGTGCGGAAGGTGGCCGATCGCGATCGGGCGAAGACGGAAGAATTCACCTTTATGGGGTCTGGAGTCTCCAGTGAGCGCAAGGTTGAGCTTGTAGTGGAGCGGATCGCCTGGGATCTGCGCCAAATTCGCGATCGCGGCGGTAAGGTTGCTGTGGTTGCGGGTCCGGTGGTCATTCACACGGGCGGTAGTGAGCATCTGGCGAGCTTGATTCGCCAGGGTTATGTGCAGGTGCTGCTGGGTGGTAATGCGATCGCGGTCCATGACATTGAGCAGTCCCTGCTGGGCACTTCCCTGGGGATGGATATGAAACAGGGCGTGAGCGTGCGGGGGGGCCACCGTCACCACCTCCGGGCGATTAATACGGTGCGAGGCCACGGTAGCATCGCTAATACGGTGAATGCGGGCGCCCTACAGAGTGGCATTTTCTATGAGTGTGTCAAGCATAATGTGCCGTTCTCCCTGGCGGGTTCAATCCGGGATGATGGTCCGTTGCCGGATACGGAGATGGATCTGATTAAGGCGCAACAAGCGTATCAGGAACTGCTCAACGGGGCCGATATGATTCTGATGTTGTCGTCGATGTTGCACTCGATCGGGGTTGGGAATATGACTCCGGCGGGGGTGAAGTTGGTCTGTGTGGATATTAATCCGGCGGTGGTGACGAAGCTGAGCGATCGAGGTTCGGTGGAGTCGGTCGGTGTGGTGACAGATGTGGGCCTGTTCTTGAGCTTGCTGGTGCAGCAGCTGGAGACCTTGACGAATCCATACCAAATTGAGACGATCGGCTAGGATTTAGCACTTTTCACACCAGTACCGTAAAAAAAAGGGAGTTACTCCGCCTGCGGTGGAGTAACTCCCTACCGGGTGTCTCTGGAAGCAGCGGTCTGCTGCCGTAGCGACTTGATTTAAGCGACTTCATTGAGCTGGAACTAGCTGGGACAGGGTGGGCACTGCTCACCCTGTCTTTTTTGGGCCTGTATCTGTCTTTTTTGGGCCTGTATTTGTGCGTCATCCTAAGACATGTCATCATTTAATCCCAGAGTGACCCCAGAATCAGGAACACAGCCCCTAGCCTCAGCGCAAATCACCTGTTCCACCCCATTCGGAGATCGATCCCATGTCCGCTATCTTGCTTTGGTACCGTAACGACCTGCGCTTACGGGATCACCAGGCGTTACATTATGCCCTGAACTTACTAAAAAATAGGACCGATCGCCAGCTTTTACCGTTGTACTGCTTTGATCCCAGGCAATTTGGCACCACAAGCTTTGGCTTTCCCAAAACAGGAGCCTTTCGCGCCCAATTTCTCTGGGAAAGCGTGGCGGATCTGCGGCAGGATTTACAGAACCATGGAGCCGATTTGGTGGTGCGCTGGGGAGAACCCGAACAGATTATTCCCAAGCTGGCACTCCAGGCAGGAGTCACCACGGTGGTTTGCCATGGCGAAGTGTTGCCGGAAGAGCTAGCTGTGGAACGCCAAGTTAAGCTTGCCCTGGAACGAAAGCAAATTGACTTCCATTCAATTGATTGGGGCGCAACTTTGCTCAACCCCGCCGCCTATGGCCCAGAATCGCCTTCCCTCTTCCAACCGCCCCCCCGTCTGTTCACCCACTTTCGTAAGGCCGTTGAGCGCTGCTGGACCGTCTCCGATCCCCTCGCAGTCCCGGCCCAGTTGCCTCCCCTACCCCCAGCCATCACCGGCGGCGATCTCCCCGCCTTCAGTCGCACGGGCCTCCAGCCCCCCTCCCCGGATCCCCGGGCGGTGCTTCCGTTCCAAGGGGGATCTACGGCTGGGATCGATCGGCTTCAACAGTATTTCTGGCAAGGGGATTTCCTAAAAATCTACAAGGAAACCCGTAACGGCCTGCTGGGAGCTGACTACTCTTCTAAATTCTCTCCCTGGCTTGCCCTTGGCTGTCTTTCTCCCCGCTGGGTTTATCAGCAGGTTAAACAGTATGAAGACCAGCGCTGTCAGAACCCGTCCACCTACTGGCTGGTGTTTGAGTTGCTGTGGCGGGACTTTTTCCGGTTCATCGCAGCCCAGGCGGGGTCTACTCTCTTTCGATCTAGCGGAATTCAGGGCTTAGATGTACCCTGGACGGTGGATTGGGAGCTATTCGATCGTTGGCGATCGGGTCAGACCGGATATCCCTTTGTGGATGCGAATTTGCGGGAATTGGCGGCAACAGGGTTTATGTCTAATCGGGGGCGGCAAAATGTGGCCAGCTTTCTGACCAAGAACCTGGGGCTAGACTGGCGCATGGGGGCGGAGTGGTTTGAGTCGTTGCTGATTGACTACGACGGCTGTAGTAACTGGGGCAACTGGAATTACACGGCGGGGGTGGGAAATGATGGTCGTGGTTTCCGCTATTTCAACATTGTGAAGCAGGCCCGCGACTATGATCCCCAGGGCGATTATGTGCGCCACTGGATTCCGGAATTGGCCGCGATTCCGGGCGATCGAATCCACCAGCCTTGGATGTTAACCCAGGCCGATCGCGATCGCTGGGGGCTGGCGATGCCGTTGGATTATCCCGATCGATGTGTCGATTTTTGGCAGTCTCTCAAGCACCAGGAACAGCAATTCCCCTCGGATCCTGCACCCCAATCCCAATCTCGGCGTAACCAGTCCCGTAAACGGAAGGCACCTCGGGGGCACCGCGATTAATCCAAATTTTCATGCTGTGATCCACGCAAGAATCGGGGTTGGGTTGGGCGGCGAAGCCGCCCAACCCAATTAATCGAGGTGCCCATAGGCTACTGATGCCTGGAATGGGCTGTATCACGCTGAAACATAGGGCTGAAGAGCCGCAACAGCGGCTTGGATCAAGTGATAGAAGAAGGGGTCTTGGACATCAATCGATCGGGCCGAATCGCGATCGGCCCCCAAAAGCCCGGTGGTTTGGCCTTCCTGCACGGCGAGCACTTGGCCCTGACCGTTGCGAATGCGCAGTTCCTGGGTTCCGGCCCGATCGTAAACAGCACAGGAATAGGGCCGATCTTGGTAGGTGAAGCTGACGGTTTGGGTTTGCTGGGCTGGGTGAGACGTTACAGCGTTCGGTGTGTTTGGGGTCGCTGTGATTGCGTCGGGTTCCCGGCTCACCGTTGTCGTTGCCCCACCGGGCAGCCGAATACCCACCAGTTCTAGCTCGATCGTCACCTGCCCCCGCCACTCATTTTCCCGCAGACGATAGGCGAGATCGATCGTTGTCGGCAAGGGATAGTACTCACCCCAGCGCCAAGCCACAGCCTTAATCGTGGTGAGGGTCGCTTCAGTCTGAGCTGCGGGTTCGTTTTTGTTCCCGATCGCGACCTGGGCCGTGGTTTCAATTTCCGCCCCCAACGTGAGCTTGAGATGGTTTTTCGCTTGACCAATCTGGCGTTGCTCCAGCACCCGCACCCCTCGGCTCCAAAACACCGGCTCGGGATTACCAATGCCCCAGGGATGGAGCCGATCGATCTGGTGGAACAATTCCCCGTCGATCGCCCCTAGGGTCAACTCCGTATCCACCTCCACCAACGGCTTGAGGTGTTCCGGTTGCAGGTGCTGGTTCGCAAACTCAATCAAGCGCTGGTGGAACGCTTCCCACTGCTCCCGGGCCAGGGAAAATCCCCCGGCAGCCCGATGTCCCCCATGTTTTGCCAATAAATCGGTGCAGTACTCCAAAGCTTCCGCCACATGGAACTCTGGAATCCCCCTCGCCGATCCTCGAATCTGCTGGCCGGCCTCATCTTCCCACGTCGCAATAAACACCGGTACCCCATAGCGCTCCACCAGCCGCGAAGCCACAATCCCAATCACCCCATGGTGCCAATGTTCCCCTAGGACCAGTAGCACCCGCCGATCGATCAGCTGGTCGCGCTGGGTTTCGGCCCGATCGATCGCCTCCTGTTCAATATCCTCACAGAGCTTTTTGCGCTGATTATTGGCTGCTTCACACTGGGCTGCCCGCTGCTGGGCAATCTCGGGATCCTCCGTAATGAGCAACTCAATCACCACTTGGGGATCCCCAATGCGACCGATCGCATTAATGCGTGGTCCGAGGCGGAAACCAATATCCTCGGGCTTTAGGGTTTTGGTTGTGGTTCCGGATTGGGGC
The DNA here is from genome assembly GCA_035285005.1 of Prochlorothrix sp. Classification (GTDB taxonomy): domain Bacteria; phylum Cyanobacteriota; class Cyanobacteriia; order Prochlorotrichales; family Prochlorotrichaceae; genus Prochlorothrix. The sequence continues at coordinate 9,777 of JAYKIB010000143.1, forward strand.
GTTTTGGGAGACTTGGGGCTAGGGGCATTGGCACTGGGGTTAGGACTGGGGTCGGGACCGGGGCCAAACGAGGCCGGCGTTCCCAAGGCCAACTGATCCGCCTCTGCCACCTGGATACCAGCCTCCTGAATGAGGGTTTGGATCCCCAAAATGCGCGATCGGGCCAGTAAGTTCAGCCCCCGCTTCACCCAGCAGCGATTGACCCCCACTAGGGGCGCAAGGTCCGCGATCGTTCCGAGCGTAAACAGCTCCAGCAGGGGCTGGGTTAGGGCTTGGGACTGCCCCAGCCGATCGGTCAGCGCCACCGCCAAGACATAGGCCACCCCGACCCCCGCCAACCCCCGATAGACGGATGTTTCCGGTAGGAGCTTCGGGTTCAAGATGCCATCCGCCGGGGGTAACAGGGGCGGCAGATCGTGGTGATCCGTCACAATGACCGTTAGTCCCAACTCCCGCGCCCGGGCGATCGGCCCATAGGCGGCGATGCCGTTATCCACCGTCAGCACGAGACTCACGCCTTCCTGGTGAAACTCCTCCACAATCCGCTCGTTAATGCCATAACCCTCCTGCATGCGGCTGGGGATAGCATAATCCACCACTCCACCCAGGCCCCGCAAAGCCCGAATCAACAGGGCCGTGCTGGTCATCCCATCGGCATCATAATCCCCACAAATTGCGATCCGCTGTCCCTGCTGCACTGCCTGGGCCAGTAGTTCCACACTGGCGTTCAGGTCTTCAAACTCCGTCGCTGGATCGGGCAATTCCAGCCGATCGGGGTCAAGAAACCGCCCAATGTCTTCCAAGTCCGTGAGGCCCCGGTTCTGCAAGATTTGGACCACCGGCGGCAGCAAATCCAGGGCAGTGGCGATCGCGGTGATGCGATCGGCCCGATCGGTCCCTGCTGCTGCCTTGGCCTCTTGCGTAGCCCCTAGAACCAAGGGAGCAGGTTGCCCCCCTGGCAAGATCTCCTTTTGTGGGGTCTCTAGGGCAGCGATCGGCCCAGCATCTGGATCTATCCCACCCGCAGACGCTCCCCAGGCCAAGCGTTGCATCTGCCAGCGCTGCTGGGGAAAGGGGGCCACTCTGGCTCGAAGCGGCTGGGCGACTTGGGGTGCGGGTGGAGACTGGGAAGAACGGCGGACGGGTGGGGGAAGGGACATAAACGCCTCCAGAAGGGAAACACATTAAAGGGCACCTCGATTAATTGTGACGGGCGGCCTCGCCGCCCGTCACAACCCTGATTCTTAGGTGGTTTACTGGGTAAAAACTTGGATTTTTCGAGGTGTCCTAAACGCAGATTAACGTTAGATTACCTCGATTCCCTGCCCGAGACGGGGTAAAATCCGGCCCCACCTCAGCGTTAATCCCTATCGGCACTGAGCCAAAATCTTGGATTTTCCGGGCTGCCCCTAGACCCTCTGATCCATATCACTGCCATGCGGCTCCATCCTCGCGTATGGTGGATGTCCCTTAACCGAACCGTTAAACCGGTTGTTCGTTGCACTGTAATTGAGGTCGCCCGGTTAAGCCAGCCAGGTGTGTTATGATGGCTCGCCTGGTCACCAACAAAAGAGCCAAGAACAGCACAAAGGCTGACGGAGAGCGACCTTGACCCTGGAAACGAACACCCCTCAGGGGGTATGATTCAAGGGCAGGAAGTGGCTTTGAGACCTACTACTGTCCAAGGCAAATTTACAATTGGGCACCTCGAAAGATTCAAATCCATACCCCGGTGTCCATAGCACAATTAGGGTTGTGGCCGGCGGCTGCGCCGCCGGCCACAATGAATCAAGATGCCCAATTCGTTAAAAGTGATAAGCTGTCAAAGCATCGCGTCGGGGAGAACAAACGTGCCGGGGCTTGCGCCAAGCGTTCTAGTAATCAGAGATCAATTGGGTGCCCATGCCTATGAGATGGGCCAGAATTTTTATACGCTGGGTCGATCGAAGCATGCGACGATCCATCTTACAGGAGCGACTGTTTCGCGGATTCATGCCGGTATTTACCGGCTCCAGGGCGACAACGGTCAAGACCACTACCTACTCGTTGACGGGCATCCCGAGACTCGGCAACCCAGCACGAATGGGAGCTATGTGAACGGTCACCGCATTACGAAACAGTATCTGCAAAGTTGCGACAAGCTTACCTTTGGTACGGATGTGACCGGACTATTCTTTACGGCCCATGCCGATCTGGCTAGCCACCCGGACTTTGTGGCGGAGTGCCGTTTCAATAAGGCCCTACGAACATGGGCAGCAACCCAGAAGATTAATGTCGCTACGCCTCATCCTCTCTCCCCTGCGGCTGCGGATCCCGTTCCCAGTCCTATGGTGACCCACGATCCAGAGGAGACAACCCAGGCCTTTGCGCCTCCGCTCAAGAGTCATCCAAAACAGCCGAGTGCCATCCCTTCACCTCCCGCTTCCCTGGAGCAGGTGGACACAGACCATCTGCTGGAGCCCACCTATGCCAAAATTGGCCAAATTCTAGTGCGCAAGGCCCTGATTACGCAGGCACAGCTCGAACAGGCCCTAGAGCAACAGGCCAAGAGTAATATTCCCCTAGGTCAGTATTTTGTGGAGCATGGGCTGCTGTCCCAGGCTGACTTAGAAAAGGCAGTCCACAACCAGCGCATGAAGATTGGGGAAATCCTGCTGCGGCCGGGAGCTAATCACGGCGGATCAGTTGCGCTATGGGCTCCAGCTCCAGCACCAAAATCCCCATAAGCGACTGGGTGAAATTTTAATTGAACAAGGCATTATTTCCCTTGAGAATCTGGAAGCCTGTATCCAGGAACAGCACTGGCGGCGCAATGGCTTTTGGTTCCTTAACGACTAACAGGAGTCTCTCCCTTGAGCAGGGTCTCTCCATGGAATGAAGTTCCCGTCAAACGGGCTATCCCGGGATTGGGGCATGCATCCAGAGACGGGAGTATTACAGAACACCCCTTTGCATTCTTCCTATCCCTACATTAGAGTAAGGGGGATCTTCCCTGAGTAATAATTCCTAAAGGGTTGTGCTGTAGCAACGGACAGGCTGGTGGGCACATCGTGAGGCTGGGTATTCCCCGCTGCGCGGAAGTTTCCCTCCTTAAACGAATCCGAGGTCACTGGCCCATTGCTATCGCTGGGATGGCTTTACTGCCCAATCCGTTGCCCTGGGGTGACCCGAGCAGTAACCCCGGGCCTGGGTGAGGAGTACGGTGGGGATGTGGGCTAGAACCCTGATTCTAGCGACAATCTCTCGGCGCTATGCCGGTCTCGATCGCCAATCCCCCTGTGGTAGCATAGCTAGATATTAAAAAATCGCTGCGATTCGTCGCCTAGGACTGCGGTTGCCCTGGGGCTATGCTCTCCTGGCTCAACCTGTGCCAGGATTATCCTATCGAAGCGCAACTCGGTCTTGAGGCCACCTTGAACAATCCAACTTTTCGTCCCATAACCCACGTAAGAGTTAGGGTTGTGGCGATCGGTAAAGCCCTTCGCCAAAATCTAGTCGAGGTGTCCCTAGGTCGATCGACCCCCCTTTAAAAAAGCCCCTATAGGCGCGACAAGTAACGGCCACGGTAGATTTCCTGATTTTTAACTTGAAAATCCTGGCCCACTGCCTCGTTACCTAAGATTTTAGTCTTCCTTGCAGTGCTCAAGCTTGTGAACCGGGCCTAGACCTGGACCCTGCTCTTTGTTTTGAGTTTCTGCCACCTCCCCATTCATGAAAAAAAACGTTAACTAAGCTTCTCAAGTATTCGATGAAACCAAGAATTCTTGTCATTGATGATGATGCGGCGATCGTTGAGCTAGTTTCCATCAACTTGGAAATGGCGGGCTATGACGTGAGCTGTGCAGAGGATGGGGTAAAGGGCCAAGCCCTGGCAGTGCAGATCATGCCGGATTTGATTGTGTTGGATCTGATGCTGCCTCGGGTAGATGGATTCACAGTGTGTCAGCGACTGCGCCGGGATGAGCGAACAGCAGATTTACCCGTGCTGATGCTCACGGCCCTGCACCAAACCCAGGACAAGGTGGATGGCTTTAATGCCGGAGCCGATGACTATTTAACCAAGCCTTTTGAGGTGGAGGAACTGCTAGCACGGGTCCGGGCCCTGCTGCGGCGTACCGATCGTATTCCCCAGGCGGCCAAGCATAGTGAGATCCTGAGCTATGGTCCCCTGACTCTGATCCCCGAGCGCTTTGAGGCGGTTTGGTTCGGCAGTACGGTCAAGCTCACCCACTTGGAGTTTGAGTTGCTCCATTGCCTGCTGCAACGCCATGGTCAGACGGTTCCCCCGGGCCAAATCCTCACGGAAGTGTGGGGCTATGATCCCGATGATGATATTGAAACAATTCGGGTCCATGTGCGTCACCTGCGCACGAAGCTGGAGCCGGATCCGCGCCATCCTCGCTACATCAAGACCGTTTATGGGGCGGGCTATTGCCTAGAGCTGCCCAGCGATGAGGAGGTGGAACAGGAGTCCGTCGAGGCGGCCAAGGAAAAAGATGCGGTGAAAAGCTAGCTTGGTCGTGCCGAACGCCATCGGGGACTGGAAACCTGGAAAGATCCAAATTTTGGACCATTGACCCACGTAAAAATCAGGGTTGTGGCGTGGGGCGTAGCCCCACGCAAGAATCAGGGTTTGGGTTGGGCAGCGAAGCCGCCCAACCCCATTAATCGAGGTGCCCTGTAAAGACCTACGGCCCTTAGCCGAAGTTTTTCCACATCCTCTAACACCGTGGTGAGGCTGGATGGACTCTGCCTTCGACGGGGTACATGTTGGTTCCTGTCCCCCATGCAGTTGATAACCACTATAGGCAACTCAGGTATGGCACAGTTTAAGACTTATAGGTTGGGGCAATGGCCGCTTGTGACTCCCTGGTTCCTAGCCCCCGTCGGGCTAGGGCTCCTGAGCATGGTGCCGATGGGCAGGATTCCGATCGCATGGCTTCCCCTGGAGATTGTGCCCGTAGCCCAAGCCCAAGCCATTTCCCAAAATCTATTTTTGGCCTACCCACCAGAGGCGCACCAAACCGAGGCCGATCGCATCTTTTTAATCGGCACGGCTGATCCTCGCCAGCCGGTGACTCTGAATGGGGAGTCGATCGGCGATCGCAGTCCCGCCGGACATTTTGCCCCCAGCATTCCCCTACGGATCGGGGATAATACGGTGACGCTGCGCCAGGGCAACCAAACCCTCACCCGTACCATTACCCGCCTCAGTCCCCAAGTTCCCCTGCCCCCAGGGCTTGCCTTTGGTGAAGGCTCTTTAACGCCCGATCGATCGATCGCCCGGCAACCGGGGGAATGGGTCTGTTTTGGGGCCATCGCGCCGCCCGCTGCCCAGGTGGAGGTGCGTTTAGGATCCCAGGTTATTCCCCTCGCTGAACAGCCCCAGCAGGTCACCCTGCCGCCCAATTCTGCGGTGTTAATCCAGGCCAGCGATCCGGCAGTAGCCTCCGGCAGCGGCCAGTACCAAGGCTGTGGGCCCCTGCCATCCCAACCAGACCTTCTTCAGCCCCAGTTCCACCTCACCCACCAAGGCCGTAACCTCACCCAAGCCGCACCGGGCACCGTGGAGATTCTGGATCCAAGCACGATCGTTCTGGCAACGGTTACCGCCCCCTCTGGCACCGCCCGCACGGGTCCCAGCACCAACTACTCTCGCCTCACACCCCTACCCACCGGCACCCAGGCCCGCATCACCGCTCGAGACGGGGAATGGGTGCGCTTAGATTACGGCACGGGCACCCCCCAGACTGCTGCCCACCACACCGCTTGGATCAAGGCCAGCGAAATTGAAGAAACCCGCAGCGCAACCTTGCCCCACGCAATCATTCGCAGTGCCCTGTCCCAGACCCTGGCCGATCGCACGGAAATTCGTTTTCCCCTCACTCGCCCCGTTCCCGTCACCCTCACGGAGGATGGCGATCGCCTCAGCCTGACCCTCCACACCACCACGGCCCAGACCGATACGGTTTACATCAGTCCCGATCCCAGTATTGCGGGGTTCCACTGGCAGCAACCCCAACCCGATGTCGTCACCTATCACCTGGACCTCACCAGTGCCCACGCCTGGGGCCATACCCTCCACTATGACGGCAGCACCCTCATCCTCACCCTCAAACATCCACCCCAGGGGCAAGGGTTGCGGGGCGTACATCTCTTTTTGGATCCCGGTCATGGCAGTGAATACGACCTGGGCGCACGGGGACCGAATGGCTACCCGGAAAAAGATGTGGCCCTGAAGGTGAGTTTGATGTTGCAGCAGGAACTGGAGGCGCGGGGGGCAACGGTAACGATGTCCCGCACGGGAGATGAAGACCTCTGGCCCCACGATCGGGTGGCACGGATGGAGGCCGCCGATCCCCAAATTGCCCTCAGCTTGCACTACAATGCCCTGCCCGACGCGGGGGATGCTCTCCAGACCCAGGGTATTGGTACGTTTTGGTATCATCCCCAAGCCCAGGGACTCGCTCAGTTTCTCCACGACAGTTTGACTCAGCGCCTCGATCGGCCCAGTTACGGCATCTTTTGGAATAATCTTGCCCTCACACGTCCCAGTCTTGCTCCGACAGTTTTGTTAGAACTGGGATTTATGATTAATCCTGAAGAATTTGAGTGGATCATCGATGATCAAGCTCAGCAATACTTAGTTCAAGCCCTAGCGGACAGTCTCGACCAATGGCTGCGCGATCGTCCCTAGACCGGGTCAAACCTCAGTGCAGGAGTCGCATCCAACCGCTGAATGGAGTTTGGTGTGGACGGCTGTGCCGCCCAACCCAATTAATCGAGGTGCCCTGGAGTTTTTGCGCCCAAAACAGCATCTTTATGTCAGTTCACTAGGTTGGGCGGTACACATCAAGCAATTGCCAAATTGTGTTGGACCCATCCGGTGATTCCTGGCCGCATGCTCGCCTCACCAACCTGTTTGTTTCTATGAATCACGAAAATTCAGCCATTTCAAAAAAATATTAGAATCTTACAGGTCTCAGTGATTTCAGCAGGGATGCTCCTCTCAGCCGTGAGCGGTTCTCTCCTGTTTAAATCTGAGGAAAAAGCTATCCTCCAAGACTTACAAGAAAGCGTGAATGAGCAGGCTCTGTCACTCCACCGTGAACTGAGCATCCATGTTGAAGCACTTATATCCCTGGGTACCCTATTTCGGCATCAAGAAACCACCAGTTGGGAAGAGTTTCAAGTGGGTGTATCCCACCTGACTGACTGACAGAAGTGCTGAGGAGCAGTCATAGCAGGGTTTTCAAAAGAGGGAAAGTCTGGGTTGATGGAGAAGAAGAATCAAAAAATAAACCATCAACATGAAAGCCCAGACTCGGTTAT
>JAYKIB010000144.1:0-16262 GCA_035285005.1 Prochlorothrix sp.
GGCGGCTTCGCCGCCTGCCACAACCCTGATTATGCCGTGGGCACTACGGTCAAAATTTGAATTCATCGATGTGCCCAAAGGCTTTTGAGACCGGTATTAGAGTGATAATCAGATTTTCCGTAATTAAATTTGGGTGGGCTTCGCCTCCGCCCAGCTCACCTAGACCCTAATGCTGGGGTGAGCTATTGTCCAAACAATTTAGGATCACATTAGGGCACCTCGATGAATTGGGTTGCGCGGCTTCGCCGCGCAACCCAACCCTAATGCTGCCGTGGGTACTCACGCCCTAGCGTAGCGCTAAAAATCGACCGAGGTCTTCCACCACTTGGGGAGGCCAGCGGCGAATATTAAGGAGCCAGTCCGTGTCACTGTAGCGCGGATCTAGGCCCATGACGGGGTACCAGTTACTCTCCGCCTCTCCACTTAAGCCTTGACCCCATAAAACTGCCGTCAGTGCGGCCCGAGGGTCTGCAAACTGGGAATAGCGCCGAACCAAGCCCCGCAGCAGTCGGGTTGATTCCTTCACATCCCCCAACTGGTACAAACTGAGGGCGTAGTTCACATTCGCTCCGGCGAAACCGGGGGCTAGCACTGCGGCCTTCTGGAAGTCCTGACTGGCAGCTTCCCAGTTACCCGCACCTCCCTGGGCATTGCCTCGGTTGTTGTAGGCCACCGGATCCCGAGGGTTCAGGGTGATGGCATAGTTATAGTCGTCGATCGCCTTCTCCCATTCCTTGAGCCCTTCCCAGGCCGTACCCCGGTTAATGTAGGGATCGGGCAGGTTGGGGGCTAGCTCCACCGCTTTGTTAAAGTCGTCGATCGCCTCGTCCAGCTTGAACTGACTCACGCGCACATTACCGCGATTACTCCAGGCTGCGGGGTTCTGGGGATAAATTTCAATGGCAGCACTCCAATAGTCCTCGGCCACCTCAAAATCTCCGGCTTGCGTGGCTTCCAGTCCTTTTTGGAACAGATCATCGAGGACTTGAAAAAATTGTTCCAAGTCTTCATTGCTCACTGCCGCCTGGGCGGGGGCCGAGACCCCAAACAGACCGAACCCGAGCCAGCAGACACTGGAGAAGATCAGGACCAGGATCAGGTGACTGGCGCGGCGGTAGATGCGCTGGAGCGCGGGAGGTTGGGTGGGGAGGGGGAGATTGGGGGAAGCGGGGAGTGCCAAGAACTGAGAGGAGAGGGAGAGGGGGGGTGAGAATTGGAGCCAAGGGCGTCTGAGGGGGTGCCACCTGGAGAACAGCGCCCGAAGTCGAGTTTTCATAAATAGGGGGTATGACAGTGAGGGTTTAATAACACCGTCATTATCCCCCCAAGTCCCCCCCTAAATACAAGCGTTGGACCTGGGGATCCTCCAGAAGTGTGGCGGCGGTTCCGGTGAGTCGATCGCGGCCTTGATCCATCACACAGCCGCGATCGGCCAGCGCTAGGGCTTTACGGGCATTTTGCTCGATCAGGAGAATGGCGGTTCCCGTGGCTTGAATTTGGCGGATTTGAGCCAAGACTTGATCCACCAAAGCTGGAGAGAGCGCTGCTGAGGGCTCATCCAGCACCAAGAGTTTGGGATCGCCCATGAGAGCCCGTCCCATGGCCAACATTTGCCGTTCCCCCCCCGATAGGGTTCCAGCCCGCTGTTGCGATCGATCCCTAAGGCGCGGAAAAAGTGCAAAGACCCGATCGCGATGCTGTCGCAGTTGTCCCGAAGACTGGCCCCAAGCTCCCATGTCCAGATTCTCGATGATCGTCAAGCTGGGAAAGACATTGGACACCTGGGGCACATAGGCTAACCCCCGTTGGATAATTTGGGGTGAGGGCAACTGCTGGATTGGCTCGCCTTGGAAGCGAATTACACCACGATGACACCGCACCAACCCCACCACTGCCTTGGCCAAGGTGGATTTGCCTGCGCCATTGGCTCCAATCACGGTGACAATCTCTCCAGGAGCCACTTCCAGGCTGACCCCTTGGAGAATGTCTAATCCTGCCACATAGCCACCCCATAGGGCTTCAATCGAGAGCATTCAGTCCCTCCCGTGCCCACTGGTGTAACGGTTTCCAGTCCTGGCTTTGAATGCAGGCTTCATACTGTCGCCACAGGTCGCGTCCCGCCTTGGGCTGGAGAGTGGGGTCTAGTTCTGTGTAGCGGCCCAAGTTAAACCCTAACTGGGCATAAAGGATGGCTGGCGATCGATCGGCGGGTAAGTTCCCCGCTAACATCTGGCTGAAGCGTAGGACTTGCTCTAGGGTGTGGCGAATCTGGTGTGAGGTGTTGTCTGAACCATGGGTCGGGACTGTTTCGGGATCGGGGTTCATGGGGTTAGAAGGCAGGGTGGGGGGCTGACACAACGGAGCTGTTTTGAGCAGGCACCTTGAATCGATCAAATTGTCGCGCAGTCACTCATGTCAAAACCAGGGCACAGAGAGCGGCAAAGTTGACCTCTGTCCTTAATCGACTTTCTACGGGGTAACCCATATCGAAACCAGGATTACGGAAGGCGGCTTCGCCGCGCAACCTAACCCTGATCCTGCCCTGGGTACTGCGGTAAAAATCTGTATTAATCGCGATACCCCATTAAAAAACTTAATGATTATCCTTTATACTTAACGGGGGTAAATGTGACAGCAATCACAAGTTTAAGGCCAAAACTGAAGCAGGGGCCCCTGGATTAATCCAAATTCTTGGGAAATAGCCCACGTTAGTACGAGGGGTCGGGGTGGATGGCTGTGCCATCCACCCCAATTAATCGAAATGTCCTCTTGATAATGGATAGCCGCCATCGGTTGCGTCGAATCAGTTTGGGGAGGGAATCCTCCAAATTAACGGAGAAACCAACTAGAGCGGCGGCTGAGCCACCCACCGCATCCCCCAACCCACGCAAACAGACTAGATAACCGATGACTAATATTTTCACCCGCGAAGCTTGGTTCTCCAATCCTCGCAACGACTTACTGGCCGGAGCTGTCGTCGCTCTGGCCTTGATTCCGGAGGCGATCGCCTTCTCAATTATTGCTGGAGTCGATCCCAAGGTGGGTCTTTATGCCTCCTTCTGCATCGCGATCGTCACCGCTTTCTCCGGGGGAAGACCGGCGATGATTTCCGCCGCGACCGGGGCTATGGCCTTGCTCATGACGACCTTAGTCAAGGATTACAACATTGGCTATCTCTTTGCGACCACCATACTCACTGGGATTTTCCAGATTATTTGGGGTTGGGTCAGGCTCGGCAATCAAATGCGCTTTATTCCCCGCGCTGTCATGGTGGGGTTTGTCAATGCTTTGGCAATCTTAATTTTCCAGGCTCAGTTACCCCAGTTGAACTGGTCCATGCTGGTGAGTGACTATGGCAGCAGTACGCCCTGGCTGGTTTACAGTCTTGTGGCCGTTGGACTAGGGATTATCTACGGCTTACCCCGGTTGACCACCTTGGTTCCGTCCCCCTTGGTGGCGATCGTCGCGATTACAGCTGCATCCATGGTAACCGGCTGGGACTTGCCCACCGTTGGGGCCATGGGAACGTTGCCCAATACACTTCCCCCCTTCGCCTTACCTCAAGTGCCCCTCACCTTTGAAACCCTAGAGGTTATTCTGCCCTACGCCCTCGCCCTATCCCTAGTGGGCTTAATGGAGTCGTTTCTCACGGCCAATGTCATCGATGATATGACGGATACCAGCAGTAATAAAAACCAAGAGGCTGTGGGTCAAGGCATTGCCAACATTATTGCCGGTTGCTTCGGGGGAATGGCTGGATGTGCCATGATTGGCCAGTCCGTGATTAATGTGCGCTCTGGAGGCCGGACACGCTTGTCTACCTTGAGTGCTGGCATCTTATTAATTATTTGTATTTTGGTGTTGCAACAGTGGGTGGCTCAGATTCCCATGGCTGCCTTGGTAGCCGTGATGTTCATGGTCTCTTTCAGTACCTTTAGTTGGGGATCATTGAAGAATCTCAAGCATGTGCCCAAGAGTGAGAGTGCGGTGATGCTTAGTACGATCGTCGTCACAATATTGACCCATAACCTGGCGATCGGGGTGTTGCTTGGGGTTGCCCTCAGTACTATTTTCTTTAGCCGTAAGATCGCTGACTTGATCCATGTGGACTCCTACCTGCACCCCGACGGAAAACATCGGACCTACAGCGTCAATGGTCAGGTTTTCTTTGTTTCGGTGGAGTCGTTTCTTGCGGGCTTCGATTTTCACGAACACCTGGAGCATGTCACGGTGGATTTGACCCACGCCCATCTGTGGGATCAATCTTCTGTGGATGCGGTGGATAAGGTGGTGTTGCGGTTTCGGAAAGGTGGCTCCCAGGTGCAATTGGTGGGCCTGAACGAGGCGAGCGCTACGTTGGTGGAACGGTTGGCCATTCATCACCGTGTTGATCTCAATCAAGAGCTACCGATTCACTAGGGGGCACTTCGACTACTTGGGTTGCGCGGCTTCGCCGCACGTCACAATTAATCGAGGTGCCCTATTCAATCTAACTGTGGCGTGCAGCTTAGCTGCACGCCATAATTCCTACTCTTGTGCGGGGCATTTCCTCACAATTTGACTTAATCGAGGTGCCCAATACAGGTAAACAATTGTTAAGATAATGCCTCAACGCCCCCTGTAATAGGAGCTGTCAAGTTGCCTAGGCCCAGTCTGGTCCATGGCACCCTTTGACCCAAGACCAGCGAGGGACCGATCGTTGCATCCTGCTCCTGGTAATCCCTGACCTAACCGAACCTAATCGATTCCTCCCTATGGCTAGTTCTCATTCCCAATCAGCCCAGACCCCGCATCAGGTCGTTATTGTTGGTGGTGGATTTGGTGGGCTCTACGCAGCTAAAGCCTTCAAGCACACCCCTGCGCAAATTACCCTGATTGATAAGCGCAACTTCCACCTTTTCCAGCCGCTACTGTACCAGGTAGCTACGGGAACGGTCTCCCCTGCCGATATTTCGTCGCCGCTGCGGGGCATCCTCAGCAACAATCGCAATGTTCAGGTGTTGCTGGATGAGGTGTCGGACGTGGATCCCGATCGCCAGGAAGTTCACCTGAAGGACGGTAGCCTTCACTACGACAGCCTGATTGTGGCGACGGGAGTGAGCCATCACTATTTCGGGAATGATCAGTGGCAATCGGTTGCACCGGGTCTGAAGACGATTGAGGATGCTCTGGAAATTCGATCGCGGATTTTTAGTGCTTTTGAAGCGGCGGAAAAGGAAACCGATCCGACTCGCAGGCAGGCTTGGATGACCTTTGTGATTGTGGGAGGCGGACCCACAGGGGTTGAGCTGGCCGGGGCGATCGCTGAGCTGGCCTACCATGTGCTGCCCAACGACTTTCGATCGATCGACACCACCCAAGCCAAAATTATTCTAGTGGAAGGCATGGATCGGGTTCTGCCGCCCTACGATCCTTTCCTCTCCGGTCACGCTGGGGATTCTTTGGAAAAGCTGGGTGTAACGGTGCGTACGGGAGCAATGGTCACGGATGTGGCCGCTGACAAGGTGACGCTCAAGCAGGGTGAGACGGTGGAAGAGATTCCCAGTTACACGGTGCTGTGGGCTGCGGGGGTAAAAGCGTCGGAAATGGGTCAGATTCTGGCCGATCGCACCGGTGCAGAACTCGATCGGGCGGGTCGGATCCGGGTAGAGCCGGATTTGAGTATTGCCAATTACGGCAATATTTTTGTGATTGGCGACCTGGCTAATTTTGATCACCAGGGTGAAGGACCGTTGCCAGGTGTGGCTCCCGTGGCGATGCAGGAAGGGCAGTATGTGGCTCGTTTACTGCGGAAACGCTTGAAAGGGGAGGCAACGGCTCCTTTTTACTACCGGGATTACGGTAGTTTAGCTGTCATTGGTAAAAATGCGGCGGTGGTTGATTTGGGTTACATCAAACTGACTGGCATCCTGGCCTGGTTGGTTTGGGTCTTTGCCCACATTTTCTACCTGATTGAGTTCGATAATAAGTTGGTGGTCATGTTGCAGTGGGGTTGGAACTACTTCACGAGCAATCGAGGTGCCCGCTTAATTACAGGGGAGGCCAAGCGCAAAGCGTCGGTGGCGGAGTATCGCCGCACCCCGGAAGCCTCATCGCCGATCGAGACTAGTAAGGTGTAAGTCGGGATTTCGACCAACTATGGGGGGCTGAGCTATCTCTTCGAGAGTTGGATTGCCGCGAGATTTGGCTTGCGCAAACTTTGGATTAGTCGAGGTGTCCGATTGGGCGCCTCGATTAATTGTGTTGGGCGGCTTCGTCGTCCAACATAACCCGGATCGGGTGTATCTCGGTCTGGGAGACGGGGCTAGGAGACGGGGGCCAGACTCGCCACAGTGAGATGCACCCGATCCGTATAGACCAAGGACTTCGCCAACCGTAATTACCGCAAAGATACCAAAAAGTCAATCCCTTGACACAAAATTTCTCAAAAACTATACTGAAGGCAACAAAAGTTAATACACGCCTGGAGAAAAACACATGACTGCACACGGATATACCACTGAAGACGGCGGACGCTTGAACAACTTCGCAGTTGAGCCCCGGATGTACATCGATGATTCCGAGCAGATGGGCTTCAACGAGCGCGCTGAGAAGCTCAATGGTCGTGCTGCTATGATTGGTTTTATTAGCCTGGTTTTGGTGGAAGTATTTACGGGCCAAGGGCTGATTTCCCTAGTTCAAAGCGCCTTGTCCTAGGCTGAGATACTCGATCGCTGGTTTGGGTGAGGTTAGCCTGAATAAGCCCTACGGATTCTGTCCTGAGAATCTGATAGATTGCTGGAAGCTCAAAATCTCTGATTGACTGGAAGCAAACCTGCCATTATTTATCGATTATTTGCACTCTGCTTCTCAAGTATTTCAGAATTATTCCAACGGCTATTTCAGCCTTATTCAGTGCCGATCGATTCCCTTTGTTGAGGTGCAAGAGCTATGTTCTGCACTGGGATTGAAATCCTTGACTATCCGCAATACGATTCGATCAAGCGAAGAGATCCCCTGCACCGGACGCATCCAGAAGATGCTGTAACCAAATTTAAAGAATTGTTCTTCCTAGGATTCTGACTCTAGACCTCTAGAAGTACGCAGCTCTACTCATTAAGATAGAGCTGCGTTTTTTTATCGGATTTCATGGCAATAGCTCGACGGGCTAACATAGCAAGAAATCAGGGAGTGGGGTGAGCGGCGCAGTCGCCCAACCCCATTAAGAAAGGTACTTTCACGACGCCCTATGGCGGCTAGCGCTCCGGTTAGGCCAGGAGTCCCCCGCCGCAGGTGGGGTACCCTTGATCTCTGTACCTCATGCAACTGATGGTCGCTATAGATGAGAAATACGATGACTATAACTGTTCGTTTTTTGCCCGATAATGTCACGGCCCTGGCTGAGCCAGGGGAACCCTTGTTGGATGTGGCCAGTCGTGCCGGCATTACAATCCCGACGGGTTGCCTGATGGGGTCTTGCCATGCCTGTGAGGTAGAAATGGATGGAGAGCCGCGCTGTGCCTGTCTAACAGCGGTGCCACCGAAGGAGTCTGAGCTGGTGGTGGATTTGTATGGGGACCCAAATTGGTGAACGGTATTGTTGCGTGTATCCCACTTTCGCAGATTCACCCTTATCCCCCAGCCCCCTATGCCCTCCGGGCAGGCGAAGTCAACGACTACGCTCAGGACACCGCCCGTTCGACTACGCTCAGGACACCGCTTCTCCCAAGCTGGGAGAACGGGAGTGAGACTTCTTAAAGTCCCTCTCCCGTTCTGGGAGAGGGATTTAGGGTGAGGGTCAGTGGTGAGGGCCATTGCTGTAGGGGGTTTCTAGGGGGTTTTAACAGAAGTGGGATGCTCCCTGTTGCGAACCATGCTGGACCGAATTAATCGAGATCCTGAACTTATCGATCGGTATGATTCCGATGGCTTGCGATCGACCCAAAGCAACCGTACAATTGCACTACTTTACCGATTCCGCTCACCGATCCCGATCCAGCCATGCAAATCCTCTCTGTTTCCCTGCGAGATTTCAAAATTCACCACGATCGGTCCTTTGAGTTTCAGCCTGGTGTCAATGCCATTTGCGGTGAAAACGGAGCGGGAAAAACCAGTATTTTAGAAGCAATCGCCTGGGTTTTGTTCAATTTCAGCGGTGACTATCGTAAGGAGGAGCTATATCGCCAGGGGGGGAAGCATACGCAGGTGACCGTGCGAATTGTGTCGGCTGTGGATGGTCGAGTTTATGATGTGCAGCGCCAGAGTAGTAAAAGTCGGGCCGATAGCTATACGATCCATGACTGCCAACTGGATCAGAATGTGGAAGGAATCCACCGGCTGAGTGATGCGGAGCAGTGGTTACGGCAGAACTTGGGGATTAGTAATACGACGAATTTAGGTCAGTTGTTTGCGGATGTGATTGGCATTCCCCAGGGGACATTTACGGCGGATTTTTTGAAGAAACCGGGCGATCGACGCAAGGTATTTGACCCAATTTTGCAGGTGGAAGACTATAAACAGGCATTTCAAGCCAGTGCCGCCCTTAAAAAGTATGCGGAGGGGGAACTGGCAAAGGTGGAGCAAGCCTTGGAGAGTACCGTAGAACGGTTACAAGACTGGGATAGTTTGAGAGAGCAAAAGCAGGAGTTAGAGACTCACATCCAAGATGGTGAAGCAATGCTCGCCAAGGTCACGGTGCAGCTGGAGGCGGCCCAACAGCAGTGGCAGGTTTGGAAAACCCAGCAGGATCAAGTACAGCAATTGCAGAATACCCTGGTTCTGAGTCAGCAACAGCAGCAACAGCTTGAAGGATTGCGATCGCGACAAGTATTGGCCTTAGAACAGGCTAAAATGGCAGCACAGCAGTGTGATCGGGCGAAGGCGGGTTATGAAGCCTATGGGCAGTTGACCGAGGTGGTGCAGGCCTTGGGGCAGCGACGATCGCAGCGGGATCAGCTGCAACAAGAGCTGTGGCGTGTGGAGCGACAACAGCAACAGCAGGCTCTCCAGGCGGCCAATCTCCAGGCCCAGGGAGAGCAACGTCAGCAACAGCAGCAGCAGCTAGCGGCCCTAGAGCAGCAAATTCCAGAGCAGGAGGATCTAGAAAACCAGTTAAAGATCCTTCAAGTCCAAATTCAAACCCAAATGGCCATTTTTCATCAACGCCAAACCCTAGCCCACCAGCAGCAGCAGTCCCAGCAGCAGCACACCCAACTGCAAGCTCGGATTCAGCAATTGGAGCCGTTGGAGCCGATCGCGGCCACTGTGGAGGCGGTGGAGGCCGAGTATCAGCGTTCCCAAGCACGGCAGACCTACGGAGTGGCGGCCCAGGTATTTGAGCAGCAGTTACAGTCGATGGTGGGGCAGGGACGATCGGATCTGGAAGCCCACCGGGAGGCGGTAATCCTAGCACAGCAAACCTTGACCTCAGCCGCCGCCGCATTACCGCTGTGGAGTAGTCCGTTAACTGAGGTTAATACAACCCTGGAAACGGGATCTCAGTTGCATCAGGACTTGATTGAACGTTTAGAGACTGAAATATTAGCGGATTTAGCCCAGCAACGATCGGATTTGAAACAAGATGCAGCGCTGGAGCAGCTTGGACAGCAGTTACAGGCGGCGAAAGCAGCACAGTTACAGGTGGCGGAACTGGAGTCATTGCGATCGACCTGGGCGGACCTCACCACGACGATCAAGACAACCCAGACTGAATTGGACCGTCTGGATGGGGAGTTAGCGACGCATTCCGGTTTAGAACAGCAAAGGCAAGCCTTGGAGTCTAACTTAGCGGCATTGGGAGATCCGCGCCGTCAAGTGGCCCAGCTCCGGCAACAGCTTCAGCAAACTGCTGATTTAGAGCAGCGCCTTGTTCAATTACAAGGGGTAATGACACCCCTAGAACAGGAGAAAATCCAAATTCAGGGAAGGCTGCAGGAATTTAGTGACTTAGAAGCTCAGATCCAAACGCAGGAACAAATCCGGCAGAGTCATGCGAACGACTATCAAACCTATCTGCAGCAGAGTCAACTGGCCCAGCGGGTGCCCCAGGTCCAGGGAGAACTCTCCCAAACCTTGGAAGAATTGGCCCAGGTTACGGACCATGTAGGGCAAATTCAGGCCCAGCTCACGGAGGCTCAGCAAAATTGGGATCCACAGCGCCTAGCCGCAGCGGAGGCCAATCTCTATCGTTTACAGCAGGAGCGGGGACAGTGGGCAGGAGCTTTACCGGAGCAGCGGAAAGCCTTAGATCAGGTGCGGGTGGCGCTGGAACAGCGGCAACAGTGGGCGGCGGAGCGCGATCGACTCATGCAGGAAAAGTCTGAAAAACAGCAGATAGTGGAGTTTGTAACGGAGGCGAGGCGTGTTTATAACCAAAGCGGTCCCCGGATTACGGGCTTTTATTTGGATGAGATTCGGCGGGAGGGCGATCGACTGTTTCGGGAGTTGATGAACCGGCAGGGGGTGGCGCTGACCTGGACGGATGACTATGAGATTCAGGTACAGGAGGATAAGACCTGGCGCAGTTTTCGGACACTTTCGGGGGGGGAACAGATGGCAGCGGCCCTGGCGGTGCGCCTAGCCTTACTGAAGGTTTTAGCGGAGTTAGATATTGCCTTCTTTGATGAACCGACAACCAATATGGACCGCGATCGTCGGGAGCAACTGGCGGAGGTGTTGGGAAATCTGCGCACGTTCCAGCAGTTGTTCATCATCAGTCATGATGATACGTTTGAGAACCTGACGGAGAATGTGATTCGGGTCGATCGGGCTGGGGGATGAGGGGCTAATCGTAGGGTATTTCGTGGGCGGGTTATTTTCGATTAATACAGATTCTCATACAGATTCTCACCGCAGTACCCGCGGCAGAATCAGGGTTGTGGTAGGCGGCTTCGCCGCCTACCACAATTAATTGAGGTGCCCACTGTTTTGGCTATGTCAGACTACTCCTAGCGCTAAACAGGAGCGGCAAAAAATCGATCGGGACTACAGACTTGTAACGGCCCATCCCTCCAAACACCAGTTTTCACCGCAGTGGCAAAGGCCTCTGCTAGACCGGGCACATAAATAAAGGGACTACTAAATCCCGTAAAAATATAAAGACCACTGCCGGAGACAACCTCGCCCACCAGGGGAAACCCATCGCGGCTAAAGGCCACCAAACATTGGTGCCAGGTTCCTGCGAGATCGGCAAATTCAGGGAATAGCTTGGCAATCTCAGCCCGGATCTCCCGCTCACTTTGACTGGCTTCGATCGGTGGCTGGAGATCACTCCAAGTTCGACTGGTTTGGCCCAACACAAGGCGGCCATTTTGGAACTGGACGGCACCGGGATCCAGGCTGGCGGGAATGAGTTCTTGACCGGGCTGATCCCACTGGGCATCACGATCGGCTTGACTAGCCTCGGCCTCCAGGGCAAAACGGCGATTATCCGCTGGCATCACCACACCCCGCAACGCCCCAGGCTGATGCTGCACTTCCACCACTTCCGCCTGGGTGTAATACAGGGGCACCGCCAACCCAGCTTGGCGCAGGAGCGATCGACTCACACCTCCCGCACTGATCACCACCCGATCGGCCTCGATCGGCCCCGCACTGGTTTCAATCCCCGTCACTGTCGCCGCCGGGTCAGCCGGATCCGGCCCCCTTCGCCGCAGTCCGGTATAGCGGGCTTGCACCACGCTACCCCCATGGCGCACCAGCCCCTGGCGGTAGGCTTGCACCAAGGACAGGGGGCAAAGGTGGCCATGGGGTAGGGCCAGGGCACCGCTGAGCACCGTTGGATTGAGGGCGGGTTCTAGGGCAGCGGCCTCCGCTGGGGTGAGGAGTTGGGGGGCGGTGGCAAACTGCTGATGTTGGGCCAGGGCTGCGTCAGGGTCCGCAGTGGCGGCGATGGTGAGCAGGAGTGTCACCGATCGCCGCTGAAAGTCCACCTCCAATTCCGCTTCCAGTTGGTCATAGCGAGCAAGGCTTCGATCGCACCAGTATTGTGTCGTTGGGTTGGTGGCAGACCAGTGGGGGATGCCGCCATAACTGTAGCGGGTTGCGCCTTGGAGGGGATCCTGGGGTTCCACTAGGACAACCTGCCGTCCCTGCACTGCCAACTCATAGGCTAGGGCAGACCCGGTGAGGCCCCCCCCCACCACGATCCATTTCTCACCGGTGTGATTTGTGGAAGCTGTGGAGTTGATGACTGCGGGGTTTGTTACCGTGGGGGTCATTATGTGTGCCCTTACCCAAACAGGTTCCAGAACTTGCGCTTGGGTTTCGGGGGGGTATCAGCTGGTTTTGGCTCCGGGGTCGCAACCGCAGTGCTGCTGCCCGCACCGGTCTGTGTAGCATTTGTCGAGCCCGCAGAACTCACATTCTCGCCGGACTGGGCCTGTTTCGCTGCTTTTTTAGCCGCTTTCTCTCGCATTTTCTCTTCTTTTAAGTCACCCCAGTAGGCACTATAGGTCCACACATAATCTTCCCCCTCTTCTTCACAGGACCAGCTATAAAAGGGCTCTTGGGGATCGACACCCACTTCCAACAGCTTGGCACCCATGTAGTACTCCATTTGCTCTTTGATGGAGATGGGTAGCCCCCCGTAGGATTTTTTGACGCGACGGGGCAGGTGAGCTTGTTGGTGTTTCATGGTGATCCTAGGGATGAATTAGAATGGGTCTTCTGGCAGCGGACCGGTTGGGAACGATTGGGTGAAACCCAGTGGGGCCGGGGATGTCTTGCGGGTGTTCCCGTCAATCGAGGGGGAGTCCTTCCCGGAGCGTGTCCTCAACCATGCACCGGCTGTCAAGTTATGTAAAGTTTTATTATAGGACACCGCGCAAAATCAAGATTGGTGCGGGGGGTCTGACGAGGGGCAGGATCGTTTACCTAGGGCGTGTCACCAATTCACGGTCGAAACCTTGCGATATTCAACGTGGTGATATTCAGCGTGACATGCTCGCTCCAGTGGTAGGGGAGAGGAGCTGTGTCCCTGACTCTGAGGGCATTCCAGGGCTCAATAATAAAAGCCCCTAGTCACTAGGGCAGCGGCTAACTAGGGCAGTGGCTGGGCCAGAAACGCATACTCTTCCACCACCCGATCGCCCAGAATATGCTCCTGAAGAATTCGCTCCATCACATCGGGGGTGACGCTGTGGTACCACACACCATCGGGGTAGACCAACAGAATGGGCCCTTGGTGACAAACCCGTAAACAGTTGGCCTTAGTCCGAAATACGCAGTTGGGCCGATCGTCCGTGGGGGCGTCGAGGTTGAGCGCTTTGAGGCGAGTTTTGAGATAGTCCCAGGTGGCCAAACCCGCTTCAGTGTTGCAACATTTGGGCTTAGTTTGATCAGCACAGAGGAAGAGGTGCCGCTGAATCTGAGACAGTCCCAGGGCCTGGACACAGGCGGTCAGGGAGTCGCAGGGAACGGTGGGGGGGGAGTCGGGGGTGGGGGGCATGGACGATCGGGTTAGCAGTTGAGCAGATGATTAGAGGACACCTCGATTAATTGGGTTGGGCTTCGACTCCGCTCAGCCAACCCAGCCCTGATTCTTGCATGGGTCACTGGGCGAAAACTTTGATTTTTCGAGGTGCCCTAGGGCAGATGATTAGAGCAGGTGCAGCAGAGTCATCGATGAATGAGGGGAAACCGGGCGAGGAACCCACAGCAGCGTGCGCTTCAGGTGGGGGCCAGGGGCTCGGCTTCGGCCACGATCGCATAGAACGGATCGCGACTGCCAAACCCCATCATGCGTAGGAAGGCGGGCACTTCATCGTTGGCTTCGGCCACAATTTGGGGCTTCTTAAATCCCGGTGTATTCCAAAAGTAGCGACAGACCAAATTGACATGATCGGAGTCAGAGCCATCCCGCCATGCCGCGATCGCCTTTTGGTAAAACATACGATTGGAAAAACTAACGATCGCCTGTCCGTCCGGCTTTAACACCCGTCGAATTTCCTGAAATACGGTCTCGGGTTCCTGGAGATACTGCACCGAGACAGCAATGAGCACCGCATCAAAACTGTCATCTTCCAGGGGCAGGCTCGGGCTGTGGTTTAGATTCTGGACAAAGTAATGATCTAAACGGGGATTTTTGGCTAATTCTGCCTCGTTCATGCCGTGGCCTTCCACATGATCGAAGGGGATATCTGGCAGGTGCGAGACCCAACTGCTCATCAAGTCTAAGACCCGGCTTTGGGGCCGGAGGCGAGCAGCATAGAGCTGGGTGAGTCGATCGATGAAGGTCTCATCCACATGGGTGACAAGACGGGGCTGGGCATAGAAAAAGGTATCGCTGGTGTCATCAAGCTTCGATCGCTCTCGATCGGAGAGAATCCGGTTTGCGCTGGCGGAGGTCATACAGAACGGTGGCGAACAGTGCTGCAATTGGGCTGGATGGCGAAGCCACCCAGCCCAACCCTAACGCTGATATAGATCACGGGACAATCCTCGGGACAATCCTTTGGATTATACGAGGTACCCCCCGAGTGGTACCCCCCAGTGGTGCCCCCTAGTGGTACTGGTGCAGCCAGGCGAGAACCCGAGGATTCACCTCATCGGGACGCTCATCATGGGGACAGTGGCCGGTTTGGGGAATACTGGCAAACTGGAGACTGGGTTCCTCGGTTCGGGGCTGAAACATGCGCCGACCCACGGAAACCGGTGCCCAGGGATCCTTCTCGCCCCATAGCACCAACACGGGCCGATCTAGCCGTTCCAGCAACTCTCCCGGCGTGGGGCCTGACGGTGCCCGCAAAATTGCCGCAAAGACTTTCTGGGCACCCTCATGGCAGGATGGCTCGTAGAGCATCTCCACCAGTTCCGGGGTCACAGCCTCGCGATTGCCGTAGACCTGGTATAGGGTGCGGCGGATTTGGGACTTGCGCCGCACCTGGTTAAAAACGATCGGGCCGAACACCTCGGAGTTCACAATATTGCTGAAAAAGCCCATCACACTCCGGAAAATCGGGTTGATATCACCGGAACCGTGGTTTAGCCCCCCGGCACAGTTGAGTAAGACTGCCCCAGCCGCTTTATCGGGATGGTTTGTCGCCAGCATCAAGGCCAGCAAAGCCCCGATCGAGTTGCCCACGAACACGGTGGGTTGCTGGATTTTTTCCTGCCAAAAGTCACAGAGCATCTCTTGCCAGATCTCTAGGCTATAGTCCTGGTTCGGCTTGGCCGATGCGCCAAAGCCCAGTAAATCCAGGGCAAAAACTTGGTAGCCGCCGTCCGCCAGTGCTGGAATATTTTTGCGCCAGTGACCGATCGACGCACCAAACCCGTGGATCAGAACGAGGGGTTTGCCTTGGCCCGCGACGGTGTAGCGGATGGAATGGCCTTGCCAGGTCCAATCTAGGGGCGCAAGGGTGGGGGGAGAGGGCACAGTTGTTGTCGCCACGGCTATTTCGGGGTTCTTTTAAAGTTTTGTAAAGATAAGGGTATCTTAGCACGGCGGTCTAGGAGGGGGAGGACTAGACCGCCTGGAGCCAACCCAATGATTTGCGGTGTGGGGCGAAGCTGCCCGCCACACCCCCGATGCGGCTGAAACACTCAGTTCGGCTGCTACTTCACTACCTCAAGTTCGGTGAGGTGCCCATGCCAAGATCAGTTCATACTTTAATTCAGCAATGCCTCAATTCCCGCTTCATTGCACAGGTCACCCCCGGAGCGCCCAGTTAGTCTACTCTCAAACATTTCAACTGAACCGTAAAGCAACTGCCCTGCTGCGCTTGACTGTCCACCCAAATTCGCCCGCCATGCTGTTGGACGATCGTCTGGGCTAGGGCTAACCCTAAGCCTGTGCCCCCTGTTTTGCGGCAGCGATCGTCATTAACTCGATAAAAACGCTCAAAAATGCGGTCCTGATCCTCCATAGGAATACCGATCCCCGTATCTTGAACGGTGATCACGGCCCAGCGATCTTGGGTCGCCAAACGGACCCTCACTGACCCCCCGGATGGGGTGTACTGAATCGCATTGGCCATCAGATTGGAGATGAGACGATACAGTTGTGATTCATGTCCCTTGACCTGAATTGTGGTCTCTGGAATCTTGCTCGTGAGGTCAACATTAGCGGCAGTGGCTAATTCTGTAAACTCCTCGGTCAGATCCGCAATAATATCGTTGAGACAGCAGGGCTGGGGAGAGTTAGCGGGAGTATTCTGCCTGACTGACTGACAGAAGTGCTGAGGAGCAGTCATAGCAGGGTTTTCAAAAGAGGGAAAGTCTGGGTTGATGGAGAAGAAGAATCAAAAAATAAACCATCAACATGAAAGCCCAGACTCGGTTAT
>JAYKIB010000145.1:0-2542 GCA_035285005.1 Prochlorothrix sp.
TTAATTACGGAAAATCTGATTATCACTCTAATACCGGTCTCAAAAGCCTTTGGGCACATCGATGAATTCAAATTTTGACCGTAGTGCCCACGGCATAATCAGGGTTGTGGCAGGCGGCGAAGCCGCCTGCCACAATTAATCGAGGTGCCCCTTTGTCTTGCTAAAAATTAGCTATAAAATCGTAAATCCTGCTTAAATCCTGCTGAACTGACTTAAACGCCTTAGTATTCTACCACCTATCGCCTTTAACTGGCCCATGACCCAATCTGCTCCCCGTCCCGGCCTTAACGCCTTTGAAGGAGTCTATACCCCCTCCATCCTCACCATCCTTGGGGTGATTATGTACCTGCGCTTTGGCTGGGTGGTGGGCAACGTGGGCCTCTTGGGTTCCCTTGCCATTGTCACCCTCGCCACTAGCATCACCTTCCTCACAGCCCTCTCGATCGCGGAGATTGCCACCGATCGCGTCATTCGAGTGGGGGGAGCCTATTACATGATTTCCCGTTCTTTGGGCATTGAAACCGGAGGTGCCGTCGGTGTACCCCTCTATTTTGCCCAAGCTCTCTCCGTTTCTCTTTATACCATCGGTTTTGCTGAAAGCTTAGTCTCCACATTCCCCCAACTCAACTTGAAAGGGGTCGCAATTATCAGCACTGTTTTAGTGGCTTTCTTGGCCCTCACCTCCGCCAAGCTGGCAGTGCGCTCCCAATACTTTATTATGGCGGCGATCGTCCTCTCACTAATTTCCTTCAGCCTCGGTCAACCGTTAGTCGATCTTCCCCTCGGCTTCCAAGCGCCAGAACAGCCCGCTGAGAACTTCTGGCAAGTCTTTGCCGTTTTTTTCCCGGCGGTAACCGGAATTATGGCCGGGGTGGGTCTCTCGGGTGACCTTGCAGAGCCCTCAAAAGCGATTCCCAAAGGCACCTTAGCCGCTGTGGCAACGGGCTATGTCATCTATATGATGCTACCGCTACTGCTGGCCTCACGGGGCGATCAGGCAATGCTGATTGGGAATCCCTTGCTCATGCAGCAGAGCGCCCTATGGGGACCGGCGATTTTAGCTGGAATCTGGGGCGCAACCCTATCCAGTGCCATTGGCAGTATTTTGGGAGCACCTCGGGTTCTCCAAGCCCTCGCCCATGATGGAGTATTGCCCCGGTGGTTACGGTGGGTGGGGCGAGGGAGTGGTCCGGATCAGGAACCCCGCCTTGCGACGGTTTTGACCATGGGGGTTTCCCTGCTGGCGATTATTTTGGGAGACCTAAACCAAATTGCGCCGGTTCTCAGTATGTTTTTCCTGACCACCTACTTTGTACTGAATGTATCGGCGGGGATTGAGCGCTTTCTCCAGAGTCCCTCCTTTCGTCCCACCTTCCAGGTACCCTGGTTCCTATCCCTCCTCGGCGCAGTGGGCTGCTTAATCACGATGTTTCTGATTAACCCTGTGGCCACTCTGGTGGCGGCGGCGATCGTCGTGGGGGTCTATCTACTCCTAGAACGGCAGCAACTCCAAGGAACCTGGGGTGATGTGCGGGAAGGGATCTGGCGAGAACTAGCCCAATTTGCGATTTTACAACTGGTTAACCAGCCCCCAGACCCTAAAAACTGGCGGCCTTCTATTTTAGTCCTCTCCGGTGCCCCCACAAAACGCTGGCATCTCATTGAGTTGGCCCAAACCCTCACCCACAACCGGGGGGTCATTACAGTGTCTAGTGTGCTGCCTGAAGCAAGCTACGATACGGCACGACAGCAGGCCCTAGAGGGCACAATTCAAGAGTATTTGGAGAAACGGGGAGTGCAGGGGCTCGTGCGTTTGGTGCGATCGGCGGATCCCTTTCGGGGGGCTGTGCAACTGGTGGAAACCTACGGATTCGGACCCCTCGCCCCCAACACTGTGATTTTAGGTGATAGTGAGGAGCCTGGGCACCGAGAGCAGTTTTGCCAAATGATTGAGGCATTTCACCAGGCAAAGCGCAGTGTGGTGGTGTGGCGCGATCGCCAGGGGTGCGGCTTTGGTCGTAAGCGCTATGTGGATGTGTGGTGGGGCGGGTTGCAGTCCAATGGAGGGCTGATGCTGATTTTGGCGTATCTGCTGCGGAGTAATCTGGAGTGGTCGGGGGCAGAGGTGCGGCTGAAGTTGGTGGCCCCGACGGAAACTGCGGCCCAGGCAACCTTGGCCAATCTTCAGGATTTGGTTAACCAGTTGCGTATTGGGGCCAGCCCTGAGGTTCTGGTGGCCCAGGGCCGACCGTTCCGCGATATTCTCCATGAATCGTCCCAGGATGCCGATTTAGTCCTGTTGGGTATGGCCACTCCCGGCGATCGATTCCGGGACTACTACGAAAACCTCCAGAGTTTAGCCACGGGGCTCCCAACCACATTATTTGTGTTGGCAGCGGCGGATATGGCCTTTGAGGAGGTGCTCATGGAAACCGGCGGCTAGGTGCCCTCTGAATGCCGC
Source organism: Prochlorothrix sp. (assembly GCA_035285005.1). Taxonomy (GTDB): domain Bacteria; phylum Cyanobacteriota; class Cyanobacteriia; order Prochlorotrichales; family Prochlorotrichaceae; genus Prochlorothrix. The sequence goes on from JAYKIB010000145.1 coordinate 2,462, forward strand.
AAGCTTGCTATCGGGCACCTCGATTAATCCAACTTTTTGGGAGACAGTCCACGCAAGAATTAAGGGTTTGGGTTGGGCGGC